>JBAVQD010000016.1:0-79225 GCA_049693675.1 Candidatus Sulfotelmatobacter sp. | reverse complement strand
TAGCGATACTCGCCGAGGATGATTACGGGAATCGCCATCTGGTCGGCGCGGGTGAGGATGGCGATGACGGCCGGGTCATCATCGGCGGCGGCGAACAAGGCGTTGGTATCGACAATCATTGGTCTTCTACGGGGCTAAAGGCGCGTCGATTTTGGATGCTGTACGCGGCGCTGAAGCGCCGCTCTTCCACGATGACGCTGGCATTCGGGCCTTCAGCAAAGTGTTCGATCAGCGCCAGAGTTCGCGATCGACTTGCTCGAAAGCCTCTGCCACCCGCTCCTCAATCTGCTTACGATCTTTGCGAAGGTGCTTGAGCTTGCCCAGATGTTTCGTCCAAGGTTTTTCCTGAGGTGTGATTCTCAGCTTCTCCTGGACCGCCTCTGTCACGAACTGGCGCAGAGGAATGCCGCGCTCGGCAGCCACCGACTTTGCCCGGCGGAAGAGGAAATCCGGAATCTCAAAGGTCGTCTTCACTAACCCATATTACCATATTTATGGGAGATCGGTTTTCCCAACAGTTAGCTATTTGGGCAGGTCCTCGCGAAACTAGTTGATGCCGGGAATCGCGATTTTACGATAGTCACGGTTGCCACTGGACTGGCACGCAAGTGGCAACTTCGACCCGGTGGAACGATTCAAAGGTGACCTTTTCCGGACCGGACGAGGGGAGGCGATAATCGAACGTTGTTTGGTATTTCCCTTCCGCGTAGGAGTTGTTGAACTTCCATGTCTTCACGTTCTCGATTGCTGCATCCTTCAACATAGGATGGCCAGAGATTACCTCAACGTTCGTCGGTTCACCACCACCCCCGGAGAGGACAAAGGTCAGCTTCACGAGTCCTGCTATGCGGGCTTGGCATGCCAGTGGAGGATGTCTTGGTATGTTTGCTGATAGCAGTACAGGTTCGTTCTGTGCTGCCATAGTTAGGGAGATAGCGGCAGCGAAACAAAGCACAGCGCAAAGACGGATGGTCATAGGAGCACCTTTCGATTGAAGATTGTAGCTGCTTTCCCTGCTTTACAGCCGTGAGCGTAGTGGACGGGAGCTAACACTCATTGACCTTCGTTGAGTGCTATGGCGATATTTTGCCAACTATCACACTGCCTTCGCTTGCGCTCTACAGACAGCATTGTCGAAGCTAGGCCTGGGCGGTGGGTCCCTCCCTCTCCGCCAATCCCACTTCCCCGAAATTCACCGTAACTTTTTCCTCTGGGCTTCCGTTATCCCTGTGTAAGACTACTCCGCGCGGAGAAATCGTTGAAGGCTCTTAAGAAAGAAGCGGACGAGCGGCTTCTGGTCGAGGCGGCGCAGAAGGATCCTGCGCGCTTTGCGGAGCTTTACGAAAATCATTTCGAGCGGGTGTATGCGTATGTTGTCCGGCGGGTGGGGAATCGTGCGGAAACCGAGGATTTGACCTCCGAGGTTTTTCATCATGCTCTGGCTAATTTGCAGAAGTTCGAGTGGCGCGGGATTCCGTTTGCGGCTTGGCTGTTTCGCATTGCTGCCAACTTGATTTCGGACCGCTGGCAAAGATCGAACCGCGAGCAAGTGGCCGACGAACCGGAGCAGATCGAATCGATACAGGCAAAGGGCGCGGAATTCGAAGAAGTGGAACGGAAGGCAATGTTGTTCCGCATGGTCGATGGTTTGCCTCCTGAGCAGCGGCGGGTGGTTGCGCTGCGATTTGTGGAACAGAAAAGCATAAAGGAAGTGGCGCGGGAGATTTGCAAGACGGAAGGCGCGGTGAAGCAGTTGCAGTTTCGCGCGCTGACGACGCTCCGCGCCAGAATGGAGGGTGCCGATGCCTAAGCGCTCTCTTAATCCAGGCAATAACGACGCAAAGAAAATCGAGCAAGTGAACCGGGCCGTCGAAGCCATGCTGGCTCGAACGGACGGACGTGCCTCGAAAGTTGAGAGTGAAATCGAGCCACTGGTGCGCATCGCGGCAGAATTGCGCAATCTGCCGAGCGCAAGCTTCAAGGCACGATTGAAATCTGAATTGCTGAAAGGGAGAAGGACTATGAGTACCGTTGCTGAACCAGTTGCGTCTGTTCACGCGAGCGCCAGCCCCAGATTAACTTTCAAAGATGCAGCCAAGGCTATTGAGTTTTACGAGCAGGCATTTGGCGCGAAAGAAACAATGCGATTCGAAACCGGAGGGAGCATCCCGCATGCCGAGGTCCTGATCGGGGAGTCGACAATCCTGCTGACCGAGGAGTGGCCGGAGGGGGGAAGGTTCAGCGCGGAGACGCTGGGAAATTCACCCGTCATCATGGCGCTGAATGTTCCTGACGTGGACAAGTTTTTTGCCCATGCGATTGAGGCAGGGGCCAAGACCGTTCGGCCTATCGCTGATCAATTTTACGGACGCCGCGAAGGAACGCTTCAGGATCCTTTTGGATATACGTGGAGTGTGTCCACGGTGAAGGAGGAGATGCCGGTCGAAGAGATGCACCGGCGCATGAAGGGGATGACGACTGGCCCCGAGGGTGGACGGATGCCGGGTACGGGCGTGAATCCGGTCCCGCGTGGCTTCCATCGGGTGACGCCTTATATCGTGACAGCCGATGGTGACGCGATGCTGGAGTTTGCGAAGAGCGCACTTGGAGCGGAAGTGACGTTGCGTGTGGTCGGAGAGGGAGCCGGCGGAATTCACGGCGAGGTTCGCATTGGAGACACCATGCTGATGATGGGTGGTGGTATTCCCGGCAAGCCGTTCGCCGCGCAGCCGAAAACTACAGCGCTGCACATCTATGTGGAGGATACAGATGCGGCTTATAAGAGAGCTCTGCAGGCGGGAGCGATTTCGATTAACGCGCCGCAGGATCACGAATACGGCGAGCGCGGCGCCAGCGTGAAAGATCCATTCGGAAACTTCTGGTATATCGCTACGCATCAGGGCGAAAGCTACATCCCGCAGGGGATGCACAACGTGAATGTGTATCTGCATCCTCGGCGCGCCGAGCCTGCGATCAGCTTTCTGAAGCGCGCTTTTGGAGGACAGGAGCTGGCGAAATATGCGTCTCCTGATGGGGTGGTTCACCACGCGCAGGTTCGCATCGACGATTCGATCATTGAAATGGGCGAGGCGCACGGGCCTTACCAGCCCATGCCTTCGATGTTCTATATGTACGTGCCCGATTGCGATGCGGTTTATCGCAGTGCGCTGGCGGCAGGGGCGAAGTCGCTGCATGAGCTGACCGATCAGCCTTATGGTGATCGGAATGGCGCGGTCACCGATCCGCTGGGGAACATCTGGTACATTGCGACACATGTAAAGGATGTCGCGCCGTAGGAGCCGTCGATAATGCGGAAGGCGGGTGGATTGGCCCGCCTTTCTTTCGCCGGCTTTGTTCCAGCCCGGTTTGACCCTCCTGAATCCCTCCAATAAACTGAAGATTCCAACACCTGCAGGTCCCAACTCTATGGCAGACAGTATTCATGTGAGGCTTCCGGATGGAAGCGTGAAGGATGTTCCTAAGGGCACGACTGCGCTCGATATTGCAAAGTCGATCAGCCCGCGGCTGGCGGATGCGGCGCTGGTCGCCCAGATATCTTCCAACGGCGATCAGGCGGGCGAGGGCGCCCGCCCTACGCTGATTGACCTCACTAAGCCGCTGGAAAAGGATACCGATCTCCGCTGGCTGACTGAAAGGGATCCGGAGGCGCTGGAAGTTTACCGGCATTCGTCTGCGCACTTGCTGGCTGCGGCGGTGCTCGAGCTTTTTCCTGAAACCAAGCTCGGTCACGGTCCGCCAACCGAGAGCGGATTTTTCTACGATTTTTACAGGCCAACTCCGTTTACGCCCGAAGATCTGGAAAAGATCGAGAAGAAGATGCAGGAGTTGGTGCAGCAGAATATCCCCTATGCGCGCGAATTTCTGCCTCGCGATCAGGGGCTGGCGGAGTTCAAAAGAGAAGGCGACTTCATGAAATGCCATTTCATCGAGCAATTCACCAAGCCCGATGAAAAGATCTCGATTTATCGAACTGGCAAGTTTACGGATTTCTGCCGCGGGCCGCACATTCCATCGACCGGGAAGATCAAGGCGTTCAAGCTGTTCAACGTTGCCGGAGCGTATTGGCTGGGCGACGAGAAGAATCAGCAACTGCAGCGCATTTATGGGACTTCGTTTTTCTCGAAGAAAGAACTCGATGCTCATCTGCAGCAACTGGAAGAGGCGAAGAAACGCGACCATCGCGTGCTGGGCAAGCAGCTCGATCTGTTTTCCATCCAGGAACTGGCGGGGCCGGGGCTAATTTTCTGGCATCCCAAGGGCGGAATTATCCGCAAAGAGATGGAAGACTGGATGCGCGAGCAATACCTGAAGCGCGGCTACTCGCTGGTTTACACGCCGCATGTGGCGCGGCGGCAACTGTTCTTTACCTCGGGACACGAGGGCTATTACGCGCAGAACATGTTCGATGCCATGGAACTCGATGATGCCGAGTACCGGCTGAAGCCGATGAACTGTCCGGGGCATATTCTGATTTACAAAGACTCGCTGAAATCGTATCGCGACCTGCCGGTGCGTCTGGGCGAACTGGGAACGGTTTATCGCTACGAGCGGTCGGGAGTGATGCATGGGCTATTGCGCGTCCGCGGGTTTACGCAAGATGACTCGCACATTTTTTGCACGCCGGAGCAGGTCGAAGCCGAGATTACCGGCTGTCTCGACTTCGCTCTGGATGTGCTGAAGGATTTTGGTTTCGACAATTTCCAGACTGAACTTTCGACGTGGGATCCCAACGACCGCAGGAATTTCGTGGGCAGCGAAGAGCAATGGATCCACGCCACCCAATCGCTCGAAAAAGTGTTAAAGGGTCGGAACATTGAGTACAAGACCATGCCCGGCGAGGCTGCGTTTTACGGACCAAAGATTGATATCAAGCTCGTCGATGCCATCGGGCGCTTGTGGCAGCTCTCGACGGTGCAGGTCGACTTCAACCTGCCGCAGCGCTTTGGTTTGGAGTATGTAGCCGAAGACGGCTCACGCAAACAGCCGGTGATGGTGCACCGTGCGTTGTTCGGATCGATCGAGCGATTCTTCGGAGTGCTGATTGAACACTACACGGGCGCGTTCCCGGTTTGGCTGTCACCGGTGCAGGTGGCGATGATTCCCATCAGCGAGCGGCACGCGGACTACGCGAACAAAGTTGCGGATCAGCTCAAGGCAATCGACGTGCGCGTGGAGGTAGATGCGCGCAACGAAAAAATGAACGCCAAGATCCGCGAGCATGCCATGCAGAAGGTGCCGTTCTTGCTGGTAGTCGGAGATAAAGAGGCTGAGGCCGGGAAAGTGAATGTGCGCACTCGCGGGAAAGAGAAGACTGAGGACATGGCGGCGAGCGAGTTCGTGGAGAAGATCGAGAAGCTGATTACGGAGAAGAGCCCGAGCCTATAGAACCCTTTGCTCTGGCGCCGTATTGCTCGCCACTTAGTCAACGCCTGCGAGCATTCCACTCTTCGGCGGTGATTTCCCAGACTTCCGTGGGCTGGCGTCCGGAGACATAATCACGCTCTTCGACCGCAACCCTGCGCATGCCGCTCTTCTCTGGTATCCGGCGCGACGGAGTATTAACGACCGCTTTCGGCGCCCGCAACACAGGGAATCTAAGAGTATTGAACCAGTAATCTGTAGCAGCTTCGCAGGCTTCGGTCATGAGGCCTTGTCCGTGCCAGGGCAGGCCAAGCCAGAATCCACGATTGATATCTTTTTCCTTTTATTAACGATATGCTGCCAATCATACGATCTGGCTCGGACTTCAACCGTAAGGCCCAATGCCATTCGTCCCCGCGAGCCATGGCGGGGAGAGCGAAATCGCGATAGACCGGCGGATAGGGCCAGGGAACAACATTCGAAAGATAGCGAACGATCTCCCAGTGCGGAAACAGTAGCTGCGCCTGCTCGGCATCCGCAAGCTCCAATGGCCGCAGCCACAAGCGCTCAGTGTGCAGATCGGAGATCATGTTCTCGGATGATAACGCAGAAAAATGTCCACCTTGAACCGGACGAGGCTGCCGTGCGCCGCTGCCGATGTACCATGTTCCCGTGCACTTATTGGCAGAACGCGTGTTGGAAGATATCCGCCGGGAGGAGTTGCTGCGGCCGGGAGATCGCGTTGGGGTCGCGGTCTCAGGTGGCATCGATTCGGTCGCACTACTGCGATTGCTGCTCGAATTGCGGAACGAACTCGGAATCGTCGTTTCTGTGGTTCACTTCAATCACCAATTACGCGGCCTGGAGTCGGATGTGGATCAGCAGTTCGTAGCGGAACTGGCTCGCGAGCATGGGTTGGAGTTTTATTCCGCAAGCGGCGATGCGGCACAGCTGGCTGCTGAAGAGCATTCCGGCCTAGAAGCCGCTGCCCGGGAGTTGCGGTATGGATTCTTTGGAGAGCTGCTTGGATCAGAAGATGGATCGGAAGATGTAAGCACCTCAGGGGCTAAAGCCCAAAATCTACAGTCTTCTGATCGCAGCGCTGAAAGCGCTGCGCCACCCAAAAGCTTCCAGGGGCTAAAGCCGGAGTCTTCAGGCACGCTGATCGGCACGGCTCAAGCCGTGCCCTTCCCGGGCCCAATTGTTCCCCGGTCGTTGCACGCGACCCTGAACAAGATCGCCACCGGACACACGCTCAATGACCAGGCCGAGACGGTGTTGATGCGGTTGATTCGCGGCACGGGGATGCGAGGGTTAGGCGGAATCTATCCGCGGATCCTGATCGAGCATCACGACGGTGAAGGGCATGGCGAAATTATTCGCCCGTTGCTCAATATTCGACGGCGCGAGCTACAGCAATACCTCGCTGATTTGAAGCAGCCTTGGCGTGAAGATCTCACCAACGCCGATTTCAAGTTCACCCGAAATCGCGTGCGCAAGTTGGTAATGCCGTTGCTGGAACGCGAGTTCAACCCCGCAGTGACCGAGCGTTTTGTCGAGTTGGCTGCGATTGCCCGCGATGAGGAAGATTACTGGGAGAATGAAATCTCGGGCTGGTTGGGGACAGTAGTGCAATGGTCGGAGCCGGAGTGGACGCGCGGGCTGCCGGGGTTTGGTGGTACAGAATCCCTCGTTCAGATCAGCCGTTCGCAACCCAGCACTGATCCCGAATTATTAAGACGAATTGAGGAATCGGAAACGCCGGTAATGAATGCTTCTCTAAGCAGGCCGTGGCTGCTGACCGAGCCGAAGGCTGTGCAACGACGAGTATTGAAAGCAATGGGTGACCAGGCGCAGATTCCGCTGGAGTTCAAACACATCGAGGAGATCCTTCGCTTCGCGGCGGAAGAGGGGCCAGCGGGAAAAGAATTGTCGCTTCCGCTCGGCTGGAAAATCGTTCGCGAACCGGAGGCAATCGTATTCGTTACGCCAGATCTCCGGCAGAACCAGCCTCTAGCCGAGTACGAATATCCGCTGTCGGTGCCGGGACGCGTTATGGTTCCCGAGGTGGAGGGAGTAATCGAAGCGTTGCGCATCGCTCCGGGCGACTGGTTGCCGGAGTATAATTCCGAGCAACTTCTTCGTGCGGATTTACTGGCGGAGCGGCTAACGGTGCGGAACTGGCGCGCCGGCGACCGTTTCTGGCCAGCTCACACGAAGGCTCCGAAGAAGGTGAAAGAGTTGCTGCAGGAACAACACGTCGCGCAGCCAAAGCGCAGGTTGTGGCCGGTCGCGGTGAGTGGGGACGAGATTGTGTGGATGCGCGGCTTTCCGGTTCCTGCCCGGTGGCGCGCCGAAGCCGGGCGAGAAGCCGTATTGATCCGAGAGACCCCGGGGGCGCTTGACGACGATACAATCTGAAATCTGGCCGAAGATAATGATCATGAGAATAATCTGGGCCGGGAGCACTGTGGAGTTTACGATCCGGAGGCAAGCCACTTCATGGATGGTCTGAGAGCGGAGCCACTTCGCCAAGTTATTGCGTCCGAGCAGATTCAGAAACGCGTCAAGGAATTAGGTCGCCACATCTCCGACGACTATCGAGGGCAGACGATTCAGGCTTTGGCCGTTCTGGAGAATGCCTTTATGTTTATGGCGGATCTGGTTCGAGCCTTGGACGTTCCCGTGATCTGCCAGTTCATTAAGCCAAAATATAGTAAGCAGCCGGGAAAACAGGCGGGAGAGATCGTGGAGATTTTCTTCAGCCACGAGCCGGATATTCGCGGTCAGCATGTGTTACTGGTCGAGGGACTGGTGCATTCGGGCGTGACCAGCGAGTTCCTCATGAACGACTTGCGAGCGCGCGGGGCCGCTTCCGTAAAGCTAGTTACCCTTTTGGATCGCCAGTCGGCTCGACGGGTGGCGTTGCAGCCCGATTATTTCGGCTTCCTGGTGGATGAAGCCTTCCTCATCGGCTACGGATTAGGCGCGGCGGAGCAAACCAACCGCAATATTCCCTACCTGGCCGCGACGCCGGTCCCGCAGATGACTTAAGTCATGGCCAACTTGGCGCGCCTTTTTCTCGCAGAAAAGGTAGAATAAAGGTTCTTAGGGATTTTTCTTATCCAAATTGTCCGAACGGCATCTAATTTAGTGGCAGGAGCCTCGGGACTTTGTACGATCAATCGGTTCCCGGTTTCTTAGGAGTGTCTTGGTGAATTCAACAGTCAAAACCGTAGCTTTCTGGTTGGTGATTGGTTTGTCCGCCTTACTGTTGTGGGAGGTTATTCAACAGGGACGCGGTGGACAGAAAGATAAAGAAGTCAATTTCACGCAATTCTTGAACGACGTGAACCAGGGCAACGTCCATGAAGTCACCATAGACGGCCAACAGGTGCATGGGAAGGCCCGCGATGGCTCCGCGTTCCACACTACTGTGCCGGCGAACTATCCCGACATGTTCAAGACGCTCAACGACAAAGGCGTATCGGTAAACATCAAGGACGTGAACAGCGGAAGCTGGCCGCTGCAGTTGCTGGGAACCTGGGCACCGCTGATCTTGTTGGGTGCGTTGTGGTTTTTCATGATCCGCCAGATGCAGACCGGCGGAAATAAAGCTTTGTCGTTTGGAAAGAGCCGAGCCCGCCTGCTCTCGATGCAGCAGAAGAAGGTCACGTTCAAAGACGTGGCTGGGGTAGAGGAGGCCAAGGAAGAGTTGCGGGAGATTATTGAATTTCTGCGCGAAGCGCAAAAGTTCCAGAAACTTGGCGGAAGAATTCCTAAAGGCGTATTGCTGGTCGGTCCTCCGGGCACCGGCAAAACCCTTTTGGCGCGGGCCGTTGCCGGCGAAGCGAACGTTCCTTTCTTTTCTATCTCCGGTTCGGACTTCGTAGAAATGTTCGTTGGCGTAGGTGCCAGCCGGGTTCGGGATCTATTTGAACAAGGAAAGAAGAATGCGCCCTGCATCATCTTCATCGACGAAATTGATGCGGTAGGACGGCACCGCGGTGCAGGCCTGGGCGGTGGTCACGATGAGCGCGAGCAAACTTTGAATCAATTATTAGTTGAAATGGACGGCTTCGAATCAAACGAAGGCGTCATCCTGATGGCAGCGACGAATCGGCCTGACGTGCTGGATCCAGCATTGCTACGGCCGGGACGATTTGACCGTCGGGTGGTGGTCAGCCGCCCGGATGTTCGCGGCCGCGAAGAGATTTTGCGCGTTCACACTCGCAAAATTCCTCTGGCCGAGGATGTCGATCTCCAGGTGCTGGCACGCGGCACACCGGGATTTTCCGGCGCGGACTTGGCCAATATGGTCAATGAGGCGGCTTTGGCTGCAGCTCGGCAGAATCGCAAGGCCGTGCTGATGTTCGATTTTGAAGTCGCCAAAGATAAAGTTCTGATGGGCGTGGAGCGCAAGTCGCTGATTCTTTCCGACGAGGAAAAGAAAGTGACGGCCTACCACGAAGCCGGACACGCGCTGGTTGCGGCGAAGCTTCCGGGCTCCGATCCGGTGCATAAAGTCACGATCATCCCGCGCGGTATGGCATTGGGCGTGACCATGCAATTGCCGATCGATGACCGCCATAATTACACGCGGGAATATTTAAAAACCGATCTGGCGATTCTGATGGGCGGACGCTTGGCCGAGGAACTCTTCCTCAACCAGATGAGCACGGGCGCAGGGAACGACATTGAGCGGGCCACGGAAATGGCGCGCAAGATGGTGTGCGAGTGGGGCATGAGCGATCTTGGACCGCTGACCTTCGGCAAGAAAGAAGAGCAGATTTTCCTGGGCCGCGAAATCAGCCAGCACCGCGACTATAGTGAAGACACTGCCATCAAGATCGATGGCGAAGTCCGAAAACTGGTGAATTACGGTTACGAGACGGCAAAGGGTATCCTGCAGGGGAATCCTGATACGCTGCAGAAGATCGCAATGGCGCTGCTCGAGCGCGAAGTTCTGGATGCTTCTGAAGTAATGCTGCTGGTCGAGGGCAAAGAACTGCCACCGATGAAGTTGCCCTCAAAACCTGACGATGGCGGAGTGCAGCAGGTACTGAAGCCTGAGCCAGGACGTGGAATCGCAAAGGGCGGGGAAAGCCCGGCGCGAGCTTAATTTAGCTGCTTGTTGATATTTCTTTTTTGGGGCGGCCTCTCGGCCGCCCAAATTATTTATATCGGTTGTGAATTATTGGTTCACCAGGTTCATCATGTGCTCCGGATAGCGAGAGCCGGAGGCCGCGTCAGCGGGGAAGATCTCCTCGATTCGCTGTAAGTCTTCTTTGCTGAGGTTCACATCGAGAGACCCAACATTCTCCTCCAGATACTTGCGCCGCTTTGTGCCTGGGATAGGCACAATGTTTTTGTCCTGAGCGAGCACCCAGGCCAGCGCCAGTTGCGCGGGAGCGCAGTGCTTCTCGTGCGCAATTTCCTCGACCCTACGCACCAGATCCAGATTCTTCTGAAAGTTCTCTCCCTGAAATCGCGGAGAAAATCTGCGGTAGTCGTCTTCAGGAAAGTCTTCGAAGCGCGTGAACTGGCCAGTCAGGAAGCCGCGCCCCAGTGGACTGTACGCGACGAAGCCAACGCCTAACTCGCGGCAAGATGCGAGGATTTCCTCCTCCGGCTCACGGCTCCAGAGGGAATACTCGGTCTGCAGAGCGGTGATCGGATGTACTTTTACGGCACGGCGCAGTGTCTGCGGCGAGGCTTCGGACAGCCCGACGTGGCGGATTTTCCCTTCCTGTACGAGTCGCGCCATGGCTCCCACGGTTTCTTCGATGGGCGTGGCAGGATCGACGCGATGCTGATAGTAGAGATCGATGACCTCGACTCCCAATCGCTTCAAACTGGCTTCGCAGGATCGGCGAACATAATCCGCTTTGCCATTCACCCCGCGGTTTTGCGGATTAGCAGGATCGCGCACAATGCCGAATTTCGTCGCCAACACTATCTTGTCGCGTTTGCCTTTGATCGCGCGTCCGACTAGCTCCTCATTCTTGTACGGACCGTAAACATCCGCAGTGTCGAGAAAGGTGATTCCCAGTTCGAGAGCACGGTGAATGGTGGCGATAGATTCGTTGTCGTCGCGTCCGCTGTAAAACTCCGACATGCCCATGCAGCCCAAGCCGAGGGCAGAGACTTTGAGACCGCTGCGTCCAAGTTCGCGAAATTGCATAAGAATTCCTCTCCGAAAAACTGGCCGGATCTATGAAGATGGCTACTTAGTAGATGCGGATCAGCGGCTTCTGGGATTCAGTTACCTTGCCGATACGATGCGCCGGAACCCCAGCGGACTGAAGTTCGACGACAAGCTCCTCACAATCGTCTTCGGCCACGGAAATGAGAAGGCCGCCAGCGGTTTGAGGATCAAATAGCAAAGTCTTAAGGTCGTCGGCAATCGAGGATTGGTAGCTGACCACGCATTCGGCGAAGTCGCGATTATTTTTGAGGCCGCCGGGAATATGACCTGCTCGAATGCAATCTAGAGCGCCAGGCAGAGCTGGAATATCTTTCGAAAAGAATTGTAATGCCACATTGCTGGCCAAAGCCATTTCGCGCGCATGGCCAATCAGGCCGAAGCCAGTAACATCGGTCATGCCGTGCACGCGATATTCGCGATTGCTAATAAGGTCCGCACCCTGCTTGTTTAGCGTCGTCATCGATCGAACCGCGGCGTCGATCCAGGCTTGCTCGGCCAGTCCTTTTTTGATCGCAGTGGAAATCACTCCCGTACCCAGCGCTTTCGTCAGGATAAGAGCGTCGCCGGGCTGCGCTCCACTATTGGCGAGAACTTTCTTGGGATGGACGAGTCCGGTAACGGAATAGCCGAACTTGAGTTCTTCGTCACGAATGCTATGCCCACCGATTACCGTGCATCCCGCCTCGATCATTTTCGATAGGCCGCCGGCGAGGATGCGCTCGAGTATTGCCAAGTCCGCTTTGTCAGGAAAGCAGACCAGCGCCAGCGAAGTAAGCGGACGGCCGCCCATAGCGTAGATGTCACTGAGAGCGTTCGTCGCGGCTATCTGCCCGAAGACATAGGGATCATCGACGATTGGAGTAAAAAAATCGACCGTTTGGACCAGCGCCTGATCGGGCGCGATTTGATACACTCCGGCGTCGTCGGCATGGTCGAAGCCGACCAGAACATTGGGGTCGTGTTGCCGGGCTAATTTCCCAAGCACCGTGTCCAGCGCCGCCGGACTCAGCTTGGACGCTCAACCCGCAGCTTTTACCGACTCCGTCAGGCGGAATGGTTTTGCATCGGCCATGAAGTCATTGTACCGATTGTCAATTTCCAATTTCCGAGTGCCAATTTTTCGGACGCTTCAAACTGCTAACAAAGTTCTTAAATCGGCAATCGGAAGTTGGCAATTGGAAATCAAGAATTGGAACCAAGCAGCTCGCCTATTCATTTCACGGCAACGTCGGTGACCTGGATGTCAGGATACTGATGGTTCCACTGCGCAGAAATGGCTTCAAACGTCAGGCGAAAAGTTTGGCTTTGTCCGGGAGGAAGCGGCAAGACTCGGAAATCCACGGCTTCAGGATACGGGCCTGTCGTCTTCAATACCTGCAACGGAATCTCTTCCCGCTGTACGGTTTGCCCCATGTCATCTTTGAAGTTCACATCGACCATTACGTGCGTGACTGTTTTATCGCCGGTGTTAGTGACGGTTCCGTCAACGTAGCTGACAGTGGCGCCAACGAAATTCTCGGCCGCGCTCATCTTGAAATCGGAAAGTTTAAGATTTGCGGCGTAAGGAGGAGGTCCCGACGCACCTTTCGGTTGACCTCGCAGAAGAAACGCGCCCACAACGGCGATCAGGATGACGACTGCAACGGCGATGGCAATCGTCCGCCGGCTGGAATCAGGCTCTTCGGCTACCGGACTTGGCTGGATCAGGCCGCCCATGCAACTCGATTGTACTCTGGACGCTAGTTGCCAGTCCTCAGGAACGCAGCCAGAAATAACACGCTGAAGAAAAGATCGACGCAACCCAGGAACAGGTCTCCGGGTTTTAGGCGGTGCTGCAGATAGAGCGCGACAAAAGAAATCCCTCCGCCAAATTTCTCGATCATCGAAGGAATCATCATCGGCCGAAAGCGCACTGGGTCTGTGGCAAGCACGAAGAAGACGAACTGAAATGCCAAGCCCACGCTGACGAAGCCGTAGTAAAACGCAGGATGGGTAATGGGCGGAGGGTCTTGGCGCCCGATCAGGTTAAACATGAAATACAGCGGAGTGAGGACTAAGACGCCCCAAATGCCAGCGACCCAAAATACGATCTTGGCGAATTTCATATTTTGACTATAAAGCCCCGATTATTCGCCGCCGACTGTGAGGCCGTCAATGCGTAACGTGGGCGAAGCCACGGAGCCGCGGAACTCGAGGTCGCTCGCGATCTCTGAGATGTTGAAAAACATCTCCTTCAGATTTCCCGCAACCGTGATTTCTTCCACTGGATATGCAAACTCCCCGCCGGAAATCCACAAGCCCGAAGCGCCGCGGGAATAATCGCCAGTCACCAGGTTCGCGCCATGGCCGAGAAATTCCGTTACATAAAGACCTTCTTTGATGCCAGAAATCAATTCCTTTGGAGTTCGCATCCCCGGCTGCAGGAAGTAGTTACCCGGGCCGATGCCCGGCGTCCCTGCCAGTCCGCGGGAGGCATTGCCGGTAGTCTTCAATCCCAGCTTTTTCGCGGTGTATGTATTTAGAAGATAAGAGCTCAGCACACCCTTCTCAATGACTGTAGTGCGCCGGGTGGGCACGCCTTCGCCATCGAATGGGCTGGTACCAAAACCGCCGGGAATGGTGCCATCGTCGATGATGGTGACGTTGCCGCCAGCAACTTTCTGTCCCAGCTTGCCGGCGAGAAACGAAGCGCCACGATAAACCGAATCGCCATTAATCCCTTCGAAAATATGTTCCAGGATTGATGTTGCCACCATGGGATCGAAGATGATCGGCACTTGCGCGGTCTTTGCCTTGCGCGCGCCCAAACGGCGCAGCGTTCGCTCAGCCGCGACTCTCCCTACCTGTTCCGGTGATTCCAGCTTGCTCAGCGTGCGCGCCACCGAGAACCAGTAATCGCGCTGCATACCACCGTCTTCCGTCTGAGCGATGGGCACGGCAGCCATGGAGCAATAAGAGCGCCGGTATTCGCCGACGAATCCGTGCGAGTTTGCCAGAACTTTGTGCCCAGTAGCGGCGTCAAACGATCCGCCTTCTGAATTCTTAATGCGGGGATCGAAATCGAGCGCGGCCTTTTCCGCGCGCCGCGCGTATTCGATACGATCTGGTCCTGGAAGAGAATAAACATCCTCGTGATAGAGATCGAGGTCGCCGGTGAGCGAGCCGAGCTGCGAAGCTTCGGGGATTCCGCCGAAGGGGTCTTCCGAAGTGATCTTCGAAAGCTCCAGCGCGGACTTGACCATGCGGTCGAGGCTCTCGCGGGAGAAATCACTGGAGTAAGTGCTGGCCGCTCGCTGGCCGTTGAAGACGCGTACGCCGATGGATCGCGATCCGGACTCCTTGAGAGTTTCGACCTGGCCGAGGCGGACGAGCGTGGAGAATTCGTCGCCTTCGCGGACGACACATTCGGCAGCGGTGGCGCCGCCGTTCATGGCACGGCGAACGATGTCCTGGGCTAGATTGCGGAGGTCAGTTTCTAGTTTCGGGCTTGAGGTTTCTAGTTGGGTTGAGAGCATAAGGAAAATTCTTTAACACAGGGGACACGGGGGAACACTGGGTAAATCGAAACCTGAATTTGAGAATTCCTCTGTGTCTCTGTGGTAATTGCGATCTTACTGCATAAAGCCGCCGGGATCTTTCTTCGCGGTGCCGCCCACCGTGAGACGATCGATCTTAATTGTCGGAATCCCTACGCCCACCGGCACAGCTTGTCCGTCTTTGCCGCAGGTGCCAACGCCTTCGTCTAGTTTCAGATCGTTCCCAACCATTGAGACTCGCGTCAAAACATCGGGGCCGTTGCCGATCAGCGTTGCGCCTTTGATGGGCGCGGTGATCTGGCCGTCTTCGATCATGTAGGCTTCCGAGGCTCCGAACACGAATTTGCCATTGGTGATATCAACCTGGCCTCCACCAAAATTGACCGCGTAGATGCCGCGCTTTACGGAACGGATAATATCTTCGGGATTGTCCTGGCCGGCGAGCATGTAGGTGTTGGTCATGCGCGGCATGGGGATGTGTTCGTAGCTTTCGCGGCGTCCGTTGCCGGTGTCGGCGATGCCCATCAGGCGCGCCGAAAGCTTGTCGCTCAGGTAGCCCTTCAGGATCCCCTTTTCGATCAGCACGGTTTCCTGCGTGGGTTCTCCTTCGTCGTCTACGTTCAGCGAACCGCGACGCCACGGCATAGTTCCATTGTCGATGACGGTGCAGCCTTCGCTGGCAACACGTTTTCCAATGAGACCGGCGAATGCCGAAGTTTTCTTCCGATTGAAATCAGCTTCCAGACCGTGTCCGACCGCTTCGTGAAGCAATACGCCAGGCCATCCGGGACCGAGTACCACTTCCATGTCGCCGGCAGGAGCCTCGCGGGCGTCGAGTTGCAGGATCGCCTGCCGAGCCGCTTCCTTTGCAAAAAATTCGGGATTTTTATCGCCGAAGAAAAAATCGAGAGCCACGCGTCCGCCACCGCCGGAGCCGCCGCGAGCGGAGTTGTTTTCGGTTTTTGCGATGCAGGAGACATTCATGCGAGCCAGCGGCTGGGAATCTTCCGCAAAGGTTCCGTCAGATGCGACTACAAGAATATTGCGCAGTTCGTCGGAATAGCTGGCGCGAACTTCCTGAATGCGCGGATCATACGCACGCGCAGCTTTGTCGGCTCGAATTACCAATTCGACTTTCGCGCTAATCTCGGCGTCAACCGAGGGCAGAGTCACGGGATACAAACTGCGGGCTGCAGTTTTCTGGAATCCAGCCACCGGAGTTTTCGCCGGGGCGCTGGCAATCAATGCCGCGGTGCGGGCCGCGTGCAGAATGCGGCTAGAGGAAAGATCATCGGTATAAGCGTATCCGGTGCGTTCGCCAGAAACCACGCGCACGCCGCATCCCGCGGAAATTCCCTGCGAAGCCGATTTCACCATCGACTCATCCACCATCAGAGACGTGGAAGAGAGATATTCAAAATAAAGATCGGCGTAGTCGCCGCCGGCTGAAAGCGCGGCCGCAAGGTAATGTTCCAGATCGTTTTCCGTAACTCCGTAGTGGTCGAAGAAGAAACGCTGTTTATCCAAGAGAGGTTGTTTGTCCAAGCTTTTACTCACAAAAATTTAGATGCCCCGATGCCGAACGCGGACTCAGTTGAGAGGGTAAAGCCATTATCCCACATGCAAATGGGATCGGATGACGAAAACATTCACAGGCGAAGTGTGACCATGGTCACATGTCACAGACGAGCGGCTTGACCCGGTTGCACAATCGAGCCGAGCAATCTTGCAAGAGCAACGCCAAATGCCAACCGTGACGCCACAAGCATTGACGCGCACCGTGCAGGATTTTCTCAGCGAGGCCGCCGGCGCGATCGTGCTGGAAAATGGCGCTGTGGCGTTTGATCTGGCGCAAAGCAAATACTCAATTTCGGGCGAATCCAACCGGTGCCTGCTCCATCTGTGGTCGGCCGAGCGGAATTCCGTGCGCCGTGTGCTGGAAGCGGAAGTCAAGAATGGCACGTTGCGGCTTGCGGTCCAGCGACTGGGCCAGGCGCGCCCATCCAAACTCGAGATTTGCCGCGAACGCGATCGTCGTTCGCCAAGCGTCCGGCGAGTGGCTCGGATCGCGTACGAACAGACGCTGCGGAGGACGCTCGACCGGCATTTTCCCGAGTTCACAGTGACGAAGCTCACAACCGGCGTCGATCTGGAAAAATCATTTGGGCCGGTGTATGCGCGGGGCCTGATGCGCCGGGGACGCTCTGCCTTTGCTTTACTTGGAGTGAACGCCCAGGAGACGCAGTCGTCCATCGACGCCGCGCTGACCTTCGGCATTTTGTGGCTCGATGTTTGCCGCAATGCGCAGGCAGCAAGTGTACTGGTGGAAGGCTTGAAACTATTCGTTCCGCATGAAACCTCGGCGCTGGTGCGAGAACGGATGGCAAATCTGAACCGCGATGTGGCCAAGTGGTCGCTCTTTGAACTGGACGAACGCCACGACGCACTGGTGGAGATCGACTGCGCCGATCGGGGAAATGTATCAACCAGACTAGTTCACGCCGCCGATGAAGTGGCCGCGCGCGCGCGCTTCGAAGAGTCAATCGCGCGAGTGCGGGATATTTTGCCAAACTGCGAGGTCGGCGTTCTGTCGGCAGCGGAGATTGCTTTCCGCTGGCGGGGGTTGGAATTTGCCCGGGCGCGGCTGGGCGGTATTCCGGGATCATTTCGCAGCACGCAGGAGATCGTGTTCGGCGTGGGTGCGGAGGAGAGGATTCTCGAAGCCGGCAACGAATCCGAATTTACTGAACTGGCGCATTGTTTACGCGATGTGCGCCATCCCTACGGTCCGCGGCAACATCCGTTGTGGCGGCTTCGTCCCGAAAGATGGCTGGAGTCGCTGGTCGTGGGAGATGTGAGTGTCGTGGATGAGCGCCTCGATCCTTTATGGCAGTATTCTCAGATCCCCGCCTTCTCTGCTTCCGACCGCGCCATGATCGATGTGCTTACGGCCACGACTGCTGGAAGGCTGGCAGTGGTAGAACTGAAGGCCGATGAAGATATCCATCTGCCGCTGCAAGGGCTGGACTATTGGTCGCGCGTGGAATGGCACAACTCCCGTGGCGAATTCACCCGCTTCGGATATTTCGGCGGCACCGAACTCTCTTCCGAAAAGCCACTGCTGCTTCTGGTCGCGCCTGCGTTCCACGTGCATCCCACCACGGACACATTGCTGCGTTACCTTTCGCCCGAAATCGAATGGCAGTTCGTGGGAATCGACGAGCGCTGGCGCGAAGGGGTACAAGTCGTGTTCCGAAAACGTCCTCCAACCAATCAAAGTCTCTATTCCGTAGTCACGGCCTAGCGGCCCTTCGAGTCCTGGCGTTCCATTTCCGTAACACTTTTTAGAAAGTCCAAGTGACGCGATCAAATGTGAGGTAAGATGCCGCGGTTCTTGGTCGAAAGGTCCGGTTTAGCAGCCGAACGTGTTAGATCTGCGAATCAAAAAGAGGACAAAATGAAAAGAAATACTTACCCACTGCCGGTACAGATCGCGCTTCTCTGCGCGATCGTGTTCTCGTTCTTCACAATCCCAGGACAAGCTCAGTCCCAGCCCCTATTGACGCGCCATGTCCGCGATGCGGTTATCAATGGCCAGGCGCAGTTCGTCGGAAAACTCCCTGCAACGCAGACCCTGCACTTCGACATGGTTCTGCCACTACGCGATCGCGCAGGGCTGCAAAGTTTCGTGCAGGAAGTCCAGGATCCTGCAAGCCCCTTCTACCACCAGTTTCTTACTCCGCAAGAAGTTACAGCGAGGTTCGGCCCCAGCCAGGAAGATTGGGACGCCCTGGTTGCTTTCGCGAAAGCCAGCGGCTTTGAGATCATCAGCGGAAACCGCGAGCAAAGGGATCTAAGACTTACCGGCACGGTGGCGAACATTGAGAAGGCCTTCCATATTTCCATGGGGACCTATCACGACCCCACCGAAGACCGCGCATTCTTTGCTGCGGACCGCGAGCCCACCGTCGACCTCCCCTTCCAGCTTTGGCACATCACCGGTTTGGACAACGATTCCAGGCCGCACCCGTTGTATGTCAAGAAAAGCGACTACGCGAAGGCCCATGGGATCGATCCCGACAAGGTTGTGGCTCATGCCACCACCGGCTCCGGCCCCTCGGCTTCCTTTTTGGGCAGCGACATGCGCGCCGCCTACTACGGCGGAACGGCCCTCACCGGCTCCGGCCAGAACCTCGCCCTTTTCGAATACGCGGGTACCGATTTGGCCGATCTGTCAACCTATTACAAAAACGTTGGACAAACGGAACCTTACACTCCCACCCTCATTTCCACGGGCGGGTACGCCACGAGCTGCGTCGATAGCGGCAGCAGCGCATGTGACGATACCGAGCAGACCCTCGACATGACGCAGGCGATGGGCATGGCCCCAGGCTCGACCATGCTGTATATGTATGTCTGCGGCAGCGTCAAAGCCAATGGATCGGGAACTATCAGCGATACTGCCTGCATCAGCGCCATGGTCTCGACTACGGACGCTCCGTTGTCCAAGCAAATCAGTTGCTCGTGGGGCTGGACACCGGCCGACCCCAGCACTCTGGATCCGTACTTTGAGCAGATGGCGGCGCAAGGCCAGAACTTCTTTGCCGCGTCTGGCGACAGTTCGGCTTGGTCTTCGTCGAATGAGGCTTGGCCGGCGGACGATGCCAATATCGTCTCGGTCGGCGGCACCGACCTGACAACCTCCAGCGCGGCTGGCCCCTGGAAATCGGAAACCGCCTGGGCAGACAGCGGCGGCGGCATCTCCCCGGATTCCATCCCGATTCCTTCCTGGCAGAAGCTCTCGGGCGTGATTACCTCGTCCAACAAGGGATCCACAACCTTGCGGAATGGCCCAGACGTGGCGGGCAACGCGAATTTTACTTATTACGTGTGCGCCGACCAAACCACTTGCACGGCGAACGACTACGGTGGAACCAGTTTTGCCGCGCCCATGTGGGCCGGCTATCTGGCTCTGGCCAATCAACAGGCTGCGACCAACGGGGACACGATCGGATATATCAATCCGATCATCTACCCGGCGGCTCTGACCTCAAGCTATGGCACCTATTTCCACGACATCATCAGCGGCAGTTGCGGCACCTATTCGGGAATAACCGGATTCGATCTGTGCACCGGCTGGGGCAGCCCGAACACGACCGGGATCATTAACCTGTTGGCCGGGTCTACGACGCCGAGCTTTACGCTGTCGGACTCACCGAGCAGCCTGTCGATCACGCAGGGCAGCAGCGGCACCAGCACGATCACGGTGAGTGACGTAGGCGGATTCACCGGCAGCGTAACTCTGGCTGCCTCGGGTCTGCCGAGTGGCGTGACCGCAGCTTTCGGTACGAACCCAACAACCGGAAGCAGCGTGCTGACTCTGACCGCGAGTTCCACGGCAACTACAGGAAGCTCCACGGTGACCATCACGGGAACTTCCGGCAGCCTGACCGCAACCACCGCGCTTGCCCTTACGGTGACTGCCACGGCGACGCCGAACTTCACCATCAGCGCATCGCCAGCTTCTCTAACTGTGACTCAGGGCAGCAGCGGAGCCAGCACGATCACCATCACCAGCACGGGCGGCTTCAGTTCCGCAACCACTCTCAGCGCCTCTGGCTTGCCCAGCGGCGTGACGGCCGCGTTCTCTACCAACCCAGTAACTCCGGCGGCGAACGGAACTGTAACCTCCACTCTGACGCTAACCGCTTCCGCCACCGCGACCACCGGAGCTGCCACGGTGACGATCACCGGCATCTCAGGCTCGCTCACTCACAGCGCCACCATCGCGCTCACAGTCAATGCTTCGTCAGCAACGAAGAATTTCACCCTGTCTCTGTCGCCTTCCTCATTTACGGTGGACGAGCGTGGCAGCGTCTCGACCACACTCACCATTACCAGCCAGGGCGGCTTCAACTCAGCAGTCGACTTGAGCGTCAATGAATTTCCCAGTGGCGTATCGGGGACGGCTTCGGCCAATCCGGTAACGCCTCCAGCGAATGGGAGCACGACCGTAACCATCACTTGGAGCGCCTCCAGGCGTGCGCCTACGGGGACCACAACCATAGAGTTGATCGGAACCTCGGGATCACTCACCAACGAGATACCCGTCACCATCACAGTGGCGCCTTGACGGCGATGGTCTAGCATTTAACCGGGTAATTCGAGCCGGCTCCGGAAATGGGTCGGCTCGTTTTTTCTGTGATGGGCTCAATTGACTGTCAAGCGCAGAGCAGGCGGTCCGCTAACCGTCACTTTCCAATGCGGAATGAACCTTCCCGCAAGGCATAAAAAAAACGGCGCGAACCGCTCAATCTGGTTTAAGATGCCCGTCTGTCGGCCAAAGGCTTTGATTCCCCCCTTCTCGTCTTTGAAGCGATCAGAAAATCGAGAGGATTAAGAAGATGACAAGAAATAATCGCACGATGCGGGCCTTGCCCGGCATCGCCACTGCCGCTCTGTTCTTATTGTGCGGGATGCCGGCCCAAGCCCAGCAGACACTTCAGGCGCTGCATCATCATGTCCGCCCCGTGGTGGCGAGTGGTCAAGCCGCGCCCGTGGGAATACTTCCACCTGGCCAGCGAATGAACCTGGCGATCATGCTGCCGCTGCGCAATCAGGCCGAACTGACAAATTTGCTGGATCGCCTCTATGATTCCAGCAGTCCCGACTATCATCAGTTCCTCAGCGTGGCGCAGTTTACTGAACAGTTTGGCCCCACTGTCGCGGATTATCAGGCGGTTGTGGATTTTGCCAAGGCCAATGGTTTTACCGTTACGGATACTCCTCCAAATCGCCTGCTTGTGGATATCAATGGCACGGTGGCGCAGATTCAGAATGCCTTCCATGTTGTGATGACGGTCTACCAGCATCCCACGGAAAACCGCACATTTTATTCGCCAGATCGTGAGCCGTCGCTGGATTTAAGCGTCCCGATATCTCACATTGCCGGGCTGAATAACTATTCAATACCGCGCCCGATGCTCAAGAAAGCCCCGGTATCGGCCGCATTAAAGAGTAACGCCAGCGGCTCTGGACCGCAGGGCGCTTACCGGCCCTCTGATATGCGAGCGGCCTACTACGGCGGAACGGCTCTTACCGGCACCGGACAGTCCGTCGGCCTGCTGGAATTCGACGGCTACGAAATTGCCGACGTCAAATCGGACATGGGCGGAGAGTCTTACACGGTGACGATCACCAACGTTCTGGTCGACGGTGGCACGGCCGGTTCAGACGGCGACGATGGCGAACAGGCGATCGACATTGCGCAGCCGATCGGCATGGCACCCGGCTTGACTTCAGTTCGCGTTTATATCGCGCCCGGGACTTCTTACATCGGCGTCGGTGACGTCGACATTTTCAACAAAATGGCGACGGACAACATCTCCAAGCAACTGAGCTGTTCCTGGGGTTGGGCGCCGGAGGACGCGTCCTCCAACGATCCCATCTTCAAGGAATTTGCGACGCAGGGTCAGAATCTTTTCGTCGCTTCCGGTGATGCTGCGGAATATACAGGGAATAACGACATCGACGAAAGCTACCCGGCGGAAGATGTTTACGTCGTAGCCGTCGGCGGAACGGATCTGACCACCAGTGGCGCGGGCGGTCCTTGGGAATCGGAAACCGCATGGTCTGACAGCAGCGGTGGTCCGGCTGATGACGGTTTCGCAATTCCGAGCTGGCAGGTCGGGGTGGCCAATTCTTCCAATGACGCTTCCTCGACGATTCGCAATTTACCGGACGTGGCTGCGGAAGCCAATTTCGACAACATTCTCTGCGACGACGGGACGTGTTACTACAACAAATACGGCGGCACCAGCTACGCGGCGCCGCGCTGGGCGGGCTATCTCGCGCTGGCCAACCAGCAGAACGTAACTAATCACAGCACCACTGTCGGCTTTCTCAATCCGCTTATCTACCCGATCGCTTTCGGAAGCAGCTACGACAGCAACCTCCACGACATTACCAGCGGGAGTAACGGCTATCCCGCGGTTACTGGCTATGACCTTGTCACTGGATGGGGAACTCCGAACGGAGCAAACCTGATCAACACACTGGCTGGTGCTGCGACGCCAAGCTTCACCCTTTCGGATTCGCCAGGTAGCTTGACGATTACCGAAGGAGGCGCCAGCGGCACCAGCTCCGTCTCTGTGAATGACGTGGGCGGATTCACTGGAAGCGTGACTCTGGCAGCGTCCGGACTGCCCACCGGCGTGACCGCCGCGTTCAGTCCGAATCCCACGACGGGAACCAGCACGCTCACTCTAACCGCGAGTGCATCAGCCACAACCGGCACCAAAACGGTGACCATCACCGGCACCTCCGGCAGCCTGGTCGCGACCACCACGCTTGCCCTCACGGTGAGCGCCACTGCATCGCCAAACTTTACGATTAGCGCCTCACCCGCTTCTCTTAGCGTTAAACGAGGCGGCAAAGGCACCAGTACGATCAGAATAACCAGCAAGGATAGTTTCAGTTCCGCGACTACTCTGAGCGCTACCGGCTTGCCCAGCGGTGTGACGGCGGCGTTTTCTACGAATCCTGTAACGCCCCCGGCAAACGGTAGCGCAACTTCAACCCTCACGCTCACCGCCTCCGCTACAGCAACCACTGGAAAAGCAACCATTACGGTAAAAGGAACTTCAGGTTCGCTAAGCCACAGCGCGACGTTTGCTCTAACGGTCACGTCTGACGCAGCGGCGCAAACCGCGGTCTACAACTCCACGCTGAAAGCTCCGGAGTGCGGGACTGCCAGCAGTTCGTGTGACTCGGGTGCGTCCCTGCTATTGGGACGCGATCACATGTCGGGTGGGGCGGAGCCGAATCAGCCTAATACGATTAACAGTTCCTGCGCCGATGGCACCAGCGGGGTTTTCCACTCCGATGAATCCAACGATCGCGTCGTGATCACTTCCACCAGTGGAGGCGCGCTCACCCATGGCACAACGGCAAAAGTGACAGCGACGGTCTGGTCCTCTGCCACCTACACGTCGGACGCCCTCGACCTTTATTACACGGCCAATGCCAACAGCCCGTCGTGGACTTTGATCAAGACGATCGTGCCTGCGAAAGCCGGGACACAGACCTTGTCAGCGACGTTCACGCTTCCAACCGGCACCCTGCAGGCTGTGCGGGCGCAATTCCGCTATCAGGGGAGCGCTTCCCCCTGCACCACGGGCCCGTACAACGATCACGACGACCTGATTTTTGCCGTGCAATAGCTCGCAAAAAAGCTTTCTACAAAATGCTCGAGCCGGCTCTGGAAAGCCGGCTCAGTTTTTGGTTAGCAGCATTTTCGAATATCAAACAGCCATGCTAGCTGGGCCATGCGCCCAGCAAACGGCGCACGTCGACTAACTGGGCGATATGGTAGGCATTATGGTCAGCCACAAGCAGGGCCTCACGCAGAATTGTCTGTCCGTCGCCCCACGGAATTTGAGCGAAGAGATCGGTCTTCGGATCAGAAACCAGATCCTGCATCGTCTTCAAATCTTTCCGGAATTGCTGAATGCTTTTGTTCCATGCGGCTTGGCTTGGCGAAGCCGCGTTCTTCGGCCAATAATCATCAGGCCATTTGAGCGCCTTGTATTTCGGATTGCGGCTGAAATCCAGAATGTCCCACTGCGCTATCCGTAAGTGTTCCAGCAGCATCCATGCGGAGTGCAGAAGTCCTTCGGGCTTCACGCCCAATAACTTTTCCGGCATCGCCTTTACGGCATCGTCAAAGCTGGCATGGGCGCTTTTTCCGTTGAGAAGCTCGACCACTTGCTCGCGAAGCAATTTGTCTTTGCCTCTGTCTTGTGATTTCTTGATCGCCATCTTGCCCCTTCTTCTTATCTTCAGATGTTGGTCAGGTAAAAAATGTTTGTCATCCCGAGCGAAGCGAGGGATCTTGGTTCCCGCCCGCGCCCCTGGAGTTGAAATCAGCATCCATCATTCCGCTCGGGATGACAGGTTGCGGCTCTGGCCCTTCACCTCGCAACACTCGGCCAATGCCGCGCACTACGCGGCGCATGGGGAATTCGCCTTTATCGTCGGCAAGAAATATCTCGCCCATACGGCGGCTGCGATAGTACCAGCGCTTGAGCAAGGCAAGATGCTCCATGGTTTCGATCGCCGATTGCGCCTTCGCTGGTTGAAACCCTTCGAGAACCATTTGCACCCGCGATTCCATGGATTGCGATTTCGTGTGCTCCGCGGTTTGGATGCAGAATATCGTTGGACCGTAGATCACTCCCCCGTCGACCCGAAAAAAGTTGACGGAATCCGCCAGATGGCAGGGCTGAATGATCAACGCGGAAAGGCGGTCCAGGCGGCGAACGATTTCGGGAAATTGGCTTAGGATCGGTTTCAGCTTTTCCAGTCGTGCGTGAATGGCGGCAGCCTCCTCGAAGGCTAGATTTGAGGATGCGGCATCGCGCTGCGCCGAAAATTCTCGAGCGAGAGATTCTCCGCCGGAATCGAAGTAGGACTGCACTCGCTTCACCTCGGTGGAATACTCCTCATCACTACAGCCCTTGAAGCATGGCGCCAGGCACATCTTCATCTCGGAATAGATGCAGCCGGGAAACTGGGGGTCGGGATGCAGGTCGTCCACGCAGCGGCGCATCTTGAAGAAGTCCAGGGAATCGTTCATAAACTTCTCCGCAGCCGTGCGCGAAATAAAGGGGCCGTAATAAAGGGTGCGACCCTTAAGCCGTCCCAGTCGCGTGGTGACAGAAGCGCGTGGATACTCGTTTTCAAGATGCAGTTTAACCAGCGGCGCGAAGCGAAAGCGCAGACGGTGGGAATAAGTGTCGGGAAAAGTGGAACGAAGAACTTTGTAGAGAATAAATCCGGATTCGAACTCAGAGCTGGTCGGCGCGTACTGGATCGTTCGAATCCGATTGCGCAGGTTGAGCTTCTTTGTACGTTCATCGATCGGACCAAGCAGCCGTTGCAAACGACGACGCAGGTTCGCTGTTTTGCTAACGTAGGGTTCGGCAAGAGCATCGCCGCTGCGCAGAGAGAACACGGCTGGCGCGGCTGGCACTGCGGAAAAAGTTTCCGCATCGCGTTCAGGCGCGAATTCCAGGCGCTCGGTCAGCACAAGGTTATTCTAATGGGGATTCAACGGAAATCCACCTTAGAGGCGCCCAAGATCTCTGTCTTGATCCGTGGAGATCCGCGGCGAAGAACCTACCGGTAGCTGGCACTGCGGAACTTCTGGCGGAAGTCTTCCCCTTGCATTTTGATGATGCGGCACATTTCGTGGAGCCGGGAGCGCATGCGTTCTCCGATACGGTCGCCTAGACTTTCCGCGCGGGCTGCGGCTCGAACCGCTGATCCGCCATTCGCCCCGCCAGCAGGCTGATCTTCAAAGTTCGTCGTGATGATGGTCGTGCGGTTATCGTTGTAGCGCGTATTCAGAATAAGGCTGACGGTGTCCCAGACCCATTCAGTGGGTTTCACGGCACCCAGTTCGTCGAGTACGAGGACATCAGCTTCAAACACGGGACGGAGTACGTCCAGTTCCGTGGTTTGTACCGTAGCGTTATAAGAGTTCTGGATTTCTTTCAGCAGTTCGCGATAGTCATAAAACAAGCAGGAAATACCTTTATTAAGGATTAGCTCCTTCGTGATACCCACCGCCAGGTGAGTTTTTCCAGTACCAATCTTGCCGATGATCAGCAGTCCTGTACCGTCGCGAGGATCATATTCTTGCGCGAACTTGGAAGCTGAAAGCTGTGCGAATGCCAACGAAGGGTGAGCTCCGGGAAAGTCCGTCGTGTAGCTGGCAAGTTCGCAATGCTCGTATCTCTTGGGGATGCGAGCCGCTCCCAGCAAGATCTGGTTTCGTGCCCGCAATTGGCAATCGCAGCGCGTTACGCGGCGGTCTCTGGGCGCGCTGGCCCTCGCAGGAATCGTCTTCCAACCCGTCCCCTCGCAGAGGGGACAAACACTGGCCGCTGTATTTACCGTCTTCAGATAACCGAAACCTTTCTTCGAAAACTGTCTTCTCTGACTTTGCACCTAGACCCCTGGTTGCCGCAAGTCTCAAAGATGGAAGCTCTGTGTACAAGCTGTGCAGGCGGCGACAGGTCTGTGGATCAATGAGGAAATCTAGCCTTGCCAACTCTAGCCTAGCCAAAAGCCGTACCCTTAGCCCCAGTCCGGGAGCAGGGGGTGCAGAACAGGCTTCCGGCGCGGATTTTCACAGTTGACATTTCTCCCGGAGAGAGGAAAATACCTTCCGTCAGGTTTCCCAACTCAGACATGAGCTTTTGTCCTCCCGGTATTTGTGCTGGGTATGAACGAGACCTGCGAGGAGAAACTATGAATAAGGCCGATCTGGTTGATAAGATCGCGGGCGCTTGCGAAATCAGCAAGGCGCAGGCAACCACTGCGATTGACACTGCCGTGAGCAGCATCACTGGTGCTTTGCGGAAAGGCGATCGAGTAGCTCTGATAGGTTTTGGCACATTCTCGATATCGCAGAGAAAGGCGCGGAACGGACGCAATCCGCAAACCGGCGCCACGATCAAGATTGCCGCCCGTAAGGTCGCGAAGTTTTCCCCTGGGGCTGAGCTGAAGAAAGCGGTTAACAAGAAGTAAGTCGAGGAATCGTAATCACGAAAGCGGCAGGGGGTCGGCCCTGCCGTTTTTGCTGCCCGCTGGAAAACGAAAAATGTCGTTACCGCTACAATTGCCCTGAATATGATCGCCCACCTGCGCGGAATATTGTTGTCCAAGCATCCCAACCAACTTGTGCTGGAGACGGCTGGTGTCGGTTATGAAGTGAACATCAGCGTGCCCACTTTTTCCGAGCTACCCTCCGAAGGCTCGGAAGTTGCCCTTTACATCCACACTCACGTGCGAGAGGATTCGTTCGCGCTTTACGGCTTTCTTCGCTTCGCCGAGAAACAACTGTTTGAGAAATTGATTACTGTGAGCGGCATCGGACCGAAACTGGCGATCACCATCCTAAGCGGCATGGCCGCGGACGAGATGGTGGGTGCGATCCGGGGCAATGACCTGGCTCGACTGACCAAGATACCGGGCATCGGTAAGAAAACTGCCGAGCGCATGGTGCTGGAACTACGCGACAAATTGCCCGCCGACACAGGTAAATCCACGACCGTTCCTGTGCTGAGCGCGATGGAAGAAGATGTTTTATCCGCGCTGACGAACTTGGGCTACCAGCGGGCGGCGGCCGAAAAGGCGTTGACCGCAGCGCTCAAGAACACTCCGGCCAAAGCCGCCAAGCCCGGATCGTTCGATGCAATGTTCCGGCAGGCGCTCGCCGGACTGTCGAAGTAGCTGGCCGCGCTAAGGCAGATCGACGCATTCGCCGACGCGCCGCGCAGCGTGATCGCCTACGAATTGATAGGGACCGGAATGAGTTAGTTTGCTTGCGGTGTCAAGCCAGATTTCCCCACCGATTCTTCGCCAGCGTAAACAGAAAGAATAATCCTCGCTCAGATAGGTGCCCGTCTCGGGATCGATGATGCAATCGAAGAGCGCAAACAGGTTCGAACTCTGTACCTGCTCGTGTCGCGAGCCTGATATCGGTGTGCATTGCACCTGGCTGAAGTGAGTTTCCGGGTAAGCGGCAACTATTCGCTCCAACGCGGCGCGGCGAATGAGTTGAAAACCTCCACCGGCATAAATTGCCGTGAAAAAATCCTTTTCCCGCTTACGCTCCGCAGGATTACAGAAAGTTCCAACGTAGGATAGCGCAGCTTGGCGGACGCTTTCACCGCCGTTCACGCAGCGCTGAGGAATCGGATCCCAGTCGATCGATTTCAGCGGATACAGCGCTCCGCTGAAATCCTTATCAAATCGAAGTAGTCGCTCCACCTGCTGCGGCTCGAAGCTAATGTCGGCATCGACGAATAACAGGTGCGTGGCACTAGCGTCATCCAGGAAAGCGGCAAGCAGGGTGCTGCGCGCTCGTGGGATGAGTGCGTCATAGCCAGCTAGCGAGAGCGTCACCTGAAAGCCTGCTGATTTCGCATAGCTCATGAGTCTTATCACCGACAGCATGTAGCTTTGCGTGACCGTGCCACCGAAGCAGGGAGTAGCAATGAAAATCACAGGCTCGGGCATGGACACCTGCTTATGCCCAATCCGAAATAGATTGGTCCCCGTTCCCGGAACTCAGCTGTTCTGTTGATTTCCTGCGCTTAAATTGTTTTTGACCTTGCTCCTTCTGCTCCTGATCCCGCGCTCCCAATTTCACCACGCAATCCTCTTCGGACTCAGCTTGTCCGGCCAGTTTTGAGGCCGACTCCAGCAGTTTTTTTCGCGTACGCTCAACTTCCCTTTTGGCGGCGGCTTTTTCCGCGGCGTAGAGACTATCCAGTTGCATGTTTGGATTGATTTGATTGGGGTGAATGTGCATGGCTATACTCCTTCGCGCAGAGATGTACAGTCGCTACAATCCCTACACGCTGTATGGGACAGAAAGCTTCGAGCAATTGAAGCGCCGAACAGCTTGGCTCTAGGTCTAAAGTGCGGAATCTCCGTTCATTCCAAGCCCTTCGTTCGCCCATTAAACAACAAATGCGCGCTTAGGTCTCAGATGACAGAAAATGTATATTGAGGATTGCGATTCTGGTAGTCGGAGGAGCGCTCAGTCCGGCTAACCCCCGTGATTTTCCGACCAGGATTCTGCAATTTCACATGTTGATCATTCTCTATATCGCGCTGAGCGTGGCTGTAATCGGGACGGTCTCTTCGGCGGTATTTCTCGGTTTAGCCGTGGTCGGAGTCGCTCGCTTTCATGCCGAGGCACGACGACAAAATCGTTCCGTTCCGGAGGATGAGCAACTACCTCCCGTTTCGGTGCTGAAGCCCGTGCATGGGCTGGAGGCGCAACTGAAGGAGAATATCGAGAGTTTTTTCCGGCAGGATTATCCGAATTATGAGATTTTGTTCGCCGCAGATCAAGCCGACGACCCGGCGCTCGTGGTGATTCGCGAAGTCTCTGCGCGCTATCCGCACATTCGGACTCAAGTTCTGGTCACGGGCACGCCCTGGCCCAATCCCGTCGTCTACGGATTTCATTGCATGGCGGAGGCGGCGACACATGACATTCTGGTCACGACCGACAGCGACGTCGAGGTCGACTCGAGCTACCTGCGAGAGATCGTGCCGCCATTGCTCGATCCACAAGTCGGGATGGTGACATGCGTGTATCGCGGAAAAAACGCGGCGGGATTTTTCTCTGGCCTGACGGCTATCGGCATGTCGGTGGAAATGACCGCAGGAGTGCTGGTGGCGAATCTGCTGGAAGGAATGAAATTTGGTCTAGGTCCGACGACGGTAGTGCGCAAAGATTCTCTCGCCGCCATTGGCGGCTACACCGCGTTGAAGGACTACATTGCTTATGACTTCGCCATCGGCAACCTGCTCGCAAACGCTGGTTACCGCGTTGTTCTCTCTGGACACATCATTGATCATGTGGTGAATCAGAAGTCATTCCGCCGCATGTGGCAAAATCAATTGCGTTGGGCTCAAACCACGCGTTATTCGCGTCCGAAAGGACACTTCGGAAGCGGGCTCATTTTCGCCATGCCTTACGGATTATTGGGATTTGTATCCACTGCGCTTTTGGGGCACTGGCGAATCGGGGTTCTCTTACTGCTCATGGCTGCGATGAACCGTTTGCTGGAAGCGTGGCTGGTGGGCTGGACGGTAGTTCGAGATCCGAAAATACGCCGCGCCCCCTGGCTTTATCTGCTGCGTGATTTGCTCGGCTTTGCGGTTTGGTTCGCCAGCTATTTAAACCTGCGTTACGTTTGGCGCGATAGCCGCTTTGAACTACGTGGAACGCGAATCGCGTTGCGGCAAACATCTTCAGATCAAAACTAAGATTTTTCAGGCGGAGGTTCGATTGCAGGTTCTGGTTACCGGTGCGGCTGGGTTTATTGGCAGCAACATGGTCGATCGCCTTCTGTCCGTGGGTCACTCGGTTGTCGGATTCGATAATCTGTCGACCGGACAACGGAGGTTCCTGGAAAGTGCCGCCAGTCACCCCAAGTTCATTCTGCATGAAGCAGACCTGCTCGACCGGGACAGCTTGTCTCGTGCGATGAAAGGTGCGGAACTCGTAATCCATTTCGCGGCCAATGCCGACGTGCGCTTCGGCACCGATCATCCGCGAAAAGATCTGGAGCAGAACACCATCGCAACCTGGAACGTACTCGAGGCTATGCGCGACGAAGGTTGCAAACGCATCGTGTTCTCCTCGACCGGATCAGTTTATGGCGAGCCGGATATTTTCCCGACTCCAGAAACATGTCCGTTTCCCATTCAAACTTCCCTTTACGGTGCATCCAAACTGGCGGCGGAAGGCCTGATTCAGGCCTACTGCGAGGGCTTCGGAATGCAGGGCTACATCTTTCGATTCGTATCGATTCTGGGTGAGCGTTACTCCCACGGGCACGTGTTTGATTTTTATCATCAACTCGCCGAGCACCCTGAACATCTCCACGTCCTTGGCAATGGTCATCAGAAAAAATCTTATTTATACGTGCAGGATTGCCTTGATGCCATTCTGCTGGCTCTCGAAAAGGCCGACGGCAAAATTAACATCTTCAATCTGGGCACCGACGAGTACTGCGAAGTGAACGACTCCATCGGCTGGATTTGTGAGCATCTCGGGCTGCGTCCAAAGCTGACGTACTCAGGCGGTGAACGCGGTTGGATCGGGGATAGCCCGTTTATTCTGCTCGACTGTTCGAAGATCCACGCCCTGGGCTGGCGGCCGAAGCTCACGATCAGGCAGGCGGTTTTGGCCACCGTCAAATTCGTGAGCGCGAACGCTACTGTAATGAAGCCGCAGATTTAGATACGTTATACTTACCCGCCGCTCAAGTGAATGGAGCCGGAGAGCTGGTTTGATCATTACCCGAAGTCCGTTGCGAATTTCACTCGGTGGCGGCGGCACCGATCTTCCTTCGTACTATCGAAAATACGGTGGATTTGTATTATCCGCCGCAATTAATCGCTACGTTTACATCACCATCAACGAGGCCTTTCGTCCGCGAATTATTTTGAAATATTCCCGGCTGGAGGATGTGGAGCGGTGGGAGGAGATTCAACATCCGATCATCCGTGAAGCGCTCAAGCTAACCGGAATCATGGGGCCGTATCTTGAGATTGTGAGTCTCTCCGATATTCCGGCGGGGACTGGACTGGGCTCTTCGGGGAGCTTCACCACGGCACTGCTGCGCGCGCTGCACACGATGAAGCGTAATTTTGTGCCTCCGCAAGAGTTAGCCGAACAAGCTTGCCACATTGAAATCGATCTCTTGAAAGAGCCGGTGGGCAAGCAGGACCAATACATTTCGGCCTTCGGCGGCATCACCTGCTTCGAGTTTCTTCCGGACGACACGGTGATTGCCGAACCCTTGAAGATTGCCGCTGAAACTCTGGCGAATCTTGAGGACAGCCTGCTGCTGTTCTTTACGGGTGCGTCACGCTCTGCGGCGGAAGTGTTGCGCGATCAGGACACGCGTACCCGGGAAAATGCCACGGAGATGCTCGACAACTTGCATCTCACCAAACAACTGGGCTACGAAAGCCGCGATGCGTTGGCAAGTGGGGATTTGCGCAAATTCGCCGAACTCATGCACATTCACTGGGAACATAAAAAAAAGCGCTCGCCGGGGATGAGCAGTGGTTTCATCGACGAAATGTATGAATTGGCACTCGCCCATGGGGCTCTGGGTGGCAAATTAATTGGCGCGGGCGGCGGCGGGTTTCTCATGCTCTACACCGAGAATAAAACTCGACTCCGTTCTGCCATGAGAAATGCGGGACTGCGGGAGGTTCGGTTGCAGTTCGATTTCAGTGGTACTTCTGTTCTGGCGCATTCCTGAAACTTATGCTACCTGTGGCCATTCTTGCCGGCGGCTTGGCAACCCGCCTGGGACCGCTGACCGAGAAAGTTCCGAAGTCGCTTATCCTGATCGACGGCGAACCGTTCGTCGCGCACCAGTTGCGACTGCTGCAAAGCCGCGGCATCCGGCGTGTCATACTGTGCGTTGGCCATCTGGGCGAACAGATTGAGCGGGTCGTCGGCAATGGCCGGGCATTCGGAGTGGAGGTCACTTACTCTTATGATGGCCCCACGCTGCTGGGCACGGCGGGAGCTATCAGAGCCGCACTCCCTGAGCTCGGTGAAAATTTCTTTGTGATCTATGGCGATTCTTATCTGGTTTGCGACTATAACGCCGTTGAACAAGAATTCTTGCGGAGCCGCAAGTCAGGATTGATGACAGTTTTTGGCAATGACGGACAGTGGGACACCAGCAATGTGGAGTTTGAAGAAGGCCGCATTTTGGCATACAGCAAAAAGAATCGCACTCCGCTCATGCACTATATCGATTACGGGCTGGGTGCTTTTAAGGCAGAAGCTTTCGCCGGAACCGGTGCCACTGACCTGGCCGATGTTTACGAAGAGCTTTTGCGGGCGGGCGAATTGGCCGCCGTGGAAGTTCGTGAACGTTTTTACGAAATCGGTTCGCCTGCGGGATTGCAAGAGATGACTAACTTTCTAAGTCGACGGGGAGACGCGCGGGCATGAGCGGTCCCAGCCGTTCGAAAAGTTTTACCGAGGATTTTCTCGCCGAGGCAACCGAGATCATCGCCAGGCTCGATGTGGCGAGCATTGAAAAAGCTGCAGGCCTTCTGGCGAGCACTCGTGCGGCAGGTGGCCGGCTGTTTATTCTGGGCGTGGGCGGCAGTGCGGCAAATGCCTCGCATGCCGTCAACGATTTCCGCAAGATCGCCGGCATCGAAGCTTATGCGCCCACCGACAACGTGTCCGAACTGACGGCGCGGGCCAATGATGAAGGTTGGAGTTCCATCTTCGACGGGTGGCTTAGGGTCAGCCGCCTGCGCCAGGACGATCTGCTGCTGATTCTGTCGGTCGGTGGTGGAAACATCGAACAGAATATCAGTCCGAATCTGGTAGCCGCTTTAAATTATGCGAAATCGGTGGGGACGAAGATTGTCGGCGTGGTTGGCCGTGACGGCGGCTTTACGGCGAAGGTTGCCGACGCTTGCGTGATCATTCCAACCGTAAATCCTGCACACACCACTCCGCACACCGAGGCCTTTCAGGGGGTAATCTGGCATCTTCTAGTTTCGCATCCCGCAGTTAAGTTGCAGGCGACCAAGTGGGAATCGATGGCATCGCCCGGCAAACACCGTGCTGTGTTTCTCGACCGCGATGGCGTGATCAACAAGGCTTTTGTCCGCGACGGCAAACCGTTTCCGCCGCCGAGTCAGCGGGAACTGGAAGTGCTTCCTGGGGTTCCGGAGGCATTGCAGGAACTGAAGGCAAATGGCTACGTGTTGCTAGTGGTAACGAACCAGCCCGATGTCGGCCGCGGAAAACTTTCCCGCCAGATACTTGAGGAGATGCACCAGGCTTTGCGCGCACAACTCCCACTCGACGATATTCTCGTCTGCTGCCACACGGATCAGGACAAATGTGATTGCCGCAAGCCCATGCCGGGAATGCTTCTGGAAGCAGCACGCCGGCATAACATCGATATCGCCAACAGCTTTATGGTCGGCGATCGATGGCGGGACATCGAGGCGGGTTATAATGCGGGATGTAAGACTATTCTTATTGATTACGGTTATTCGGAGAAACCTCCAGACCGGGAGCCCAATTTGCGAGTGAGTTCGCTCCGCGAAGCGGCCGATTGGATTATCCGTTCCACGCCTAAAGGAGTTCATTCTGCATGAAGTCTGTCGAAGACCTGCGCGTGCAAATCTTCGCCGACGGGGCTGACAAGGCAAGCATGCTGGAACTCTACTGCCAGCCCTATATCAAAGGCTTCACCACGAATCCAACTTTGATGCGAGCCACCGGCGTTGCTGACTACCAAGCCTTCGCGCTGGATCTTCTTGCAACCATACAGGACCGTCCTATCTCGTTCGAAGTATTTGCCGACGACGAAGCCGAGATGGAAGAACAGGCGCGGCACATCGCGGCGTGGGGCGAGAATGTATTCGTAAAAGTTCCAGTCATGAATACGAGCGGGGCGCCAACTTATGATCTTGTCCGCGCCCTATCTTCAGACGGAATCAAATTGAACGTGACTGCTCTGCTCACGCTGGAACAGGTGCGGGACGTCTGTTCTGCGTTGAAAGGGAATGCGTCTGCGTATGTTTCCGTGTTCGCCGGCCGCATTGCAGACACGGGCCGCGACCCGGTGCCGCTGATGCGCGAAGCGGTGTCCATGGTCGACGACGTGAACGCGCAACTGATCTGGGCAAGCCCTCGCGAGCTATTGAATGTTTTTCAGGCGGATGAGATCGGATGCCATGTGATCACCGCCACGACCGACATACTTAAGAAGCTTCCGCTCGTGGGCAAAGATCTTCACGAGTTCTCGCAGGAAACCGTGCAGATGTTTCGCAGAGACGCAGTGAAGTCTGGCTATTCTTTGCCAACCGCGAAACGTGAGATCCCAGCCGGCTCCCGCCGCTAGGAATTGTTTGCTTAGGAATGGTTGGTAAAAATCACCTTGCCTGACGCTTCGCTGGCGATATGCAACGGTCCTGGCAGCAACGCTTCCACTCTGGCACGTTCATATTCCGGCACGAAGAGAAAAACGCGTTGAGGAGAATTCCACGCGTGCAGCAGATCCTGATCGTTGAGAAAAATGTGTGGCGCATCGGGATAAGTCGACCCCCACCACATGGATGTTGTATTTCCGTTCACCAGTTCGATCGGCCTCCGTAAATAAAAAAGCAACGATGAACCGAAGGACTGATCTCCGTAAATCATCACCCGATCCGTCGGCTTGAGTTCAAGAGCGATCTGCCGGGCCATGATCCGCGATCCTAGAAAAGGATCGAAGCGCACGAGTGCGATGTGGGCAGCGATCAGGAAGACAGCCATGGTGGCCGCGGTCGTCCAGGTTGCCGCGCGTTGTGCTCTGCGCCGGCGCAACCAGAAAGCAAGAACCGGACCTATCAGAAAGATTGCAGCCGCGAGGATCGCCGGAAGTCGCAAGGCGGCAAACGACTCGCCGGTCAAGTCGAGCATGTGGCCCATGGAAAGCGTTTCGGCCTGCAGGTTTGGCTTGGCGAGTACCGTGCCAATGTCAGGAACAAAGGGCAATTGGCGCGAATTCCACAACCCCGCCGCAAGTACTGCAGAAATCGCGATGCAGATTACGGCTAGCACACCTGAAGTCCACAACAGCCATCGCCGCGAACCTGAATCCTCCTCGTTTGCGACTTTCGCCGCAATTAGCAGCAGGATCGGAAAATACGCGGGAAATGTGTAGTACTCCTGGTTGGTGGAAAACGAGAAAAAGACAAGCGTTACTCCGGCCCAGGCCAGGCAAAGTAATTCCGTTCGCGAACGGAAGTTCAGTGGCGGCCGCGGGGCTTTAAGTGCGCCCATCCTGCGCCGCGCCATCCAATCGGCAATCGGCCGCCGCAGCGCGACTGGCAAATACAAACTCCAGGGAAACAGCCACACCAGATGAAGAGTCCAGTAAAGAGAATCGGTTTGTTTGTTGTAGTCCTTAGGAATGCGCTTGCCCAGAAAGCGCATGAAGTGTTCGTTTACGAAGTAGAACCAGAAGAAATGCGGATTGCGGATGCCGGCCAGTATGTGCCATGGCGCGGCGATTGCCAGAAAAAGCAGAGTGCCCGTGAAAAGGCGGAACTCGCGCCAGCGACGCCATTCGCCGCTGATTGCGGCATACAGCAATAGTGCCAGGCCCACGACGACGATCGCGAGCAGGCCTTTGGTGAGTACGGCCAGAGCCATGCAGGCATAACCGCCATACCAACGCCATGCATCGCCATCTTCCAGCGCCGTCGCGAAGCAATAAAATGAAGCCGCAATAAACAAACTCAGAATGGATTCCGGGATGAGGATGCGCGTGAACAGATAGCATCCGGCGGCGCTCGAAATGAAGAGTCCTGCATAAATGGCCGCATGGTCGCCGAACGCGCGGCGCGCCCACCGCATGGCCAGCAAAACCAACAGCAACATCGAGACTGCAACCGGAAGATGCGCCGCAAACTCATTGACGCCAAAAAAGAAATAGCTCAACGCCACCACCCAGTACATCAGCGGAGCTTTTTCCAGATAGCGGTTGCCGTTGATTTTCAGCGTTACGAAATCATGCGTCGCCAACATCTCGCGCGCCGCCTCAGCGTGAGTTGAATCCGCATCGTCCTGCAGTCCTGGAGAAAACAACGATCCCACATACACCACGGCAAATAACAGCAGCACCCCGGCAATGGAAAATTTTGCCAACCGGGAAGGTCGCGCGGAAACTGCATAGATTGAGGAAGAGCTTTTAATGGTCAATGGAACAGAGTCCTCGGATCAAACGCCAATACCGTCACGGCAACGTTCGAAGGCAAGAGCACTGTAATGAATTTATCACCCTGAGAGCGGCGCATCTTCCCACGCTAGAATCCTCACGCTAGAATCCCCAAGCTAGAATCCCAGGCTAGAACCTCGGCTTCTACTCGATTCTCAATTTTGCTATGTTAACCTTTGAAGGTGATTGCATTAAAACTCTCTATCTGCCAAGACCGGGAGTGGGCGGTGCGCTGGTTTTTCTACTTTTTTTTCTTATCCATTCTGGCTGTCATTTCGTGCCACGCGGCTGCTCCCACCGATTATTACAACCATGTAATCTTCGACAATAGCATCACGCCCGACTACTACTATTACAGCAGCGGCAGAGCGGTGTTTCCCAGTACCATTGATTTGTTGTCGGGGTCGCTTCCTGTCGAGAAGAAGAATTTCTTCACCGCTCCCAATGCCCTGCGTTTGCAGTGGCGCTCTGTCGCCGGCGGAAGCTGGGAGTCGGAGGTGCGGGTGGTCAGCATGCGCAACCGGCTGACTGATTTCCGCGGCGACACGCTGTACATCTGGTGCTACTCGGCTGAACCAATCGCTGCGGCGGACTTGCCATTCTTGCAATTGGAGGACGAGCAGCATGATTTTACGGTCCCGGTGAAGCTGGGTACCGGCGATGGTGACATTCCCGCCAAGCGATGGTTTCAGCTCCGGCTGCCGCTCAGCGAATTTGAAACCGCTTCGGTCCATCCTTTTGAGGCCCGCCAACTTCACAGCCTTTACTTCAGCCAGGGCGCCGCGGACGACAAGCAGCACACTCTGATCATTGACGAGATCAAGATCGACGACAGGAGCGCTGCTTCGCCGCTCGCGCCAGAACTGAGAAGCCTTCCTCGATTCCCGAAGAATGTGCAAGCCAAAGGCTACGACCGTCACATCGACATCAGTTGGGAACCGATGAAGGATAGCGATTTACAAAGCTACGCAATTTACCGCTCCATCGATCGTCACAAATTTCAGCCGATCGGCATCCAGGCTGCCGACATTGATCGCTACACCGACTTCATCGGACGTTCGGGCGTAAAAGCGACGTATCGGGTTAAGGCGGTCGATCGATCGTACCGGCAATCCGCTCTTTCGGCACCAGCCACCGCCTCAACCAGAGAGCTCTCCGACGACGACCTGCTCACCATGCTGCAGGAGGCTTGCTTCCGTTACTACTGGGAGGGGGCGCATCCAATCGCGGGCGCAACGCTCGAGAATATTCCGGGAGACGAGCGCATTGTTGCCACCGGAGCCACGGGATTCGGCATTATGGCGCTCATCGTCGGCGTCGATCGCGGCTTCATCACGCGCGAGCAAGGCATGGAACGGCTGTCGCAAATCCTGGATTTCCTGGAGAAAACTCCTCGCTATCACGGTGCCTGGCCGCACTTTCTCAATGGCAACACTGCGCAGACTATGCTGGTGTTCGGGATGTTTGATAACGGCGGAGATTTGGTGGAGACATCCTTTTTGATGGAGGGTCTTCTCGCCGCTCGGCAATACTTCAAGGGTGACAGCGAGACAGAGCAAAGTATCTACCAACGGATCACAAAACTCTGGGAAGGGGTTGAGTGGGATTGGTACCGCAAAACTCCAGAAAATAATGCGCTGCTGTGGCATTGGTCGCCGCAGTGGTCCTGGTTCATCGATCATCGGCTCACCGGCTTCAACGAAACGATGATCACGTATCTTCTGGCGATTGCATCGCCCACGCATGGAGTTCCGGCGAGTCTTTACTACACAGGCTGGGCGGGACAATCTGAGGCCGCCATGGCATACCGCAGTGGATGGTCCGGGACTTCGCAAGGAGATCGCTACATAAACGGCCACACTTATTATGGAATCAAACTGGCCGTGGGCGAAGGTACGGGCGGCCCGTTGTTTTTCACGCAATATTCGTTCATGGGTTTCGATCCCCGGGGCATTCATGATCGTTACACCGATTACTTCGATAACAACCGCGATATCGCGCTCATCGACCTTGCCTATTGCAAAGCGAATCCCGACCACTTCCAAGGTTACGGGGCCGACGACTGGGGACTGACCGCCAGCGATGATCAGTTAGGCTATCTGGCGCATGCTCCAAACCTCAGCAGTGACGACGGCACGATCACGCCGACTGGCGCTCTCGCCTCTTTCCCTTACACGCCCGAAGCGTCGATGGCCGCTTTAAAGTTTTTCTATCGCACGCTGGGTGACCGGTTGTGGGGAGTCTATGGTCCGCGGGATGCTTTCAATCTTGGTCGAAATTGGTTCTCTCCGGTCTATATGGGCCTCGATCAAGCGCCAATCGTGGTGATGGTGGAAAATTATCGCACCGGTCTCATCTGGAAATTGTTTATGTCGAATCCGGAGATTCAACCCATGCTGAATAAGATCGGGTTCGAACCGGATAGCGCCTCCAAGGCATCTGTCACTTCCCGCTGAGACGACTAGATAAAAAGCCAGACCGTAGATTGTGCGGCAACCTTCTTGCGCCTGCAACACCTCAAAGAAAAGCGAATATCAAATTCCTTTCCTAAAGTGTGAACGGATGTAACCGTGCTCAAGAGTCTTCTATCCCGTTGGCCACTTCTGACGCAAATTCGCACTGGGATCGACGGCACCGGTCCGGAGTCGATAACTGAGCGAACGCGCAACTTACGTCCGAAGACGGATGGCGCAAACGTTGCTCGTTCCATCTGTCCCTACTGCGGTGTGGGCTGCGGTCAACTTATATATCACAAAGACGGGAAGCTGATTTCGATCGAAGGCGACCCGCAGTCGCCCATTTCACGCGGTCACCTCTGCCCTAAGGGCGCGGACACTCATGAACTGCATACGCATTCCGGGCGCTTGAAAAAAGTTAAGTACCGCGCTCCTTACGTCCGCGAATGGCAAGATATCGATCTCGAAGTAGCAATGGACATGGTGGCCGATCGCGTGAGGGAAACGCGCGAGCGAACTTTTCACGAATCCCGCGACTGCCAATCGTTGATGCAGACCCTCGGCATGGCTCATCTGGGTGGGGCCACGCTCGACAACGAAGGAAATTATTTAATTAAGAAGCTGTTTGCCGCCGGGCTCGGCATGTCCTGCATCAGCAATCAGGCCAGGATATGACATAGCTCGACCGTGCCCGGTCTGGGCACATCCTTTGGCTGCGGCGGAGCCACCACCGCGCAACAGGACTTGGCCAATGCGGACGCGATCTTAATCATGGGATCGTCGATGGCGGAAAACCATCCGGTTGGCTTTCAATGGGTGGTGGAAGCCCGCGAAAAGGGTGCCACGATTATCCATGTCGACCCGCGTTACACGCGTACTTCGGCGATGGCCGATATATGGGTTCCCTTGCGAGCCGGCAGCGATATTGTTTTCCTCGGCGCACTGGTTCATTACGTTTTGGAGAACAATAAGCAATTCCACGATTACGTTTTGCACTATACGAATGCTTCAACAATCTTGCGGGAGGATTTTCGCGACACGGAAGATCTCGACGGATTCTTTTCCGGTTGGGATGCGGAGAAGAAAAAGTACGACCCCGAGAGTTGGCTGTATCAAGGCTCACCAGACAAAGACGAGCTGCCACTGCACTTCGGGGCGTCGGGATTAGGGGCAGCGGTCGGGATTCTTGAACTCTTGGGCCACCGCAAGAGCCACGCTTTGCAAGCGCTCGGATTGGGCGCTGCGCTCTTCGAAACCTGGGAGGGTCTGCGCCTGGAAAGTCGCCGGAGCGCTGCTCTGAATCCCCTGAAACAGGGATCCAGCGGGCTGGTCACTCGAACCGGAGGCGTACTTTCTGGACCCATTCCACTCCTGCTGCGGACTCTCAGCCTTTTTAGCTCCACGAAGCGATCGTCTTCACTTCGCCGCTGGGCTGCTGCCTCGGCAGTCGCAGGCTCGTTAAGTACGAGGATTGCGTGGATTCACGCTGGACATGCATCTGCGCAGAACTGGAAGCTTCCCCTCGAGATCGATAGCAATCGGGTTTCCACAATTAGTCCTTTGGTCTCTACAGGATTTACTGTATACCCCTAATCTGGGCGGATGTAGAACGATGACGGTTTGCGCACTCTCTCAAGAATAGCCAGAAAAATTCAGCGCTTTGGTTCGACATCGAACATACGACCCTCGCAGAAGTTGTGATACTCCACAGCCGCGAGGGAAACGGATGCGATAGTATGCTGAACCACCGCTGACTGCCGTCTGGAATTGCGGCGAAGTCCGATGTGAACGCTACGCAAGCGTACGACAATGCAAGCAAAAAACCTTAAGGGCAAGTCTGGTCACCAAACGAGCATCACTACTCGCAGCCTCCCGAAAGCGCCCACTGGCATTCCGGGGCTTGACGGGATAACGGCAGGCGGCTTTCCCGCCGGCCGGCCCACCCTTGTTTGCGGCAGCGCCGGTGCAGGCAAAACCCTCCTCGCCATGGAGTTCCTGGTTCGCGGCGCAACTGAATATAACGAGCCCGGTGTTTTCATGGCCTTCGAAGAAACCGCAGCGGAGCTAACCCAAAATGTCCGCTCACTCGGCTTCGATCTCGGTGTACTTGCGAAAGAGAAAAAACTCGCCATCGATTACGTGCGTGTCGAACGCAGCGAGATCGATGAGACCGGCGACTATGATCTGGAAGGATTATTCATACGGCTGGGCGCAGCCATCGACAGCATCGGAGCCAAGCGCGTAGTTCTGGATACTATCGAGAACCTTTTCTCCGGGCTGCAGAATGAAGGGATCTTACGCGCCGAATTGCGCCGCTTGTTTCGATGGCTCAAAGATAAAGGTGTGACCGCCGTGATCACCGCCGAACGCGGCGAAGGCGCGCTCACCCGCCACGGACTGGAAGAATATGTTTCCGACTGCGTAATTCTGCTCGATCACCGAGTAACCGATCAGATCTCCACCCGCCGCCTGCGCATTGTGAAATACCGCGGCACGGCCCACGGAACCAATGAATACCCCTTTCTCATCGATGAAGATGGTTTCAGTGTTTTGCCCGTCACTTCGCTGGGCCTGCAGCATCATGTGAGCGATGAACGCATCTCCAGCGGCATCCCTCGCCTGGATACGATGCTCGGCGGTGATGGCTTTTACCGCGGCAGCACGGTGCTGGTCTCCGGAACTGCGGGAACTGGAAAAACCAGTTTGGCGGCGCATTTCGTAGACGCCGCGTGCCGCCGCGGCGAGCGTTGCCTTTATTTCTCCTTCGAGGAATCGCCCGGCCAGATGGTTCGCAACATGAAATCCATTGGCCTGGACCTGGAACAGTGGACCAAGAGGAATTTACTGCAATTCCACTCCAGTCGAGCGACGCTCTATGGCTTGGAGATGCACCTCGCGATCATCCACAAGATTGTGCAGGAATTTCAACCTTCGATTGTGGTCATCGACCCGGTGGGCAGCCTAATACAAGCGGGCAATCGGCGCGACGCGCATATCATGCTGATTCGCCTGATCGACTTCCTGAAGCAAAAGGGCATAACCGGCTTCCTCACTAACCTGACCAGCGGCGGCGATGCTATCGAAAAAACCGACGTGGAAATTTCCTCGATCGTCGATACCTGGTTGTTTGTGCGGGACATCGAATTAGGCGGTGAGCGCAACCGCGCCCTTTATGTACTCAAATCTCGCGGTATGCGCCATTCCAACCAACTGCGAGAATTTCTTTTGACCGATCATGGGGTTGATTTGCTCGACGTATACGTAGGTCCGGAGGGCGTTCTCACAGGATCGTCTCGCTTATCCCAGGAGGCGCGGGAAAAGAGTGCAATGCTGGAACGCCAGCAGGAGGCTGATCGCAGGCAGCGCGATCGCATGCGGAAGCGCGAGGCGCTGGAAGCCCAGATTCTGGCGCTACGAAAAGAGTTCGAGCTCGAAGAAGAAGAAGCGGCGACAGCAGGGGCAGAGGAAGGTTCGCGGGAACAATTCTTCATCGCCACTCGCGACGCCATGGCTCGCAGTCGCGGGGCCGATAAAGTCCGAGAGATCACCGGTACGGAGAAGAGGATCAGGGATAGGCATGAAAAAGTCAGCAAACGCTAACCCACAACCTATGAGCCTTAAAGAGATCAACGAGCAAGGGAAAGATCCAGGCGAAGTCTGGGAGCTGCGCCTGTACGTTGCGGGCCAGACCCCCCGATCCGTCGCCGCTTTCGCCAATTTGAAAAACATCTGCGAGGAGCACCTCGCCGGGCGATACAATATAGAAGTGGTCGATCTGGTGAAGCATCCGCAGTTGGCCGCCGGGGACCAGATCCTTGCAATTCCCACACTGGTGCGGAAGTTGCCCCAACCTCTGCGTAAGATTGTGGGTGATCTTCGCGACACTGAACGTGCCTTAGTTGGGTTACAATTACGACCCGCCGCTCCGGAAAAGTGAAGCTGAACCGTGATGCTTCCAGCCGGGAGAAATGGAAATGGAAAATCAGTTACCGGAATCGAACATCCACTTGCTCGATGAGGCCGAACAGACGCTGCGTGCCATCCGTAATGGTGCGGTTGACGCATTCGTCGTTGAGGAACGGGAAGGTCACCGGGTTTACACACTCGAGGGCTCCGATCTTCCCTACAGCACTCTGGTGGAAAGAATGCAGCAGGGCGCTGCCATGCTGGACGACAAGGGATGCATTGTTTACGCGAACCTCAGCCTGGCACAATTACTGGGTATTCCGCGGGAAAAGCTAATCGGGCTTTCGCTGACAAAGTTTCTGGCTCCCGAAGATCAGTCCGCCTGTCTCAATTTACTGCACGATGCTCAGTCCGGCTCCCGCGAGGGAGAAACGCATCTGCTTCGCGCTGGCGGCGAGTCCATTCCGGCTCACTTCTCCTTTAGTTTGTTGTCCCGCGATAAATCTGCAACCGGTGTTCTGATCAGCGATTTGACCCACAGGAAAGAGCAGGGAGAACTGGCAGCGCGCTTTCAACGCATGCAGGATGATGAGCGGAAACGCATCGCCCGCGAACTCCACGATAGCGTCGGGCAATTACTGGCAGCGATCGGCATGAACATCAGTATCGTGCAATTGCAATCCCACAAGCTCGATGCGGAAGGCGCAAGGGCCGTTTCCGAGAATGCGATGCTAGTAGAACAGGTTTCCCGGGAGATTCGCACCATCTCTCATCTGCTTCATCCCCCCTTACTCGACGTCGCTGGACTGGTTTCGGCGCTGCGCTGGTATGTCGATGGTTTCTCCGAGCGCAGCAAGATAAAAGTCGAGCTCGATATCCCCGCTGACTTCGGCCGCCTGCCTGATGAAGTGGAGATCGCAATCTTCCGCATCGTGCAGGAATGCTTAACCAATATTCACCGTCATTCCGGAAGCGATTCGGCGACCATCGCCCTGGCTAAGGAAAATGACAGCCTCACCGTTCAAGTGAAAGATAACGGGAAGGGAATTCCAAAAGAGAAGCGGCGCGACCTGTTGGAATCGGGCCGTACGGGCATCGGCTTCGGCGGTATGCGGGAGCGGCTGCGGCAACTCCACGGCAGTCTGGATATTCAGTCCGAGGGACGCGGAACGACAGTCATCGCAAAACTGAAAGTTGCCTGATCAATCGTAGTGAGCCCGCTCTACTTTCCGATGCAGAATGTACTGAAGATAAGGTTCAGAATGTCATCCGCAGTGGTCGCTCCGGTAATCGCATCCAGCGGGCGCAGAGCGCCGTAGAGATCAAGCAGAAGCATCTCGTGAGGAATCTTGCCCGCCACTGCTTTGGCGGCGGCCTCAAGGCTAATCAGCGAGTCCTGCACAAGTCTCTGATGGCGCACGTTGGTAAGAAATCCACTTTCCCTCTCTGCTCCTGTTTCGCCACCGATGTGATGCAAAATTTCCGCGCGTAGTTCGGCGATGCCCTGTCCGGTCAGCGCTGAAACTTCGATAGCTGCAGATTGCCCAACCGGAGCCGACCAGCCGGCACTAGAGCCCAGATCGCACTTATTGCCCACGACAATTGCGGGACGGCCTTGCACTTGCCGCAATAACTCATGATCTTCGCCGGTCACAGTCTGCGAAGCATCGAAAACTACGAGCACTAGATCGGCATCGGCCAAAGCTTCGATGGATTTCCGAATGCCGATCGATTCGGCTTCATCGAGCGCCTGGCGAATGCCCGCCGTATCGACAAGCTGAACCGGAATGCCGCCGATGGCCACCGTTTCGCTAACCAGGTCCCGCGTAGTGCCAGGAGTTGCCGTAACGATGGCCCGTTCGCGCTCAACCAGGCGATTGAACAAACTGGACTTGCCGACATTCGGCCGGCCGACGATGGCAAGCGTCAGTCCTTGATGAACGATTTTTCCGTAGGCGAAGCTGGCGGCAAGCTCCTCCAGTGGCAGGCGCACCGCAGAAATGCGTTCGAGGATGACATGGTCTTGCATAACCGACACGTCGTCCTCGGCGAAGTCGACTCCAGCCTCGAGTACGGCGATCAGTTCGACCAATTTCTGTTTGATCGGCTGCAATCTCCGGGAAAGCGCGCCTTCGAGCTGCTGAGCGGCGACCTTGGCCTGGTACAACGTCTGCGAATCAATCAGGTCGCGGACCGCCTCGGCTTGCGCCAGATCGATGCGTCCATTCAGGAAGGCGCGCATGGTGAATTCGCCCGGCTCCGCAAGCCGCGCCCCGGCAGCGATGCAAAGCTCGACAATGTGGTGAAGTACCACCGGTGAACCGTGGGCGGAGATTTCGACGATGTCGTCTGTCGTGTACGAATGAGGCTGGGCAAAATAGGTCACGACCACTTCGTCGATGCGTGTGGTTAGAGCTGCGCCTTCGGCCGACTCCGTGCAGGGTCCGGGCTGCCCAGCGGAGCGAGGCTCGCCCGTATCTCCACTGCGTTCGATGAGTTCCCCGAAGACGGCACGTCCCGGTTCTATGGCGTGCTTTAGCCTGAGGAATGGCTTAGCTATATCGAGCGCTCGCGGCCCCGCCAACCGCACCACGCCGATTCCTCCTCGGCCGGGCGGCGTCGCAATCGCAACAATCGTGTCGTCGACGTTCACGGGCCGATTGTAGCGGTTAAACTGGGGCGACAACTAGAGTGATACAAAAACAGAAATGAGTTCAGCGGGAAACCGCCACTTAAAGCAAGAGAGGCCAACATTGTCCGTCGCCGACGAGCTACTAAAAGCCAATGAGGAATTTGTAAAGAGTTTTAACTTAGGAGAACTTGCCGTTCAGCCGCGGCGTCGCTTGGCCGTTCTCGCTTGCATGGATTCCAGAATCCTGTTTGAACGCTGCCTGGGATTGAAGCCAGGAGATGCGCACATGATCCGCAATGCGGGCGGGATTGCCACTGAGGACGCCATACGGTCGCTGATTGTTTCCCATCACCTGCTCGACACCCAGGAGTTCATCATCATCAACCATACGGATTGCGGCCTGCTGAAAGTGAAGGAAGATGAGCTGAAGAAAAAGCTGGCCGATAAGATGGGAACGCCTTTTGGCGCCCCAGCGCACTTCCATGCCTTTGATGATCTGGAGGAGAACGTCCGGCAACAGATACAGCGGGTGAAATCCCATCCCTGGATTCCAAAGCATATTCCAGTGCGGGGATTTATCTACGATGTGAAGACCGGGGCTCTAACGGAAGTGCGATAAGAGCGATGAGTTTACGGTGCTACGCCTTTAACGGTCAGCGCGCCACCACTTTTTCAATCTCTGCTCGTAGCTGATCGTAAGGCAGCGCTCCCGGATGGTACATCGCGACCTTGCCAGCGCGGTCAAGCAGCACAAGCGTCGGCGTGGTCGAAGCCCCGTACACGTCGAAGTTGTACTTGCTGATGGGAACAGGCATATCGAGCAGGCCTGAATAGAAGCGGTGACGGACGGCGTCAATGTATGCAAGTTCGTCGCTAGGAGCCGCATTTTCCACTTGCGCTGTATATCCGTAGAGCCGGGTAGGACCGAGAACCGCTAATCCCTGCGGTGCAAATTCGGAGCGCAGTTGCGTGATGATCGGCGCCTCCGCTTTACAATCCGCACACCAGTGGGCCCAGAAAAAGAGCAGCACGGGCGAGCCCTTGAGCTGCGCCAGCGACGGCGGTTTCGATCCCATGAATTGCTCCGTTCGAAGCGCCGGCGCAAGTCGCCCTTCAAAGGAGAGCAAGTTGAGATTTTTTTGCAAACGCGCGGCAATGGAAGTACCGCGGTAAGTCAGCAGTGCGGCCTGTAACACGGCGACGGCTTGGTTTCTCTTACCCCTCGCCTCCAGCGTTTGGGCCTGCACTTCGATCGCAGCGCCCAGAGCGGTCGGTAAGTGAGGTTCAGCATCGAGCGAACGGTGCTTGAGCTCTGCCAATGCGAGGGATTTGGTTTCTTGCGCATAAGCCGTCGCCTGGTCATAATCGCGAGCATTTAGCGCCGCCCGCGCCATCCAGGAGTTGGCCTCGATGTATTCCGGCGTGATCCCGTTTTGCGCCCGGTACGCCCTGAGATCGGAATCAGCCGCCTGAACGCTGTTTCGATTCAAAGCACCAATTACTTCTTCAACGATGCCCGCTGACGCGGAAGTCAGCAAGGCAAAAACTAATGCAAAAACACTCGATCGCATACCCTCAATGATCTACCTTTCGGGGCGTAAATGGCAAGTGAGAGCAGACACCAGCGCCTCCCAAGTCTATGTGAAATAAACACTTAGCCGGATTTCAGAAGAATTTCTTTGGCATTTTCGCGGCACTTGCAATACAATTCACCTGCGTTTGACTTTAGAGTTCCTCGCAGTATTCAGTTTCTCCGCTTACCGGCGCGTGACCTGCCTGCAGAAGAACCCTTCCAAAGTTTCAGCGCTATATCACACAAAGGAACATAGCAACACCATGGAAACAGGAACAGTGAAGTGGTTTAACGATGCCAAAGGCTACGGTTTCATCAGCCGCCAGAACGGCGAAGATGTATTTGTGCACTTCTCGGCCATTCAGGCGAGCGGCTTCCGCAGCCTGCAAGAAGGTCAGCAGGTGCAGTTTGACGTGGTCAAAGGCCCGAAGGGCTGGCAGGCCGAGAACGTGAAGGGTGCCTAAACCATTTCGCTAGTCGACAATTCAAAAAGAGGCGGCCAGGGATGGCCGCCTTTTGATCTTTCCGGCGACTGCCTGGTTCGAAGGGAGCGGGCGGAATATCAGCTAGTCGATCAGGCCTCGGCGAAAAGCGATGTGATAACTATTGCTTGGCATCGCGGATCAGAACCACATCCGAGTCAGTGTGTCCGCGCACCAGCCCAAGCTGCTTGCCATCGAATGACCAGTGGAAGTCGTAAATGCGTTCGGAAGTGAAATCGGTGATCTGTTTTCCCTTCGATCCATCCAGCGGCTGCAGCCATAAGTTATCGACACCGCCCTCGCGCGTGGGATAGACCACGGCTTTCCCGTCGTGGCTGAAGCGTATAAGCCCGAGACGCCGCCTCTCAAAATCCAGCTTTTTCGTTTGTCCCGTTTCCGTGTTCACCAGCACCAGCGTGTCCTTGTGTCCCAGCGCGTGTTCGAGCGTGGCAAATGCGGCCCATTTGCCATCGGCAGAAACATCAAACTGGCTATCGCTGATGGCGAGGTTTGAGACCAGCTGCGGTGGGCCGCCGTCGATCGCAACCCGCGCCAGGGTCGCTTCATCTTTTTGATCGATATAGTATGCCCAGCGGCTGTCGCCCGAGCAAATCGGCAGAGTGTCGCGCTTGCCGGTCGTCAGCTGTTTCAAGTTGCCTCCCGATGCGTCGGAGCGCCAGATATTGACATCCCCCGCAGTCACTGGGGAAAGGAGTTCAAATACTGTGTAACGGCCATTGGCGCAGGCCGAAAAGTCCCCAGCTGGCTTTCCTTCTTCAGGCGTGGTAGTGCTTTTGTTTCCGGTTGCGGGATCGATGCGAGTGAGCACGTTTCCCTGATCGCCGACCAATTGACCGTCAGCGGTCCAGCTGAAATTTGTATTCGCGCGCGCGGGTCCCACCGCATGGGCTTGTGCGGTGGGACCAGGCGTTACAAACAAGTTCCATCGTTCCTCGCTCAGAATGGTGACCAGCGTGAGACCGTTTGCGGCGATACTGACATCAGAGTACGTGTTCGTGTCGTGTGTGACCGGGGAAACTTTCGCTTCCGGGTAAGAGACGAATCCGATTTGCGCCTGATGAAGATTGGCTCGGTCATGGAGCAGGCCAAGCAAACCGTTGCCATTGGGCATCCAGGTTGGAGACGCAAAAAAGTCCTCCTCCCCTTTGAAGAACGGCTCTTTCCTCCCGCTGGCAACATCCACCGAGACCAATCCCTCGACGTATCCCGCATGTAGTTCGTTACATAGGATCGTCTTTCCATCGGGAGACCACGCCGGGGAGGATAGTCCCTCCGCCATCGAACCGTTGGTCAGGACCTTCTCCTGGGAGTCGCCACCGTCGACAGGGCGGATGATGAGCTGATATTTTCCTTCCTCGGGATTGTCATATCGCATGAAGGCTACTTTTTTGCCGTCCAGAGAAAAAGTAATATTCGAATCCACATCTTCGGCAAGTTTTTGCGGAGAACCGCCAAGCAGCGCGGAACGGTACAAAAATTTCAACTCTGGATTTCCCGGATCGCTGCGCACAAAATAGAAATAATTTCCGTCCGGGGAAAAGAGCAGGCCGTTGTAATAGACATCGGCGGGCGGTTGCACCTGCGTATTGCTGTTCGTGGGAACATTCCTCAGCCACAAACTTGCCAGGCCATTCTTCCGCATCAGACTCAGAATATATTTGCCGTCGGGAGAGATTGCGGCCAGAACCGCGTCGCCACTGTCGGTCACCTTGGTGACGGAAATATCCTGGAACGGAGCGCTACGGGTGCGGGTGATGAAGCCGTAGATCCCGTACCCCGCCGCTGCAATCAGCACGAGCACGATCGCTGCAATGAAGCCGGTGCCGAGCTTGTTTTGGCGTACCGCCGTGATTACCGCCGAGCTGCTCGAGGTTCGCTGTCCAGGTGCGCGCTCAGCAGGTACGGCGGGAGAAGAGGCCGCCACCGGAATTGCTCCTTCGCTGATCGGCGGCGCCTGCGCTGGCTTGCGCCCGGATTCGACATCCCGCTTCAGTCGTTTCAAATCACCGCGCAAATCGGCCGCGGACTGATAGCGCAAGTCGCGTTCTTTTTCGAGCGCCTTGCCAATAATCTCGTCAAGTTTAAGCGGCAGCGCAGGGTTCAACTGCTGCGCCGGAGTCGGGTTAAGTTCAAGAATGGCATGGAAAATTACCGCCGATGTGGCTCCGGAAAACGGCAGGCGCCCGGTCGCCATCTGGTAGATCACTACTCCCAAAGAAAAGAGATCGCTGCGGGCGTCGATCGGCTCGCCACGCGCCTGCTCCGGCGACATGTAAGCGATCGTGCCTACGGTCGCCCCCGGGCTGGTAAGGTGTAATGCCCCCGGCGAATCCTGCGTCGCTCCAATGGTTTCCATCGCCATCTCCGGACGCGTCAGTTTGGCGAGGCCGAAGTCGAGCACCTTCACTTGTCCACGCTGCGTAATAAATATGTTCGCCGGCTTGATGTCGCGATGGATGATGCCCTTGGCATGGGCGGCATCCAGCGCATCCGCGAGTTGAATCGTCCACTCCAGTAGGCGGTCAAGCGGCGCGCCGCTCGGGCCGACACGACGATCCAGAGTTTCGCCTTCCAGCAATTCCATTGCGATAAACGACTGCTCGGGTTCGCCCTGAAGCTGGGCCTTTTCCACCGCGTAGATTGTGCAGATATTGGGATGGTTCAGAGCCGAAGCAGTGCGGGCCTCCAGTAAAAAACGATCCAAGGAATTTTGATCGCGAGAAAGTTGCGGGGGCAGAAACTTGAGAGCGACGCGCCGCCCCAGATCGAGATCTTCAGCCTCGTAAACAATTCCCATGCCACCGCTGCCGAGCTGGCCGGTAATGCAGTAATGCGAGATGGTCCGCCCGATCATGGATGGATGCGACAGGAGAAAGTTATCTTAGGAGGGATAACGATAGCAGTCAAACCAACCAGAATCGCAATTAGGCTTGGGACGCCTGTTCTGCCGCACTCACAGAATCAAAGAAGTTAAAAAACTGCTCGACCCGCGTCACCTTGAGTGCATTGTGAATGCGTTCGCTCACACCAACCAGTGCCAGGCTCCGCCCGCCATTCTGACGCGTGACATAGGCGCCCACGAGCGCGCCAATGCCGGCGGAGTCCACATAGGGTACGTTGGTGAAATCAATAACCAAAGAGCGTGATGTATCGGCACGCACCATGGCTTGAAACTGAAACATGGTAGTCATCACCAGCGGGCCGTTCAGGCTGAGAATGCGTTGTCCTGGCTGCGTTCCGGGTTGGTCTTCGATGCGGAGGGACTCTTGAGGCATCGCAAGATATTAACGCCTCCGTTACTGTGGATTTGTTAACGTAGCATTAATTTCGCCCAAGGCAGCCAGTTGCATTAGATGGCCGCCGCTTGTTCGCGGCGACGCGCCTGAATTTCAATGTAAACATTCACCAGAGAAACTGCCGCTGGTGTCACTCCAGGAATCCGCGAGGCCTGCGCCAGCGTGCGCGGCTGGACATGGCTTAATTTTTCCCGCACTTCGCGAGAAAGCCCGCTGACTGAGTGGTAATCGAACCAGCCGGGGATCGCGCGCTGCTCCGACTTCTTCATCCGCTCCATCGCGCGCTGCTGTTGCAGCAAGTAGCCTTCGTACTTGATCTCCGTCTCCACGGATTTGAGTTCATTGCGAATTTCAGAAGAAAGAACAGACGTGGATTCGCGTGGATTCTCAAGGTTTTCTTTTCTTTCAAAAAAGACAGGATCTAACTGGCGAAGAACGGGAATAAGCTGCTCGATCGTGATCTCGGGACGCTTCAGGAATTGGGCGTAGCTTTGCCCGAGAGCGGAAGTCCAGTCGTTGCCCGTCAATGGATCGTCCAGCATTGCGGTCGTCAACTTCGTCTTTCCGAGAAGCTGCTTCATTCGACCCAGCCGTTCTTGCTTGGCCTGGAAATCTTCCCACGCTCCATCGGAGATCAAGCCTACGCGGCGACCATGCGGCGTAAGCCGCCGGTCGGCGTTGTCCACCCGCAGGTGCAGGCGGAATTCGGCGCGCGACGTAAACATCCGGTAGGGTTCGTTCGTGCCTTTCGAAATTAAGTCGTCGATCAAAATCGCGGTATACGCCTCTGTACGGTCGAGGATCAGAGGGGGCTGTGCCTTCACTTGCAATGCTGCGTTGATGCCGGCCATCAATCCCTGACATGCGGCTTCTTCATAACCGGATGTGCCGTTGATCTGGCCCGCCAGAAACAAATTGTCAATCTTTTTCGTTTCCAGAGTGCGCTGCAACTCGGTAGGATCGATGGAATCGTATTCAATGGCATAGCCCGGACGCAACATTTCTGCGCTCTCGAGTCCGGGAATCGACTTCAAAATCTCCAACTGCACTTCCACCGGCAATGACGTGCTCATGCCGTTGACATAAATTTCGTGCGTGTTCAATCCCTCGGGTTCGAGGTAGAGCTGGTGCGTCTCCCTGTCAGGAAACTTCACGATCTTGTCCTCGATGGAAGGACAGTAGCGCGGGCCGATTGACTGAATCTGGCCGCTGTACATGGGCGAGCGATGCACATTTTCGCGGATGATGCGATGCGTCGCCGCCGAAGTCCACGCGATATAGCAGGGCACTTGCGAGTCGTGATGCGCCACGCGCCTGGTACGGAAGCTGAACGGCGTTGGGTCGGCATCACCCGGCTGCATCGCGAAACGCGACCAGTCGATGCTACGTCCATCGAGGCGCGGCGGAGTGCCGGTCTTGAGCCGGCAACCGCGAAGCCCCAGTTTTTTCAGCGACTCTCCCAGTAGGACTGCATTGGGTTCCCCGGAGCGTCCGGCAGGGTACTGTTGCTCGCCACAGTGAATCAGTCCGTTGAGAAAGGTTCCGGTGGTGATGATGACAGCGTGAGAGCCTACCGTGCGGCCGTCGCGCAATGTGACGCCCACAATTTTGCGTGGAGCGGCAGATCCTTCGCTGCGCTCAGGATGACAAAGGCTCCGCTCGGGATGGCGACTTTGATCGTCTTCAACAATCAAGTTGGCCACTTCCGCCTGCTTGATCTTGAGATTCGGCTCCGACTCCAGCACTTCGCGCATCTTCAGCCGGTAAGCCTGCTTGTCGCATTGCGCCCGCGGAGACCACACCGCCGGGCCCCGCGAAGTATTCAGCAGGCGGAACTGTATGCCCACTGCGTCCGTGATCTCGCCCATAATGCCGCCGAGCGCATCGACTTCGCGCACGAGGTGTCCCTTGGCGATGCCGCCAATTGCAGGATTGCACGACATCTGCGCGATCAGGTCGACATTCAGTGTGTAAAGAGCCGTCTTGAGTCCCATGCGCGCCGCTGCCATTGCAGCTTCGCATCCAGCATGGCCGGCGCCGACAACGACGATATCGAATTGTTCCGTGAACTGCATTTCTGAAAGTAGTCCGATCCCCAGAGGCGCTGGCTTGCCTCATTCTAACAAGTCACTGGCATCGGTGATTACAGCCACTTGCCGCTCGGCAGCCTCGCCCGTATATTATGGAGTCGAGCCAGAATGTGAGGGAAACCATGAACAGCACTCAGTTTTTCGAGCAACTGGAGGCGTCGATCGCCAAATACGACCTGCTCTGCCATCCGTTTTACAAAGCCTGGGCGGCCGGCGAACTCACGCGGGAGGATTTACGCGAATATGCCCGGCAATATTTTCCCCATGTCGAGGCGTTTCCCTCCTACCTAGCCGAGTTCGCGCTTCGCCTGGACGAAGGGGAGTTGCGCCGCGCGGTTTTAGCCAACATGATTGAGGAGAAGGGCACTCCTGACGGATCGGGCAAGGACTCCGTGCCTCACGCCGCATTGTGGCTCGATTTTGCCGAAGGGATGGGGTCGCGGCGCGATCTGCAGTGGCATTTGCCGGTTACGCAGGTTCGCGACCTGACGAAACACTTCCACAAGGTTGCCAGTGAAGGCACGGCCGAAGAGGCATTGGCCGCGTTCTATGCCTACGAATCTCAGGTACCTCGCGTGGCCCGGGAAAAAGAGCGGGGACTGCGCGAGATGTATGGCGCCGACGATAAAACCTGCGGTTACTTTGCCCTGCACACAACTGCGGATGTTCACCACTCGAACGTCTGGCGCACGCAACTGAAAAAGCGCGTGGAAGCGAACCCGAAAGCGGCGGAAGCTGCCCTGGCCGCCGCTGAAAACGCCGCCAGAATGTTGTGGCAGGCTCTGGATGGCATTGAAGCCGCGCGTTTGACGCACGCTTAGTCAGACGATGGCTCGAGAAATCCCTATCGGCGCGCACGGCGAGGCCCGCGAAACCGTCGAATTTAAACACACAATGACCGCGCACCACCCCGAACTGCCTCCGGTTTATTCCACGCCCGATATGATCCGCCTGATGGAGACAGCCGCTTTCCACGCGCTGCAACCCTATTGTGAAGGCGATGAGATCACAGTCGGGACGGCTATCCACATCGAGCACCGTGCAGCGAGCGGAATCGGATCGCAGGTCCAAGCCGAGGCGGTGCTGGAATCGTTTGACGGTCGCTTCTATGTGCTGCGCGTGAGGGCTCGGGATGATGTCCAGGAAATTGGCCGGGGAACGGTGGGCCGCGCGGTGGTGAGTATTGGGAAATTCATGAAAATATCTCAGCCAAAAAAGGCCAATCCTGCGTTTTGAAAATCGCTCGCACTACTTCCCCGCCGACAATTTAAAATTTCAGGAATGGTTCAGCAACAAGCCAAAGCGGCGGCCTTTCGGGTTCTGCACTCAGGCAAAGAAATTCTTCTGCTCCCAAATGTTTGGGATGTGGCTAGCGCACGTGTCATCGAAGAGGGCGGCTGCAAAGCAGTTGCTACCAGCAGCGCCGGCATCGCCTTCTCGCTCGGATATCCTGACGGCCAGATTATTCCGCGGGAAGAAATGCTGGCTGTCGTCGCCCGCATCGCAAAGGCCGTCCGCGTTCCAGTTACGGCGGATGTGGAAGCGGGATATGGAAAGTCACCGGAAGATGCTGGCCGGACCGCGCGCGCAGTCATCGATGCGGGAGCAGTCGGCATGAATCTTGAAGATGCCGTCGCGGACTCGACGGCGGCGCTCGTTGAATTGCCTCTCCAGGTGGAAAAGATACATGCGGTTCGCGAAATGGCGAACCGTTTGAGAATCCCGCTTGTGCTCAACGCTCGAACCGATGTCTACCTCCTGCAGACCGGCGATCCGACGAAGCGCTACGACGAGACGCTTCGTCGACTCAGCGCTTTTCGCGACGCCGGAGCCGATTGCGTTTTCGTGCCGGGACTGCGGGATGCGCCCATCATCGGGCGTCTGGTAACGGACTTAAAATGTCCGGTCAACATTCTTGCCGGACCAGGCTCTCCTTCGGTGCCGGAGTTGTTCAAGCTTGGAGTAGCCCGAGTTAGTTTGGGCTCGGGTCCAATGCGCGCCGGCCTGGGCCATTTGCGCCGCATTGCGGAGGAAGTGCGGACCAAGGGCACGTACTCCAATTTGGAGGATTCTCCCTCGCACGCCGAAATGAATCGCATGATGGGGCGGAACCCGCGCTGACAAATGGGAAGCCAATACTGATCGGCGTCATCTCCGATACGCATGGATTGCTGCGCGTGGAAGCAATCGAGGCTCTGCGCGGATCAGATCGCATCATTCACGCGGGAGATATCGGCGCGCCCGAGATCCTCAATCAGCTTGGCGCTATCGCTCCAGTCACTGCGGTTCGCGGCAACATAGACAAAGGCGGGTGGACGCAAAAGCTACCCGAGGCTGAGGTGCTCGAAATAGACGGGGTTTCGATCTATGTGCTGCACGATCTGGCGCAATTGGATCTCAATCCTGGGGCCGCCGGGTTCTCGGCGGTAATCAGCGGCCACACTCACGTTCCCAGGCAAGAGATGCGCAACCGAGTGCTGTATTTGAATCCTGGAAGTGCAGGGCCGCGCCGGTTCAAACTGCCGGTCAGCATTGGCAAGTTATCACTGGAAGGTGGTGTCGTGCGGGGCGAAGTGTTGGCGTTGTCAGTGACCAAACCCTGATCATCATTTTCGCTGCATTGTTACAATCGCACACAATGTCGATTGATTTCAGAATCGAGGCGCGCTCAGGCCGAGCGCGCGGAGGCCGCCTGCTCACGCCGCACGGCGAGATTGAAACTCCGGTATTTATGCCGGTGGGAACGGCGGCGACGGTGAAAGCTGTGCCGCAAGACATTCTCGAAGAACTCGGTGTCCAGATTCTTCTCGGCAATACCTATCATCTTTTTTTGCGGCCGGGAGTTGAGACCGTCCGCAATTTCGGCGGACTGCATGGATTCATGTCGTGGCCGCGCGCGATCCTTACCGACTCCGGCGGCTTCCAGGTTTTTAGTCTGAACGAACTGCGCAAGGTTACCGAAGAGGGGGTCACATTTCGATCGCATCTCGATGGCTCATCCCACTTCTTCAGCCCGGAAAACTCCATGGCAGCCCAGATCGGCCTGGGGGCTGACATCATCATGGCGTTTGACGAGTGCACGGAATATCCCGCCGACGCGGCTCGCACGAAAGCTTCCATGGACCTGACTCTGCGCTGGGCGGAACGCAGCAAGAAATATTTTGAAGAGCACAAACACGAAGTGCCGTGGGGAGAAAACGGTGATGCAAGAAAAGCCAGAAATCAGTATGTGGGGACAGCCGCCCTCGGCTGTCCGTCAGGCCGAAGGCCCGATTCTTCTGCTGGCATCGAGATAACTGAATCAAAAGCAATCGAGCTTCGCTCGACCGGACAGCCGGGGGCGGCTGTCCCCACGCCCCCCGACTCGACTCAAACCCTCTTCGGCATCGTCCAAGGCGGCATGGACTTGGCCCTGCGAAAAGAATCCGCCGAACGCACCATCGAAATCGGGTTCCCCGGGTATGCCATCGGCGGCTTGAGCGTTGGTGAACCGCGCGAGCGTACCCGCGAAGTGGTCGAAGCCACTCTCGAATACTTGCCCGCCGACAAGCCGCGTTACCTGATGGGAGTGGGCACGCCGGAGGAAATTACGCAGTACGCTCGCCTAGGCGTCGATATGATGGATTGCGTTTTGCCCACCCGCGCGGCTCGGCACGGCTTGCTGTTTACTTCGGAAGGGAAAATTTCGATCAAGCAGGCACGCTATTCCCAGGATGCAGGTCCACTCGACCCCAATTGCGGCTGCCGCGTGTGCCAGCGTTACTCCCGAGCATATTTGCGGCATCTTTATGCTTCGAATGAAGTGCTCGCGCAGGTCCTGAACACAGTCCACAACCTGAGTTTCTACCTTGACACTATGCGGCGCGTGCGTCATTCTATTTCACTTGGGGAAGAGTCCCGTTTTCTCTAGCATCTGGTCTCGCGGAAAAGCCGTGACCTCATGAAAGGATCTCCCCGGATTCAAGCCTGGGCAGTGAAGCCCGAGTAGTTGTCGTTCCGGCCGGAATCGATTGAGCATCCCCGTCGTGAAAATGACAGGCTTGCAGCGCTGGTAGGTGCGCCGCGGCTCGCGGACCGGCCTCCTGAGGTTCGTGGGCAGTACGTTCGTGAGCAGTAAAATGGTTTAGTGGGTACACTTTGGCAAATATGCACGTTTTTTTAGCACTGCAGGCGAGTGGCGGCGGAATGGGATGGCTAAGTATTGCCCCGCTGATCTTTATTTTTGGCATCTTTTACTTTCTGCTGATTCTTCCCCAGCAGCGCCGGCAAAAGAAATGGACGGCCATGCTCGACAGCCTGAAAACTGGCGACAAGGTCGTGACCAGCGGTGGCCTGCGGGGAACGATCATGGCACTCAAGGATGATTCCGTTCACCTGCGGGTTCCTCCGAACAATATCGTTTTGGAAGTGACCAAAGCCTCCGTGACCCAGGTTACGACTACGGAAGAAGAAACTAAAACCAAATAAAGCGGCATAATTTAAGCATTTGGATTTCGTCCCATCATGAATAAGAATCTCCTCTGGAAACTGGTAGCTATCCTCGGCGTCCTGCTCGTTTTTTTGTTTGGGATCTTTGGCATTCCCCAAAGCTTTTCCGGTCAAGGCTTGCTCTCCGCCATGACCAACCGCATTCATCTGGGGCTGGATTTGCGCGGTGGAACTCACTTGATCCTGCAAGTGCAGGTCAATGACGCGATCAATGTGGACTCCGACAATGCGGTGGAAGTTCTCAAAGAGCAGCTCAACAAGCGCAAGATCGCCTTCGCCGATATTTCCAAGCCAGACCCGCAGAACAATCCTGACAAGATCGTGATCAAGGGCGTTCCGGCCGAGTCTCGTAAGGATCTGCTGGATATCGCGAACGACCGCCTGCCGGAATACAACCTTACTTCCGGAGCGGACAACAGCTGGACGCTCGTGATGAAACCGCAGATTCTCAGCGATCTGAAGAATAAAGCCGTCACCCAGGCCATCGAGACCATCCGCAATCGTATTGATTCTTTAGGCGTGAGCGAGCCAACCATTCAGGAGCACGGGCTCGGCCAGTACCAAATCCTGGTGCAGTTGCCCGGAGTCGACGATCCGGCGCGCGTGAAGGACATTATGCAGTCCACCGCCATGCTTGAGATCAAGCAGGTTTTGGGCGGGCCTTATCCCAGCGAGCAGGCCGCGTTGCAGGATAAGGGTGGAATTTTGCCGCCGGACGCGATTCTGCTGCCCGGACACGGCGCTCCTGGAGCACCTGCCGACGAGCAAGCCTGGTATTTGGTCTCGCGGGTTTCTGCAGTCAGAGGCAAAGATTTGCGGGACGCCCAACCCAGCACCGACCAGAACGGCCAGCCGAATGTGCGCTTTCAGCTGACCGGCGAGGGCGGCCAGCGATTCTATAATTTCACCTCGGCCCACGTGGGCGAGAGCCTCGGCGTAGTGCTCGACAACAAAGTTCAGGAAGTCGCCAACATTAAAGAAGCGATCCGCGATACCGGCGAAATCAGCGGTGGCAGCATGAGCCAGCAGCAGGCCAAAGATCTCTCGATGATTCTGCGCTCAGGCGCCCTGCCAGCAGGCATCAAGTATCTGGAAGAGCGGACGGTGGGCCCGTCGCTGGGCACGGATTCGATCCGCGCCGGCATTCGCGCCGCTGTTGTCGGCATGCTCGTCGTGCTGATTTTCATGCTGATCTATTACCGCGCCGCGGGCATCAACGCGGATCTTGCTCTCCTGCTGAATCTCGTCATCCTGCTCGGCTTCATGGGCTACGTGGGAGCGGTACTGACGCTGCCCGGAATCGCCGGCGTGATTCTTACCGTCGGCATGGGAGTGGATTCCAACGTGCTGATCTTTGAGCGCATTCGCGAAGAGTTGCGCAATGGCAAGACGCCGCCATCCGCGGTGGACCAGGGTTTCCATCACGCTTTGGTTACCATCATCGACACCCACGTCACCACCATAGTGTCGGCGGGGATCCTGTTCCTGTTCGGGACCGGTCCGGTGCAGGGATTTGCGGTCACCCTCACCTTCGGCTTGCTGGCGAATCTGTTCACCGCAGTGTTCGTTTCGCGCGTGATCTTTGACTGGATTTTGAGCCGAAAGCAGCGCGGCGACGCGTTGAGCATTTAAGAAATTTGGAAATTGGGTAATTAATAATTTGGTGATTTGAGTCACAAGGCGTACAGCTTTATTTTTGATTTTTAATTGCGAAATTACTAAATTGCCCAATTACTCAATTCATTTATAAATCGGATAAGAGGTAAGCCTGGTGGAGTTCTTTCGCAATACCGACATCGATTTTCTCGGAAAGAAATGGTATTTTCTCGCTTTCTCGCTAGTGTTCAGTGTGGCGGGCATCTTTTCCATGTTGTTCTGGCATGGCATCCCCTACGGCGTGGATTTCCGTGGTGGCACGCTGGTGTATGTCAAGTTCTCGCACACGCCAAACGACAATGCCTTGCGCAGCGCGATGGACCATGCCGGCCTGCACAATGCGAAGATTCAACGCTTCGACCAGCCTTCCTATAACGAAGTGCTGATTGACCTCGACGTGCAGGAGACCAGCGAACAGGCGCTTGATCGCGGTAAAACCCGGATCATTGACGCTCTGGAGACCAACGCTCCGGCGGGCAAACAAGACCTGAACAATGCGAGTTCTTTGGCCATCAAGAATTATCTGATGGATAAAGACCCCATGCATCTGGGCTCCGATGCCGATCAAAAATATACCCAGCAGGCTCAGGCAATTGTCGACGCCAGGGACAAGGGGCACGGTGGAGTACTGACTTCGTTCGACGAGTTGAAGGGATCGGTCGATCCCTCCGCAATAGCCTCCCTCTCGGATGGATTCTTCCTGTCAGATTTCAGTGTGCGCAATGTCGAGATTGTCGGACCCCAGGTGGGAGCTCAACTGCGCAGGCAGGCTTTACTCGCTACCGCCTATTCGCTGGCAGGAATGCTTATCTACCTGGGCTTCCGCTTTGAATGGATTTACGGCGTGGCCGCTGTAGTCACGGTGTTTCACGATACCCTGATCACCGTGGGTGCGTTCTCCTTGCTTAACAAAGACATCTCCCTCACCGTGATTGCGGCCATTCTCACCTTGATTGGTTACTCTAATAACGACACGATCGTGGTATTTGACCGCATCCGGGAAAACATTAAACTCATGCGGCGAGAGAAACTGGCAGACATCGTCAACCGGAGCATTAACCAGACTTTAAGCCGAACCATCTTGACAGCCGGGCTGACCTTCCTTACAGTGCTTGCACTCTATTTGTTTGGCGGCGAGGTGCTTCGCGGGTTCAGCCTCGCTCTCGTCATCGGCATATTGATCGGGACTTATTCGTCGATTGCCATTGCCGCACCAATCTTAGTGGCCTATCAGGATTGGCGGATCAGTAAAGGCAAGCGTCCCGCCGCTATGCCCGTCCGGGCCAAGTAATCGCCCGGATAGCGTTGCGAGCGGATTTGTGGTGCGCCTTTGTTTGGTTCTTTGTTGATCGCTGGCAGGCGTAGTTTTGCCGCGTTCGGCGGTGGAAGTAGGTTTTGGGAGCAAAAGGGAGTCCGTCGGTGTCTAAGTTCACGTAGGCTCTAAGCAGGGAGAAACGACTATGTTCGAAGATAGCCTTCTGGAATCCGGTGGCAGGCTGAAGACAAAGCGGGGTCGAACCACGACCTTCGCGATCTTTCTTGAGATACTCCTCATTGGCGTCATGGTGCTGATGCCCCTCATCTTCACTGAGGCTTTACCCAAGCAACAGTTGATGACCTTCCTGGTAGCTCCACCCCCACCGCCGCCCCCGCCCCCACCCGCCGCCGCTCCGGTTCATGTAGTACACCAGATTCAGACGGATATCGTGAATGGCGCGCTCCGTACGCCGACCAAGATTCCGCAAAAGATTCAGATGATTAAAGAAGACGAAGCTCCGCCGCAAATGGCATCCGCCGGTGTAGTCGGCGGCGTACCTGGAGGCATTCCGGGCGGCCAGATGGGCGGCGTGATCGGGGGTATTATCAGCTCCACTCCGGTTGCCGTGCCCAAAGTCGCAACTCCGCAGCGGGTTCGCGTTTCGGCAGGTGTTACCTCGGGACTTCTAATCCGGAAGGTGAACCCGGCTTATCCGCCCCTCGCGCGGCAAGCTCGCATTTCCGGAACGGTCATACTCAGAGCTGTAATCAGCAAGGATGGCTCGATCGAAAACCTCTCGCTGGTGAGCGGGCATCCAATGCTGGCTCCTGCGGCGATCGAAGCCGTGAAACAGTGGAAGTATAAGCCGTATCTGCTGAATGGCGAGCCCGTGGAAGTGGATACCGAAATACAAGTTAACTTCACTCTTGCCGGCGGCTAGACGCGGCCCGAGTGACAGAATGAATTGGCAGTTTATGATTGAAAACGGCCTTCCCCTTCCCACCTTAAACCGTGGCCGGGAGAGACCTTCCGGCGGAACCGTACTTCTGAGGCGTATCTGAGTTAGCTTAGGTCCGCCTAGGAAGGTCTGGTTCGTGCCGAATGTCGATTTTAGAGAAGCCCCAAGCGGCTTCTTCTCGCTGAATTTGACAGTAGTCTTCGATTTTGCATCAAAGTCTAAGAAGTTTCGAGGAGGGAAAAGCAACTCATGTTAGCTAACTTTGCCGTAGCAGCATTTCATCATGTTCCCCGGGTAGCCACTTGGATTGTGCAAGAGGGTGGCGCAGTGGGTTGGGATCCGATTTCGCTCTGGAAGCAGATGGGTATTATCGCGAAAATCGTGGTCATCATCCTGTTTATTATGTCGGGTTGGTCGATCGGCGTCATGATTGACCGCGCCATGGCATACAACGCGGCCCGCAAGCAGTCCCGCGCTTTCGCTCCTGCAGTGGCTGGAGCCCTGCGCGATGGCCGCATCGACGAGGCAATCAAAGTCGCCGAGCGCAACAAGAAGAGCCATCTCGCGAAGGTTGTCACCGCTGGCTTGATGGAATTCAAAGCTCACCAGGATTCTCCTGGAGCCATCCCAGGCGAGACGATTGAAGCCTCCAAGCGCGCTCTTGAGCGTACTGAAGCCATTGTCCACGCTGAACTGAAGCGCGGACTCGGCGGCTTGGCTACCATCGGTTCGACAGCTCCCTTCGTGGGACTGTTCGGCACCGTGATGGGCATTCTGAACGCCTTCAAAGGTATTTCGGAGCAGAAGGCTACCGGTCTGGGCGCAGTCGCTGGCGGCATTTCGGAAGCGCTGGTCACCACCGCTTTCGGTCTGCTGGTGGCCATCCCCGCCGTCATGATGTTCAACTACCTCACCGGCCGCGTTGAAGCGTTCGATGTGGAGATGGACAATTCGTCGAGCGAACTGATCGACTACTTCCTGAAGCGGCGCGACGTTCGCCGTTCCTAGGTCCAGTTGGTAAGGCCGGACTTCGCTTGAGTTGCTTCGTCCGGCGCCGGGTTGGTTCCCGGCGCCGGGCATCCCTCTCTCGCGAATACCGTGGAAGTAATGGAGATTCACACTATGTCAATGGCAAAACGAAATGAAGGCGCCAAGGTCAACTCCGACATCAATGTAACCCCGATGGTCGATGTGATGCTGGTGCTGCTGATTATCTTCATGGTAATCACTCCCATGCTGCAAAAAGGCATCAGCGTGGACATGCCGAAGGTAAACAACCCCACGCCCATGGCCGATGCGGATAAAGAAGATGCGCTTCTGGTTTCAATCATGCACGACGGGACTATCTACTTCGGCACCGATAAAATCGCCGTGGACAGTTTGACCGGGAAGGTAAAAGATCGCCTGGCCAATCGGACTGACAAGCGTGTCTACGTGAAGGCGGACGCTCGCGCCCACTACGGCAACGTCGTTCAAGTCGTGGACGCGGTTCGTGCTGCTGGCGTGGATGATCTGGGCTTGCTCACCGACCAGAGAAAGAGCACTCCAAATGCTCCGCCTCCCGCTCCGGCGACCGGGCAATGAAGTGAGTGAAGTAAGAGGAGATCGAATATGAGTATGGCAATGGGAAGTGGCGGAGGCCAGAGCGCAAATATTAACGTCACTCCGCTGATTGACGTGCTGCTGGTGCTGCTCATCATCTTCATGGTGATCACGCCGCTTACCCCCAAAGGTCTGGATGCGCTGGTGCCTCAGCCACCTCCGCCAAACGCACCCAAAAACAACACACCCGATCGCACCATCGTGGTGCAGCTTATCGATCGCGGTGCTGGCCAGGATCCCGGTTTGAAGATCAATCAGGAAGATGCTACCTGGGACAATCTGCAGGGCCGTCTGGCTGACATCTACAAAACCCGCGCGGAAAAAGTAATGTTCGTGAAGGGCGATGATGCCATTCCTTTCGCAGACGTAGCCAATGTGATCGATATCGCGCACGCCGCGGGAGTTGATAAAGTTGGTCTGATTACGGCGAAAATTGAGGCAGGCGGCTAAACGCTGGCCGAAGTTTTGCAAGCGCCCGGAATAGGCGTATCGCTTCCATCGCGCACGGGAACCAACGTTCCCGTGCCGCGTTCATGTAGGAGCATGCTGCCCATCGCTTGTCAAATTGCTGTCTCTGGGCCTACGATGCTGTGGCAAGGGAGACTTATACCGCAATGAATAAATCGATTCGACTGTTGACGCTGGCAGCCACACTGCTGGCGATCCTATCTTCCCTGGGCTGCAGCAAACTGCGCGCCCGCGATCAGCTCAACAAGGGCGTTACCGCATTCAAGAATGCAAAGTTCGAAGAAGCCATCGACCATTTCCAGCAGAGCGCCGCGCTGGACCCATCGCTGATTAATGCAAAAATGTATCTGGCTACCGCCTACGCCCAGCAGTACATTCCCGGCGCCGATACTCCAGAGAACAACAAAATGGCGGAGGAAGCGATCAAGCAATACCAGGCTGTGCTCGACATGAATGCGCCCCGCGATCAGAAAGAGAACGCCGCGAAGGGCATCGCTTCCCTTTACTACAACATGAAGAAGTTCGACGACGCCAAGAAATACAATCACATGGTTTCTGATATCGATCCCAACGATCCTGATCCGTACTACTCGATCGGCGTGATCGATTGGGCGGAGTGCTACGCCCCGCGCATGGAAGAGCGCGCCAAACTCGGCATGAAGCCGGATGAGAATCTGAACCCCAAAAACAAAGATCAGAAAAAGGTCTGCGAGGAACTCAAGACCAAGAACATGCCCACGATTCAGGAAGGCATCGATAATCTGAACAAAGCGATCCAGCTTCGCCCCGATTACGACGACGCCATGGCTTATCTGAATCTGATGTACCGGGAAAAAGCCGACGTGGAGTGCGACGACCTGGCACAGCGCCAGGAAGACCTCAAGACTGCCGATAACTGGGTTGATAAGACTCTCGCCACCAAGAAAGCCAAGGCCGAGAAACAGCCCGGACAGCAAGGCATCACCATGGACCAGCCGAAATAGAATTCGCTTCGGTAAGAAAGAGAGGGCGGACTTTTTTGTCCGCCCTCTTCTATTCACCACGAAACAGCGCCGAGGTAATTCGAGAACCCGAGTCAATCCCGGCTAGATCTTCTCGGTTTTGTCGTCGTACTTCACCACACCATTCTGCTGGTTTTGCCGCGTCACGTCGTCATTCGTGTAGGTCCGCTTTGCTGGCTTCCACTTACCCGCGACGGCCGGTTGCTGGGATGCGCCGATGAAGACCCAAGCCGGCTGAGCCTGCCGTTCGCCGTTCATTTCTTGCCCCGGCTCCATACCCCGCATCATGTGCCCGTGCTCTGGCATCATGCGCCCATGCTCCATCTGGCTTTCCGCTTCCATGCGCCGCATTCCACGCTCGCGCTCGGGACGGTTTTCACCTTCGAATTCACGCATTCCCCGCTCCCGCCCACGATGATCCGGGCCGGATGTGATCGGAGAAATGATCGGAATCTGCCCGCCGGAATACCACACCGGCACCGTGTAAGCTGCGTCAGTGTCGCCGGAGATCTCGGAGAGCGTGGAATTGGTTGCGCCCGCAATCAACCCGCCGGTGGCGTTGCTTGCCCCTACAGGATTTGGAGAGAATGTCGTTAACGTTATGCTCGGAGTCGTAATCAGCGGAATATAGGGTCCGCAGCCATATGGACAATACCCCGGAACGCCACGCCAATCCTGGCCATAGCTTAAAACCGACAACAGAAGAACAGAACCCAGTACCGCAAACTTGCTCATAGAACCTCCCGGAAGACTTACTCTGCCTATCTTGCAGCAGATACCATGCCACTAGCGCTCTGCCAACCTGCGATTGATATTTACGCCGTTTTGGTTGTTTTAACGACAGTTCGAAAGTGGCCAGGGCGTTGACGAGTGCAAAGACTTGCGCCAAAGACGCAGGGAATTGTTTAGTCATTGCACTTTCGTAGATCAAGGCTTGCTGTAGACTCGCACTTCCACTTGGGAAAATTGCGCCTCTTCCAGCCTGGGGAAAGACTCGCCCAGAATTCGATTCAGCATCAAGGTGGTGGGATCGGGATGCCCGTACGCTTGATTGCTCATAAGCACGACCCACACTCGAGAGTAGCGACCTGGGATCGAATGCACGAAGGGGCTGGTAGGCTTGCCACTGAAGTCCCGATAGTCGAGATGATCGCCGTGCCTCGGATAGATAATTTCAGGCTCGGCCGCAGAGACCGCCGGCGAGGCTTTCTCCCTCAGCGACTTGAAAAACTCGTAAGGCACCCGTGCCTCGGCGATGTGAAACAGAATGGCATCGCCGGGCTGCGCGTGATCCAGGATATAGCTCACAGCTGCTTCTGAACCATCCCGCTGAAGATCGAAATCGTGATCGTAATAAGAGAAAGTTCCTTGCAGCGAGAGCAAAAGCATTATCCCTAGTGCCACGCCCAGCGGCCAGGGGGAACGCAGCTTCGCCAGACCAGCCGCCGCCAGAATAACCAGCGGCGGCAGGCAGAAGATGAAGTAGCGTCCCAGAAAAAGTGGACGCGCCAGCGAGAGCATGAGTATCAGCGCCGGCGGAAACAGCAGGCATATCAGAAGGAAGCGAATACTCCAACTGTCCGCTCTAGCCTGCGTGCGGAACAACTTTATCTTGCCTTCACACGGCATGATTGCAGCCAGGCAAGCGGCCGCATAGAGAACGAGCAGTAAAAATCCATCATTGCCCGCTAACTGCTCCATGAAGTGCAAGATGTCGCGAAAGCCCGGGCGTTGTATCCATCGAATCGGACCAGCGCCAGTCTTGGCGGCGAAAACGATCAAAGGCAACGACGCCACGGCGATCCAGATCCAGATCTGGCGCAAAGGCCGCGAGCGCGCTCGTTCCTTCGCCCCCCTCACCGACAGCCACTGCGCTGCCAGTAACAGCAACGCATAAAGATGAGCGTAAACGGCAAGAACGCTGGCGAGAACATACCCTGCGCGGTTGCCGCGTGATGGCTCGCGCAAGGTTGCGACGAAAAAACCACTCGACAAAATCGCCAGCAGTACAAACAGCGAATAGCTGCGCGCCTCCTGCGCGTAGCGAATGTGAAACGCGTTAAAGCTCATCAGCGCGACGGCAAGCAGGGCTACGCGCCGATCAAAGAGCTGAGATGCAAGCCAGAAAATTGCCGGCAGAGTGGCGAGGGAAATGACCACCGACAAGCTGCGAATAAAGAATGGACTGGAGCCGAGATGCAGCCACCCGCGCAATAACAAGTAGTAGAGCGACATGTTGGCTTCGCGCCGCCACATCAGCCGCATAAAATCAGTCCAGCCGAGCCGGGCTACTTCAACGCTGAAACATTCATCAAACCAAAAAGGTTTGCGTACAAGAAATGAAAAGCGTAATGCGGCGGCGGCCGCGCTCAGTAAGGTCAGCGCGGCGATTGAAACTGGCGTCCACAATGGCTGCGCGGAATTTGCTGGCCGCGAGGAGTCGGCTTCTTTTGTTGCGCGGGCTGGCGAAGACGGCATGAGTCGTAGGGTAAAAGGCGTGAATCCAAATGATATTATGCTAAGCATAGCCCAGATTTCTGGTTGACCCGGATTTCAGCGGGCCGCGGTCCATAACTGGCTTTAGTGCAATGAGTGTAACTTCGTTGGAAACGTCTCCGCGCAGCGTCGCTGGTGTTCCGGTCGACCGGTGGGCAGGATGTGTGTCGGTGATCGTGCCGGTTTACAACGAGGCGGCCCATGTGGACGAGTTGCTGCAGGCCATCCATGCCTCCCCGGTAAAAAAGGAAATTATCATCGTGGATGATGGCTCCTCTGACGGCACCCGGGAAAAGCTCGGCGCAATGCCGCTTGCGGATGATGTCACCGTAATCTTCCACGAAAAGAATTGCGGCAAGGGAGCAGCTATTCGCACCGCGCTGGACTATGCCCGAGGCGAATACGTTCTCATACAGGATTCCGATCTCGAATACGACCCGCAAGATTATCCGGCCCTCTTGCGACCGCTCGAACTCCAGGGAGCGAACGTCGTTTACGGCGTGCGTCCTGACCGCCCGGAACGCGGGCTGCGATTTTTCCTGGGGGCAAAGCTCTTAACTCATCTGGCAAATCTGTTGTATGGAGCGGGCATTCACGACGAAGCGACCTGCTACAAGGTCTTTCGCCGGTCTTCGATTTCGAAAATCAATTTAGATTGCAGGCGTTTCGAGTTTTGCCCCGAAGTCACAGCAAAGCTGTGCCGTATGGGTGAGAAGATCGCTGAAGTTCCTATCTCTTACGTTCCCCGCTCGGCCGGTGAGGGCAAAAAGATTCGCCACTCCGACGGATGGCTGGCCATCTGGACGCTGCTGCGTTACCGTTTCGGCCGCAGCGCGCGGTGGATAAAAGGATCTGAGCAGCAACCCCGGCGGTCATTTATGGTGAGCATTGTTCGCCTACCCGAGCCATAACGCGGCTCCTTGTTGGCGATTTCTTCGGCTCGTTTGTTCCTCCTGATACACTCCCGCTCAATGGAAACAACGTCCTTGCCACCGATTCCGAAGTCCGTGTTCTGGCTCGTGCTGGTGTCGTTTTTTCTACAGGTGGCAATGATCGGCGTGTTCCGCGAGTATCGTACACGGCCCATCGAAGACCACTTTGCTTTCGGTTGGGAGATGGGCCGTGTGGCTCGCTCCATCGCGATGGGGCAGGGCTTCAGCAATCCTTACGGCGGCAATACCGGTCCCACCGCCTGGGAACCGCCGCTTTATCCATATCTGATGGCCAGGGTTTTCAAGGTCTTCGGCATTTACACATATGCCTCTGCGTGGGCTCTGTTAACCATCAACAGCCTCTTCGCTTCGCTGACAACGATTCCAATTTTTCTGATTGCTCAGAGAACTTTCGGCAATCGTGTGGCGCGCTGGTCGGCGTGGGGATGGGCGCTGAATCCTTACATTTGGTACTGGTCGATTCACTGGATTTGGGATACTACGTTTACCCCGTTGGTTTTAAGTTTGATTTTTCTGATTGCTCTCGAACTGCGGGAGTGGCGCGGCTTTCGCGGATGGCTGATATTTGGCTGTTTGTGGGGCGTCGCTGCATTGGCCAATCCGTCGATGCTGGCCTTTCTACCTTTCTGTGGACTTTGGATTTGGCGGCGGAGGTTCAAGAATGGATTGCCTTCATTTTCAGGTGTGGTGTTATCGTCCGCGATTTTCTTTCTGGTTCTCTCACCGTGGCTTGTCCGGAACTATGAAGTCTTCGGACGATTTGTTTTCTTGCGCGACGATTTCGGCCTTCAGCTTCGCCTCGGCAATTCGAACAGTGCGGAGGGTATGCTGATGGCTTATCTGCAGCCTAATTTAAACAAGCTCGAGTTCGAAAAGTTCCAACGCATGGGCGAGCTTGCCTACGCGAAAGAGTGCCAGCGACTGGCATTCGAATGGATTCGCGAAAATCCCGGTCGTTTCGTAGTTGTCAGCCTGAGAAGATTCTTTTACTACTGGAATGGCGTACCAAAACCCACCGATAGCCGTGCTCCCTGGGACTTTCGCAATTCACTTTTCCTCGCGTGGTCGGTGCTGGCGATCTGGGGCGCGGGCCGCGCGGTGCGGATGAAAATCCGCGGAGCCTGGCTTTTCGCGGGACTCATGCTCGCCTACCCCACAACTTATTATTTTGTCTTCCCCCACGCCCGCTATCGTCATCCGATTGAGCCCGAGTTACTGATCCTGGCCGTGTTCTTGTTATTGCAAACCGGTAAACGATCAGCCCGGAAGACAGCCGATTCTGAAACTCCGAAATCTACTGTAGAATCTTGAGTTCTTCGGCCGCGCGTTGTTATTCAAAAAAGATGTCCACAACAACGATGTTCAAGAAAATCCTCATCGCCAATCGCGGAGAGATTGCAGTACGCGTGCTGCGCGCCTGCCACGAGATGGGCATCGCCGCAGTAGTGGTTTACTCGGATGTGGACCGCGCTTCATTGCACGTGCGTAAAGCCGACGAAGCCTATCCCATCGGCCCGGCAGCGGCCTCCGAATCGTATCTCAACATTACGAAAATTCTCGAAGTCGCGCGGCGGTCCGGCGCCGACGCGATTCATCCTGGATACGGATTTCTTTCCGAGAATGCGAAGTTTGCTCAGGCTTGTACCGACGCTGGAGTGAAATTCATCGGCCCAACCGCCGCCGCCATGGAGGCGATGGGGTCGAAGACCCGCGCGCGGCAGGCTATGGAGAAAGCCGGCGTGCCTTTCGTGCCCGGCACATCACGCGGCGTAGAGTCGTTCGAAGAGGCGGAAAGTGTAACCGCGAGCATCGGTTATCCAGTGATGCTCAAAGCGGCGGCTGGGGGCGGCGGAAAAGGCATGCGCCTGGTGCACGCGCCCGAACAATTGAAATCCTCTCTCGATGCTGCTCGCAGCGAGGCGGAGCGATCATTCGGCGACAACGAAGTTTATATCGAGAAGGCAATCATCAATCCTCGCCACATCGAAATGCAGGTTCTCGCCGACGAACGTGGGAACACAGTCTACCTTGGCGAACGCGAATGCTCGCTGCAGCGGCGACACCAGAAGGTGCTCGAAGAAGCGCCTTCTCCCATCGTCGATGCTGACATGCGGCGCCGGATGGGCGAAGTAGCGGTTCGCGTAGCCCAGGCCGCGGCCTACACCAACGCCGGCACCGTCGAGTTTCTGGTCGACGAGGAAAGGAATTTCTATTTCCTCGAGATGAACACGCGGCTGCAGGTAGAACATCCGGTAACGGAATTGATCACCGGGCTCGATCTGGTTCACCTGCAGATCCGAATCGCGGCCGGGGAAAAACTTCCCTTCTCACAGGATGACATCACTATTCGAGGTCATGCCATCGAGTGCCGCATCTACGCGGAAGATCCCGACAATAACTATTTTCCCAGCCCCGGCAAGATCTCGCTGCTGTTGGCGCCCTCGGGACCGGGCATTCGCCGCGACAGCGGAATGTACGAAGGATGGAATGTGCCGATCGATTACGATCCTCTGCTGGCCAAGCTGATCGGGTATGGCACCGACCGCGATCAGGCTATCGCGAGGTTAACTCGTGCCCTCAGCGAATATTTCGTCGGCGGAATCAAGACGAATATCTCTTTATTCAGACGGATCTTGTGCGATCCGGACTTCCGCGCAGCCAAACTTGATACCGGATTTCTCGACCGCATGCTGAAGAGAAGCGAGCATAAGGCGATGGGTGCGCGAGCAGCGGAAGTCGCCGCCATTGCAGCCGGAATGTTTGCGGCGCTGGGCGCCGGCGCTGAAAGCGCTAGTCCTACGGCTTCGCGGGCGGCCGGCCCGACGGTTTCGAACTGGAAGAATGCCAGCCGCAAAGAGTCGTTGCGATAGGTCGGCTGATTCGGATAAGTAGAAAAAAAAGACTGGTCTTTATGCTTTATGACGTAACTATCGATGGCAAAAAGTATCGGCTCGATCTGAACCGCGCTGACGGACGCTGGTCCTGCCGTCTCGATGGTCGCGAAATTGAAGTGGATGCTGTTCTCGCGCGCCCGGACGTTCTCTCTCTTCGCATCGGGAACCACGCTTATGAAATTAAATCCGAGCGAGTGGCGAACGATTTGCATTTGTGGGTCGGGAGCACAAGGTTCGCTGCCGAAGTGCGCGACCCGCGGTCCCTGCGTGGCCGCGTGCAGGCTACTGACGATCGTGGCCCGAAGAAGATAGTCGCGCCTATGCCGGGCAAGGTGGTGCGCCTTCTGGTAAAAGAAGGAGACGAGGTGGAACTTGGTGCGGGGGTGGCTGTAGTCGAGGCGATGAAGATGCAGAATGAGATTAAATCGCCGAAGAAGGGAAAGGTCCAGAAGATTATGGCGACTGAGGGTGCCGCGGTGAATGCCGGCGACGTGCTCGCCATCGTCGAGTAATGGCTTGCAAGCGCCTCAGCAAGTGCGCTATCTGAAAAACGTCCTACTTCATCAAGCCATTACTGTCCAGAATTTGCTTGGCGTAATAGTTGTCAACCTTGGCCGAGTCGCGCAGCACTTCGTAGTAAGCCGCCTTCAACAGCTGCTCGCGCCGGTCGTGCAGTTGCGATCGAATCGCTTGCTGCACGCGCGGATCAGATAGATCGCGCTGTCCCGCGGGTTCCTTCGAAACCAATTTCACAATGCGAAAGCCGAGCGGCTGCTTGGTTGCCGGGTTCGACACGATGATAATTGGGCTGTACTGCCCCGGCTTCAACTTCATCACGGCGTCGCGCGTAAAAGGATCGGTATTGCGCAGTGACGACTCGGGAACCGTCCCCAGATCCCCACCATTGCCCGATGTTTCCGGATCCTCCGAATAATTCATCGCGAGCGTGGCAAAGTCGTCGCCACTGTCGAGGCGATTGGAAATCATCTGGATTTTCTTGCGCGCGTCGGCCTCGTTCTGCGCCTTGTTATTCTGGTTGTGCACTTGCGGATTGGGCGTTGGAGTAACGAATATCTGGGCCAGATGGTATTGCGGTTCGATTAGGTTGAATTCCGATTTGTGCGCGGCAAAGTAGTCGTTGATGTCCTGGTCGGTCACGTTGATCTTCGAGGACACTTCTTTATTCATCACTTTGTCGACGGTAATCGAGCGGCGGATGTCGCGCTTGAAGTCCTCCAGGGTGATCTTCTTTTCTTTCAGCCGCTGATCGAATTCTTCTTGCGTGTAAGGAGATTTGATCTCGTTCAGCTTGCGATCGACTTCTTCTTCCGTGGCCAGTAGACCCAGTTTCTCGGCGCGGCGCATTACCATTTCGTCGTCGATTAGTTGGCGGAGGATGTTGAGGCGAAGAATGGTAGCTTGTTCCCCGGCGGGCGCCTGTTGCGCGCTCGCCACCGAATTGTCGTAGTACTTGTCGACATCGGAGCGGAAGATTTTGCGGCCATCCACTGTGGCCATCACATCTCCACTGACTTGAGATTTGCAGCCCAGCATCGCTGCCAGCACGACGGCGGCAGCGAATAATACTGCCAGTCGCGGAAGTCCTAAATTCCTTTTCAAAGAGTTGTTCTCCTGAATTCACATTGGCAAACATCGCCACTTCCGACCAGCAATCACTTTGCGACTGGAGCAGTCGATGCGACCGCGTGATCCGGTACCGGCAGATTAGCGTCCCTTAACGCACGATCCAAAGCCGCACGCAGTTCGCTTGGAGGTACGGCACCGTCGATTTTTTCGCCGTTGATGAACATGGTGGGCGTCGCTTCCACCCCAACCGATTCTGCCTCTTTCATTGACGCCTTCACCGCACTATCATCTTGCGCCTTAATACAAGACTGCAGCTTTACCGTATCCAGGCTGTGCTTTTGGCCTTGCAACAGAGCGAGCTTATCAAGCGCATCCAGACGCGCCGCCGGAGTTTTTTCGTTGCTCACCTCGTGCTGGTTGGCGTGGATGTAGTCGGCGAAATCCCAGTAGGCATCGTTATTTTGCCCCGCCAGGCAATTTGCGTCCACGGCAGCGTGCGTCGCCCAGGGATGAATTTCGACCAGCGGGTAATCCTTGTAAATAAAAGTGACGCGGTCTCCGTACTCCTTAAGAATTTCTGGGAACAGCTCCTGGTGCATGCGCGAGCAGAAGGGACATTCGAAATCGTCAAAGTTGACCACTACCACTTTGGATGCCTTCGCTCCCCGCGTAGGCCGCCCGGCCGTGTTGATCTTGCTCATCGTGGCCGCATACGGATCTTTGTTCAGATCGAACTTATTCATTCGGATTAACGAGGAGTGATCTTTGGAAATCAGGAAATTGAGATCCTGTTTCCTTTCGCCGTTGTCGATGGTCACCACAACGGACTCGTAATTGGGGAAGTCGGGGCTGGGCGATGCCGGACCTACCAGCACTTTGAGCTCGGCCGGGACTTTGTAGTAGGAACGGACCTGCCGTTCAATCTTTTGGGCTAATTCTGGCGAGACGGATTGAGCAGCACAGCCTAAGCAAACGATCAGCAGGAGAAGAAAAGAGCGTCGCAATAAAATCACTGAGAACCGCCTGAACATGGAAGGTAAAGTTGATTATCTCACAGCGCCCGGCGGGTGCGGGAAGAACGACGACTGGAATGGGCAGCATTTATGCCCGGAACGAGGGCTATGTCGGGGACGGAACCTCTCAGCCCGTGCGCCGAAGCAAATCCTCCGTCGGCAGCAATATGTTCATCGATCCGGAGCGAAAGCCTTCCAGATCGAGGGTCACAAACTTGAAGCCCAGGCTCTTGAAAATGCCCGTGAAGTGCTCGGCCATCGCCGGATCAAGCGCCCGCGCCAACTCCTCACGCGCGATTTCGATGCGAACAATTTCTCCGTGATGGCGAACGCGGAACTGCCGGAAACCCATGGAGCGGAGCGCTTCTTCGCCCTTTTCTACAACCGCGAGCGCTTCTCGCGTAACCGGGCGGCCGTATTCAATGCGGGATGACAGGCACGCGGACGCCGGCTTATCCCAGATGCGCAAGCCGGCCTGTCGAGCCAACGCACGAATTTCATCCTTGGAAACTCCGGCATCGAGCAGCGGCGCAACTACGCGATGATTGGCCGCAGCTTTCTGTCCGGGACGGAAGTCGCCCTGGTCATTCAGGTTGACGCCGTACGCGATCGCGTCGAAGCCTCGGGCGGCGCGCATCCCCTCCATCAGGGTGAAGAGTTCATCTTTGCAGAAGAAGCAACGCTGCGAATCGTTGCGCACATATTCAGGGCGATCCAGCTCTGAGGTTGCGACCACTTCGAGTGGAATGCCTTGCTCCTTGGCAAAGGCAACTGCATCATCGAGCTGTGTGCGCGCCAGACTGGGAGAGTCCGCGATGATCGCCAGCATCTTGTCACCCAGCACCTCATGGGAAACCCAAGCCAAGTAGGCTGAATCGATGCCGCCGGAGTAGGCGACCAGGACGCGTCCAAGTTGACACAGGCGATCCTGTAGCCGGGCGCGCTTCGATTCGAGCTCATTCGTCGGAGCAGACATAGGCGGCATGTTAGCAGAATTAGATGCGTCCGTGAGTTTCCCCGGCACTGTGAAAAAACGGCTAATACAGCCGTCCTAACTGCCGCAAACTTCCGAAGCTGCCGATATTGGCCAGGCTGAAATTGAAGAGAAACAGGTTTTCATTGCGAACGTTAGCGACTGTGTAGGTGCGATACTCCAACGTCATGCCGCAGCAATTCCAGTTGTAAGTCGCCTGCGCACTGACAAACTGCAACTGGCTGAGATCGGCGTCAAAACCGAAACTTCCGGCGGCGCTGAAGCCGCGCTTAATCGCGCCGCCGTATCCGACTGCCGCGCGAAATTGGTTGAAGTGGGCGATATCAGCCAAATTCGCGGACGCAGCCGCGGTCTGCCCCGGAATCTGTAAGATCGCATCTCCACCACCAATCGTGACCTGACCGATGTGATAGTTGGCCAACAGTGTACTGGCATTGGTGCGATTATTTTGAAAATCGAAGTCCATGTCCCACTCGACATCGGTGCGCGCGCTGGTCTCCACTCGTAATCGCGAAACCAGAGGAGAGAGATGGCGCGGCTGGGTCAGGAACGCGATTCCAGTCAGGTCGATCGTGGTCGTGAATACGTTGCGTTGCCCCGGAATCAACGCTCCTCCGAAAGTGGGGTCGAGAAAGTATTTTTGAGCCAGCTCCCAGGTTACGAGTTCACGCACCGGCGGACCGGGCTGACAGCCGGGGCCGGCCAGTGGATTGGTATGCTGCCATGGAATAGACGATTCCGGCGCAGCCCCGCCGACGGTCAGTGCCGTCATGATTTCGCTGCAATCCTCGGGCTGATTCGAAGTGCGCTTGGCATAGAGGCGTGTGACGAAGCCATACTCCACTTCGTGCGTATCCGTTAGGATATCGCGCTCGTCGAACTTTACGACGTTGCCAAAATTGTTCACCCCGGTAACAAAACGGTAGACGGCGCGCGGCTCAATAACATGCTTCCACTTTCTTCCCAGAAATTCCTTGTCGAAAACACGCTCGAGCGAGGGCGGACGGAGTTCCACCGCCGTCTCCACGGCATGGCGGTCAATCGGATCGCTTACCACCTGCCCGGGATTCGTCCCGCTCTCGCCAACCAGCCGTTGCGTGTAATAAGTTTCGTGCAGCGTCAACTCCGGTCGCAGCGACCATCCTCGGAATAACAGCGGCAGTGAAATTTCTGGATTTAGATCGAACCGCCCAAGCAGGTTCGCCGTCCGGAAAGCCGGCGTGCACGATTGCACTGAACCGACCGTCGAACACTCGGCCGGTTCGCTGCGGGACAATCCGGTTCCCGAGGCATCGAATGACCAGTAAATCGGCGTGCGCCAAATCTGGTGATCTACGCCGGAGAAATCGGCACTCGGAGTGTGCAAAATTGTGATGACCTGGCCCGGTGTGGTGCTCAAAAAGTTCTGGTAGCGCTCCGCAAAACTATTGATGCTAAAGCCGTCGGTCGACTTGGAGAGAAACGCCTGCGATTTCACCTCCGAATACACCGCCTGGCTGAAGACTTCGTTGAAGGCTAAACGAAAGAGAAATGAACTCAGATAATCGATGTTGGTCACGCCGCGAAAACCGCCGATGTTTCCGGCCGCATTCAGACGCGAGTTCTCTCCACCTTCTTTGAGCGGTGGCGAACCAATGCCGCGATCGATCACGCCAAAATAGTTGAGGTCAATATAGGAAGTTTCGCTGGGGCGGACCCGGAACTCCCCGCGCTGTGAACCTCCGCGCAGAGAAAAATACTCCGCTCCCAGGGTCGCATCCATCATGCGGTTAATGGCCCAGTAGTAGGCTTCGCCCACTACGTATCCGTTGGTCGAAGAGTGGCCTACCGATGGCATCAGAAATCCCGACTGCCGGGATTCCTTCTCTACCGGATGAGTCGCGTAGGGTAGCCAGAGGATTGGAATGCCATGCAGATCGAAAGTGCTGCGATAGATTTTGGCGTTGCCGCCAACGTCCACACTCACCTTGCGGGCGTCGAATTGCCAGTTCGGATGTGGCAACTCGCAAGTTGTAATTGTGCCGTCATAGACGAGGTAATGGTCCTGACTGGTTTTTTCGACCAGTTTTCCAGTGAAAGCAAAGGGAGCGGTAGAGGTCAGAATCACCCGGTTGGCGCGGAAGCGCAGGCCAGTGGTTCCGGTCACATCGTAGAACTTTCCCGTCTCCAGAGCAAAGTTGTAAGTGCCGTGGTCGGCGCGAATGTGGTCGTCGTTGGGACCGCCGTCGAGAGAAAAGTGCGCGCTGGCGGTCGCTTCATTAGTGTCCGAGTTGAAGCTGGCTTCGTCAGCTTTCAGGACATAAGTCTCGTAGTAGATTTCAACCGCGCCGTGTAGCTTGTAGACGTCGCCGTTTCTTTCTTGCTGGATGGCACAGATCGTCGCGCGATTATTGGACGACTCCGCAAACGCTCGCGCGCAAGGCGTAGTGGGAACGGTTGCGGATTTTTCCGCGGGTGCGCTGGAATGCGCCTCAGAGGAGGAATTCGAAGGCAGCAACTGGCTGGTAACTAACGGGAGTACGAGAAGCAGGTGACAAAGCAGTGCCGCCGTGATAAGGAATCTGTTGCGAAGAGTCATCGGACCAAGGTCGTTTAGAACGCAATCATCCCAGGCGCACGAAAGAAACGCTTGGACGCCTACAGCGGCAGCAGTCGTGGTGAACTTAGCATGGCCGTGCCTTGCGAGGCAAAGCAGGTCGATGGTTTAGATTCCGGCGTGGTCTTCGCGGTTATCCGGTGGCCCCCGCTTTCGACATTCTTTTGAGATCTGATTCATGTCTTGTCCGCTTTGTGGTGAGATCTGCCGCTGCTCTTCCCGGGAGGATTCCACAGCTTCGCCACGCTCTGAATCGGAGACCAGCGTAAATTCTGACGCAAGTCTGCACGTCGAGTCTGAATCTGGTTTTCCCGGTGCCGGGTCTGCCCCCGACGATTCGTCGAGCTGGCGTCAAGAAGTAGCGGCGCGCCTGAATCGATATCAGTCCCGGCGGAAACCGCGCGCTCCTCGGTATCCCTCGTTGCGCTTGCGCTTCGAACCGCCGGTTACACCCGGCATTGCGGCGGATGCTTCGACGCTCCCGCCGGTGCTAACCTCAAACCACGCCTTGGTGTTGGACGAATTTGCTCCCACATCGCCTGAGCCGTTAGACGAGGCCACAACTCACTCCGCTAGCGAGAATGCTCTTGGTTTCTACGCTCAGGTACATTCCAACCCGGCGTCGACGAGCTCGGCCGCTACACCAGTTACAGCAAAGATTATCGAGTTCCCGCGTTCCTGGACGCCTCCTGCGCCTGCTCTTGATGAATTAGCCGATCCGGTCATCGATCGTCCCCGCATTCTGGAAGTTCCGGAAGTCGTTCCGTCGCCCCCGGCACTGGGTGGAATTACGATTGAACCAGTACAGCAACCTGGCGAGGAGAAGCGGCCCGGCATCGACATACCGCTGCAGCCTGCGAAACTGGAAAGGCGCGTGTTATCCGCAGTCATCGATGATCTGATCATTGTCACCGCCTGTTCTCTTTTCGCAGTCATTTTCTGGAAGCTGACAGGCAATCGCCCGCCGCTCCTGCAGACTGCAAGCGTTCTCGCCGGTCTATGCTTTGTTCTTTGGGGGGCGTACCAATACCTGCTCATGGTTTATGCCGGGACAACCCCGGGCCTGCGCCTGGCGGGACTGAAATTACTCCGCTTCGATGACGGGCGGCCGTCCCGTCGCCTGCGTCGTTGGCGCGTGCTCGCATCCTTTCTCTCGACCGTATCTCTCTGCATGGGATACATCTGGGTTTTCCTCGATGAAGACTCGCTCTGCTGGCATGACCGCATTACCCATACTTACCTCGCTCCGCAAAAGCACGAGCCGACGAACGAATCGGCTAACTAACCGACCGCAGCCATCATCAAAGACTAAGACTTAAGTGCG
>JBAVQD010000015.1:0-18548 GCA_049693675.1 Candidatus Sulfotelmatobacter sp. | reverse complement strand
TACGCGCCCTGGAATTCGCGACTGAGCGACTGCGCCGCACGTACCCCAACTTCACTCTCCTTCTGCAGCAGCGTCATCAGGTCCTGGCGGCCAATAAAATTCAACTGGCATGGCGTGGACGTTTCCGCCGTCATCTCGTAATTCGTGCCAGAGACAGCCGCACTTAACCCCAACACTTCACCCGCCTCGGCCTGCTTCAGAATCAGCACCTTGCCTTCTTTCGACGTAGTTGACAGCTTCACTTTTCCCGAGCACAGTACATACACTCCCCGCGGAGTCTGCCCCTCTACGAAAAGCAGCGCTCCGGATGGCATCACGCTGTGGTAGCTGGCGGCGTCCACCGACCTCAATACCGACTGTGAAAACCGGCAGAAATAACCGTCGCGGCTGGTCTTGCAATTCATGCAACTTTCGATCACGTCTAATCCGTAGGGAGCCCTCATGTCTACCTCCTTTGTGGAACTGCGCCGCTCTCTTTCTCTGTAAGCCAAATCTTCCGGAAATTGGGGCTGCAGTTCCTGCGTACGTTCCAACAGGGATAAGGCATGCGCGCGCGTCTCCGAGCTCGGGCTGCGCGCCGCGGATATCACCTCCCACGCCGCCGACGGATCTGCCGTGTATTCCCACTCCAACTGGCTGGCGAGCAGATACAACGGGTCGATTTCACGCGTGCCCTGAGGCAGAGCGACATCCACCCACTGTCCCGGTGGAGGGGCAATGGGGTAAGCTGGCGCCCGCGAAGTCCAATCCTCCTCGACAGCCAGCGGCCGTCCCCGCCAAACCTCAACCTGCAAGTCCTGACTACTCTTAAACGATGTGTTGGTGCGTTCCGGTAGCAAGCGAACCAAATTGTTCGGCGGGTGATTCCTGGCAACTAACAAGGTTCACGCCCCAAGCGAGCCCTTTGCGACGAGTCCGCGGCTCGTCCATCCGCCTTCGAGAAGACCTCTAAAACGCTTTCCAGTTTTCCCGATTAGGAAGATGCTAGAGCAGTTGTGGTTCCAGAATGACTCTTCCGACAGCAACCCTCTAACTACCAGAAAAAACGCACCCTCGCAGATGAGCCTTTATGGAATCCCCCGGAGCCTGCCGATAAGTCGGCAGACGGTAAATGGGTCGGCACGCCGTGCCACAAGCATCCCACCTCTCTCATCATCGATTTCAAGGCGGTCCCAAATAATCCTTGCGAGTAATTCCCAGCCGCTTCATCTTCGATTGCAACGTTGTTCGCTTGACTCCCAGCCGGCGAGCCGCTCCCTTCGGTCCTGACAACATTCCCCCGCTCTCGCGAAGAATCCGGATAATATGCTGTCTTTCAGTGCCTTCCAGTGATGACTCAACCACGTGGCTCGCTGCCTTGAGGTCCGCTAAAGGAGATCGCAAGGCCGTCCCTTCCGTCAGAATCACCGATCGCTCGATAAAGTTTTCTAACTCGCGGACATTCCCCGGCCAATGCCAATTGGTCAATGCGTCCATCGTTTCAGTAGGGATCGTCTCGATTACCCGATTCATCCGGGCGGCAAATTTTCGCACAAAGTATCGAACCAGAATGGGAATATCTTCTCGTCTCTCGCGCAGCGGCGGAATGCGAATCGGGAACACATTCAAGCGGTAAAACAAATCACTGCGAAACTCTTTGTCCGCCACGCTTCGAGCCAAATCCCGATTAGTGGCTGTGATCAACCGCAGATCCACTTTGATGGTTCGAATCCCACCCAGCCTTTCGAATTCATGGTCCTGCAACACCCGCAGCAGCTTCGGCTGCAATTCCGGCGAGATCTCGCCAACCTCGTCGAGGAAAAGCGTGCCTTTGTCAGCCAGTTCGAGTCGCCCCAGCTTCTGCCGGATCGCTCCCGTAAATGCTCCTTTTTCGTGACCGAATAGTTCGCTCTCCAGCAGCCCGGTTGGAATCGCAGCACAATTCAAAGTTATGAAACTCTTGTCCTTCCGTTTACTGCTGGCGTGAATCGCGCGCGCAACCAGACCCTTGCCCGTCCCGGTTTCGCCCAGCAGCAGAACCGTGGCGTCGCTATCGGCAACCACCGAGATTTGCTCCAGCACACTCATAAGCGCCCGGCCTTCCCCGACAATCCCTTCCACATGAACTCGCTGGTGACTGTGCCCTTCCAGATAACGTTTTTCCCGGCCCAACCGTTTCTTCAATTGGTCGATTTCTTCTGCGATTCTCGAGTTTTCCAGAGCCGTGGCAAGCTGCGCGGCGACCTGGTTTAAGAGTTCCAGGTCGTCGGTCTGGAAGGCGTCGGCTCGTGTGCTGCCCAGCACCAGCACACCCAGAGCTCCCTTGGGCCGGATCAAGGGAACGCAACACAATGACTGCAATCCTTCTGTCAAAATGTGATTCGTAATCTTCGAATCGAACCCTTTCATCTCCTCCTGGGTGAATATGAGGGGCGCCCGCCTCCGCAAGGCTTTTCCTCCTGGGCCCCGCGGAGCGCTGATTTCGGAGCCGGAACTAACGTCCTTTGCCAAGGGAAAATCAATGGCCTGCCGCACCAGTTCCCCGCTCTTTTCGTCGCGCAACGAAAGCGCCGCATATTCCTGCCGCAAGACCCGCCGCAGGAAAGCGGATATCCGTGGAAAAACCTCCTGCACGTCCCACTTCTCTGCCAGCAGACGGCCCACTTCCGTCATCACCTGGCTTCGCTTCTTCTCCGTTTTTAGTTTTTCGGAAACACCACGGAACGATTCCTCGATTTTCTTCTGTTCGGTAATCTCAATGGCAACCACCCCAATCTGGGCTACGCGGCCTCTCCAGTCTCGAATGGGTACATAGTGTTCAATCCAGTGGCCCGGCTCAGTCCGGTTCGGCAATACCGCGCTGACTTCCCGATTCAGTACAGCCTGCCCGCTCTCCGCCACATTGGCCAGGTGCGGCTCAATGACTTCAACAAAATCGCCGAGGATTTCCCGAACACCTTTCCCCAGATGTTCTTGCACCGCGACGCCGTTCATCTCCGCCATCGCGTGGTTAATCCCGACGTAGCGGAGCTCCATGTCCAAAATACAGAGGCCCACCTTGGACGCCGCAGCATGAACCCGTAAAAGATCCTCCCATTCTTTGAGCGACTCGGGAACCGCGAACGAAGCCGCATCGCTCCTTTCCTTAGCCTTATCTTCCGCGCGGCCGGTCATAAGCCAGCTCCGCTGTGCGCTTGCTTTTTTTGGAGGCCAGGTGCACAGCCATGCGTAAAAAAATCGAATTCAGAAAGGAGAAAAAGCGACGGTTGGAGGACCGCCAGGTCCCGGAGCAGACATTGTGCTCGGTGCCGCAAGCAGAATAAGAGCGCGGGCGCTAAGCGCAGCGCCGAACACCACAGAGCGATTTTAAGGCTCGGCAAATCTGAGAGGGACATCGACGCATGGCTCCGTCGGCTCTACCCCCTCTGCAGAGCTAGCATGAGCGTTCGTGAATCGCCGGGATTATAGTCGGACTTCCTGCCAGATAACCACTTAGCCTCTCGAGTTCGTTTTTCGTAACAGAATCCGAATCCCGACGAGGTATCGAGGCTTGGGGTCGAGCATAGCTCTGCCCCAGTGAGGGAATATAATTACTATATGGCTCGGGGCTGGGAGAGTAAGTCGGTTGAGGCGCAGCAGGACGATGCGGCGAGCGAACAAACCCTTAAGAAGCCTCGCCTGACGCGGGAACAGGCTGCTCGCCTTCGCGAAAAAGAGAGCCTTCAACTATCCCTCAAGAACGTGGTCAAGCAGCTCGAGGGTAGCTCGAACTCCCAGCATCGCAACATGCTGGAGCGTGCTAAGTCCGACCTGGAACGAAGGATCGAAAACCTCAGCGCCGCGTAGGGGTTCGCCTACTCGACTGCTTTTTTTCGTTTTTCGTAACGAGAAATCGTGAACGTTAGCCAGCTTTCGCTAACCCGGATCGCGATTCGCTCTTGTTGACTTTAATAATGCCGTAGTAATACCGTCTTCGCGCCTGACGTATAATCATCCTTCCATGAAGGCCTACGTATATGTTTCGCTCAAAAAGAGCGTGCTCGATCCTCAAGGCAAAACCATCCATGGTGCGCTCAAAAAGATGGGCTATAAGGGTTTGGAAGAGGTTCGCCAGGGAAAGTATTTCGAGCTTACGCTCGATGGCGGATTAAGCCGCGAACAAGCTCAGACTGAGGTTGAGCGTATCGCCCGTGAAGTACTCACCAACCCGGTCATTGAAGAGTTTCGCTGCTCCCTCGCAGACTGAATTCCTGGAGTTCCCGCATGTGTGGAATTGTTGGCTACGTCGGCAAAAAGGAAGTAGTTCCCATCATTATCGAGGGCCTGCGGCGACTTGAGTACCGCGGCTATGACTCGGCGGGTATCGCGGTCGCCGGCAGCGGGGATCAACTTCAACTACGCCGCGCCGAAGGCAAGCTGCGCAACCTCGAAGAAGCGATTCGCCTGAAACCCCTTGAAGGGACTTATGGCATCGGTCACACCCGCTGGGCCACGCACGGCCGTCCCACCGAAGAAAATGCTCATCCTCATCGCGATTGCACCGGCAAGATCGTGGTCGTGCATAACGGCATCGTGGAAAACTATCTCAGCCTGAAGAAGAAACTGATCGAGGAAGGCCACAAGTTCTCTACTGAAACCGATACCGAAGTCATCGCGCATCTGATCGAAAACCATCTTTTCAAAACCGGCAATGGTCATCGCCCTTCTCTGGAAGACGCGGTTCGCCGTACCGTGAAAGAGCTCACTGGAGTCTTTGCTCTCGCCGTGATTTTTGTCGACGAACCTAACAAAATCGTGGCTGCCCGTAACGGTCCTCCACTCGTCATCGGCCTGGGGAATGACGAATACTTTGTTGCCTCCGACGTTCCCGCCATCCTTTATCACACCCGCGATATCTTTTTTTTGGCCGACGGCGATCTCGCAGTCGTTACCCCTGCTGGCGTGGATCTCACGGATTTTGAAGGCAGGCCCATTCGGCGCCAGGTGCAGCACGTGACCTGGGATCCAATCATGGCCGAAAAGGCCGGCTTCAAGCATTTCATGCTCAAGGAAATTTATGAGCAGCCGCGCGCCATCCGCGAGACCACGCTGGGACGAGTCTCTCTCGATACCGGCCACATTTTTCTCGACGAAATGCAGATCACCGAAGCCGAATTTCGCGCCGCCAAAAAAATCAACATCGTGGCCTGTGGCACGAGCTGGCATGCCGGACAAGCCGGTAAGTTCATGATCGAAAGCTTTGCCCGCGTCCCCGTTGAGGTCGATTACGCCAGCGAATGGCGCTATCGCGATCCTATCGTCAGCGACAACACCATCACTCTCGTAATCTCGCAGTCCGGCGAAACCGCCGACACCATCGCCGCCCAGCGCGAGGCCAAGGCCAAAGGCTCACACACTCTGGCGATTTGCAACGTGGTCGGCTCCATGATTACTCGCGAAGCCGCGGGAACCATCTACACCCACGCCGGTCCCGAGATTGGCGTAGCCTCGACCAAAGCCTTCACCTGCCAACTGACCGCGTTATATCTCTTCGCTCTCTATCTTGCGCAAGTGCGCGGCGCCATGACCTCGGAACAAATCTGCTCCGCCGCCGAAGAACTCACGCTTATCCCCGGTAAGGTGGAAACCATCTTGACCCACGACGAAGCCTGTGAAGACTTGGCCAAACGCTTCCAGCGGGTTCACGACTTTTTATTTCTCGGCCGCGGTATTCATTATCCGATCGCTCTCGAAGGGGCGCTCAAGCTGAAAGAAATCTCCTACATCCACGCTGAAGGCTATCCCGCTGGCGAAATGAAGCATGGTCCCAACGCCCTGATCGACGAAAATCTTCCCGTAGTCATCATCGCCACTCGCAACGTGAACGATCCCGACTCGATGCTGCGCTACGAGAAGACGATGTCAAACCTGAAAGAAGTAAAAGCCCGGTCCGGCGTAGTCATCGCGCTGGCCACCGAAGGGGATGAAGAAATCAAAGAATCCGCAGACCACGTCCTCTACGTTCCCGCCGCGCCCGAAAACCTCTCGCCCATTCTCGAAATCGTTCCTCTTCAACTGCTGGCTTATCACATCGCCGTCCGCCGCGGCTGCGACGTGGATCAGCCCCGTAACTTGGCGAAGTCAGTCACGGTTGAATAGTCGCCTATTCTGATTGCCCGGTCAGGCCGCCTCGCTCCTTTCCGCGGCTTGATCTCATCTAGATCGTAGATGTCCTCTTTCAAGACCCTTACCGCGCGCCTCATATCCTCCAAAAGTCTGTCGGAGTACACGAAGCACCTCGAATTCGAGATTGTGGAAGAAAAGCGCTTCGGCTTCGTCGCCGGCCAATGGCTCTCCTTTCGCCACTCAACGCCCGAGGGAGAAGAGATCACTCGCGCCTATTCCATCTGTTCGCCGCCATCCGACGACAATCACTTCGCACTTTGTCTGAACCGTGTGCAGGATGGCTTCATGTCAAATTTTCTCTGCGACCTGCGCGAAGAAGAACAGCTCTCAGTGCAAGGACCATTCGGCGATTTCATCCTTCACCCGCCGATGCGCGATACCATCTTCATCGCAACCGGCACCGGCATCGCTCCGTTCCGCTCCATGCTTCACTGGCTTTTAGCGGATGAGTCGCGGCATCAAGGAAAACAGCTTTTTCTTTTGTTCGGCAACCGGCGCGAAGAAGACATTTACTACCACGCCGAATTCTTGCAGCTCGCCGCTGTTCATTCTAACTTTCATTACCTGCCAACTCTCAGCCGCGCGGATGACAAATGGCAGGGACTCCGCGGCTACGTACAACAGCACGTCCCGGAAATCGTCACGGGCCGGCTCGACATGCACGCTTATATTTGCGGCTTAGACAAAATGGTGAAAGCAAATCGCGAATTGCTGAAGTCCCTGGGCTGGGATCGCAAGTCCATTCGCTACGAAAAGTACGACTGATGCTTACTCGTCTAAGAGGAATACCTGACCAACTTTCCTCTGATTCACTCCATCCAAATTTTTCAGTTAATTCAGATTGAGTGAGGGTTTATGGGAAGCGCAAGACAGAAAGCAGCAGCAAGGAAAGAACATCAACAAGGCCGCCATCGCAGCAAAGAAGAAACGCACCATCGCGCATCTTCCCAAGAAAACCCGCACCGCCCTCGGCAAGCAGGCGTCAAAAGTGGCTGGCAGCAAAGGCTAGAGATGGGACGACTAGAGATGGGACCCGGCGATCTACTCGACGGCGGGTTCAATATCGGTGTGGCAAAAATCATCGCCCTTGAAAAGCAACGTCTCGCCCTTCTCTTTCGCCAAAGCGTAAGCGAAACAGTCCCCGAGGTTAAGCCCGGCTCGATGCCGCCCTTTGCCAAAATCGCGATACGCTTCGCGTGCTATGCGGGCCTGGTTCAACGTTACCGGCTCGATGGCGATTTGAACGTCGCGTAATAAATTATCGAAGCGGCGGCTGAGCACCGGATTTCGGTTGCTGTCAACGACGGCGGCCGCCTCAACATAGCTGACTGCCGACATGCGGCGCACCTGCGGCCGTTCCAAGGCTTCTGCAATTGCGGCGGCGTCAGATTCATTCCGTAGAATCGCAATAACCACCGATGTATCGACGATCACTTGGGCAACCCCTTCTCGTCGTATAACAGTTCGCCATGGTCAACCGAGCGATACGGCTCCTTCCACAAGGCCGCGCACTCCCGCCCAATCTTCAGAATCCGTTCCGCCTTGCTCATGCCGCTTCCGCGAACCCGCTCCAACCGCTCGCGCAGCGCCTCACGAACCGCCGTCGTCATGTTCTCGTTGGTTAATCGGGCCAGTTGCCGCGCCATACGATGTGTTTCTTCATCTTTGATATTTAGACTCATGGCTTCTACCTTCTACCTTCATGTTCTACCATTCTACCATATAGGAATAACGGCCTACCGCAAACCCACCCCAGCGCCGCAATTCCCGCGCCCCAAACCACAAACGTCATATCCACTACCCACCTCGGCGCCGCACCCACTCTCCGTAACAAAAACGGCAGAAAATTCCACGTCGTAATGTGAACGTAATCCCACGCGTCCTGCGTCATGGATTCATTATTCAATCCCCAAGCGTCCATCTTGCCCAGCGCAAACGCGGCAATATTCTTGAAGCGCAGCGCAATCACAAATGTCGGATGACCCAGCGTCTCCATCTGATAAATCTCCAGCGGCAACCAGAACGCGAGCGAAGCAAGCTGAATCACCAGACTGACGGCAATCAGCACAATCCCCGCCCGCCATATCCATGCACTCATGCCGGCGCGATACCGCAGCAACAGTGGCACCGCCAACAGCGCCACCATTTCTACAGAAGTCGACACGTACCGATCGCCCCAGGCAAAATCTCCCGCCCAGTATGTATACTTCGCGTAAAAACAGATGTAACCAAGCACCAGCAGAAGCGAAGTCAGACCGTACGCGCGAACCTCGGGCGAAAGCCGCTTCCACAGAATTACCAGCAGCACAATCGCCAGAACCAACAGCGGATCAAAAAGAAAAATCGATTTCTCCGGCTTGAACAAAGGTCCCAGAACGCCCTCGAAAAAAGGCGTGCTCCAGGGAAAATTCGCCGGCAGCGTTGGATCCTGCAATCGCTGCTCTTTCGCGAACAACGACACGTAAGTATTGGTGAACGATCCGAAACGGTAGAACTGATAAAGCCGGTCAGTCAAGACAAAGAACGCGTATACCGGAGCCGCAACCTTGCAGTACTCGACAAATCGTTTCCACAGTTCACGAGCCCGCACTCCTTCAACCCAAAGCACGAGAAGAATAAACATTCCTGCCGCAACCAAATCCAGGCCAGTCGTTAACCGCGTCAACAGGTTCAATCCCAGCGCGGCGCAGCCAAAAAACAGCGCGCGCTTGCTCCCGGTTCGCAACCACTCATACTGAAACGAAAATCCCGTCAGCGTGAGCAACATGATGTAATTGTTTTCCATCATGTTCTGCGTGTAGTGAAGATGCGTGGTGCAAAACAGCAGAGCCAAAAGCCCGAGCACCGACTCCCGCACCGTGAACCGCAATTGACGAAGCAGGCGAAAACCCACGAGCACCGTGAGCACACTCACCAGAATGCTCGTGCTGTAACTCACCACGATGCTTCGCACCGCTGGATCGTCGCTATATCCGGAGAATATCTTCCAGCGCGCGATCCATGTGCCCACGAGATCGGCGGGCAGCATTAATAAAGATTGTCCAATGCCGTACCAGCTGTAGAGCTGGCCTTCGCGTCCGTGCAAACCGAACTCCGGATATTCATTGGCAAAAACCTGCGGCTCGGAAGTCCAAAGCCAGTGCGTGGTTTGCAGCCGATGCATCGTGTCCGCTGTGCCCAACTCGCCCGATTGCACCACGAATGCGAGCAGCCCGGCCGCCAGACACAAAAGCACGAGCGGATCATTGAGGAAACGAAAAAGGCGCGAACCCATCGCTTGGATGGTAATACAACCAGCCCCTGCGGTACGGCCCCTAGCCCCGCCCCTAGCCCCCGTCCTCGACTTTCCGCACGCGTGCGCGAAGCGTATCACTTCAGCCCGACGCCGTAAAAATAATTGTAAGTGCCCGCCGAACTCCACGGCAGGTTGGCGGTGAACGAACTGAACAGCATGGCTTGCCCCATGAAGGTCACGAAGACATCCTGCTGGGCAGTGGCCGTTGTGATGCGGAAGGTAAACAATCCGTAGCATGGGTCGGATAGTTCGCCCGCAGTCCCGTAAAGATAGGAAACGTCGGCCACCGGGGTCAGCATCCCCTGCACCATCTGATTTCCGCTCGAGTCAGTAATGGTAAGCTGGCCACCCGCCGTTATGACCACCGTCGCATTACCCATGCTTGGAGTTCCTGTCTCCACGTTACCCGCCCCGGTGGTGGCGTTGGTCTTTTGGTAAAAGAGCGCCTTGTAGGACCCCGCGACGGTCGGATCGAAGTTCTTGCTCGCTGCCTTCTCCAGCCCCAGAATCGCGCCGTTCTGAGTGTCAACCGCGAAAATTCCGTTCGCTGTACCAAACACATAGTCGTGGTTAGTGCCGTCGGGATCGAGAATCTTGAGGAATGTTCCGGAGGGATCAAGCTGGGCAGTGGCCATCTCCAACGTGCCGGAGTTAAACGGACTGCCTCCCTGGTTGCTCTGGTTGTAGGACTGGAACGGCGAGAAGGTCGAGGTCGATCCTGTTCCATCCGTGCCAACATTGATCGAACCTATATTCAATCCGCCTGCCGCTGTGCGGAATTGCATGAAGTTGTAGGCCTTACCTTCAAAGGTGGCCAGCGAAATCTGGCCACTCTCGACTGCCGTAATCAACGCCGGGGTATTAGCATTCGGCCCAGTTTTGGCAGCTTGAATCAGCAGCGCATAGTTCGGTACTTCGTACGCCGCTACTAAATCGCCCGTGGGATCATTCAGCGTGTAGGTCCCATCCGAATTCACAATATAGGGGACAGTCCCGCTCGTACTGTTCGACACGTCGGTATAAGCGATGGTCTGCGCTCCCGCGTTGACCGTGATGGTCATAAAATCGCCGACCGATGCAGTTCCGTGGTAAACCCGCGCAGCTGCTGGCGTAGCCAAAGTGGTGCGCGGAGTCGAGCTGCAGCTCAAAAAAAACAGCAGAAGTAGTAAAGCAGAAGTGCGAATTCGCATAAGAGAATCCTCATCGCGCAGCTAAGGCGCTAACGTTTGAATCGGCCGCTACCCGCAACGCATGAGGGCGATCTGCACTTATTGAGAATCCTGAGTAACCTTAGAGCGGGCCAAACTCAGTTACCTCGTTTGCCTGCTGCTTCCCCTCCGAACGCGGTAGACTGTAGCGGGAAATTTCATGCCTGCCTGCTCATCTTGTGGAACCGAAGTACTCTCATCCGGCCGCTTCTGCTCCGCCTGTGGAGCGCCCGCCCGCAACACGGATGACGTCGCCACCCTCGATTTCGCCACTTCTACCTCGCCATCTCCCGCGGCTCCGCGCCCGCCTTCATCAAACTCATCGCGCCCTTCGAGTTCGGCCGAATATCTCAGCGAAGGCCGCTTTCTTCCCGGGCGCTTACTTGCCGGCCGCTACCGCATCATCGCCCTGCTCGGTAAAGGTGGCATGGGTGAGGTCTACCGCGCCGATGACCTCACGCTCGGCCAGCCAGTCGCTCTCAAATTTCTTCCCGACGAAGCTGCCCGCGATCAAGGTCTACTCGAACGCTTCAAGAATGAAGTGCGGATCGCGCGCCGGGTTTCCCATCCCAACGTCTGCCGCGTTTACGATGTCGGCGAGGTGGAAGGCCACACTTTTTTCACCATGGAATATGTCGATGGCGAAGATCTCGCGTCCCTCCTTCGCCGCATCGGTCGTCTCCCGGAAGACAAAGCCCTCGATATCGCCCGCCAACTTTGTGCCGGTCTGGCCGCAGCCCACACCAAGGGCGTTCTGCATCGCGATCTGAAACCCGCCAACATCATGCTGGATGGCCGCGGGCAAGTCGTCATCACCGATTTCGGTTTAGCCGGAATCGCCGATCAGATTCACGGCGCTGACGTGCGCAGCGGGACTCCCGCCTATATGGCTCCCGAGCAGCTGGCGGGAAAAGAAGTAAGCACTCGCAGCGACATTTATTCTTTAGGCTTGGTCTTGTACGAAGTCTTCACCGGTAAACGCGCGTTCTCCGAGAAAACCGCCGATAAACTGCGCAGTGCGGCCGACAGAACTCCCAGCCGGCCTTCATCCGTAGTCAAGGATCTCAACCCAGTGGTAGAACGCGTTATTCTGCGTTGCCTTGAATCTGAGCCATCGGCGCGGCCCGCAACCGTTCTCAGCGTAGCGGCAGCTTTGCCGGGTGGCGATCCGCTGGCCGCAGCTCTCGCTGCAGGCGAGACGCCGTCTCCACAGCTGGTGGCAGCGTCTGGTGAGACGGCTGGGCTGCGTCCGCGAACCGCTTTGACCTGCCTCGCTTTGGTATTGGTGACTTTGGGTGTACTCACATTCCTTGGCGTTCACTATAGCGCCCTGACCCGAATGCGGTCGGAGCTGACGCCGGAGGTTCTTACGCAGAAGGCGCGCGAAATCATCGCGCGGCTGGGATATCCCGACCGGCCCGCGGATAGCGCCTCCGATCTCTACAGCGACACCGATTTTCAGGAATATGTGGAGAAGAACGATAAACCGCTTCCTGATTGGAATCGGGTTTTGGCCGCGCGCCCTTCGCTGCTCGGCTTCTGGTATCGGCAGAGTCCTGATGACATGGAGGCGCAAGGATTTCGCGATCAGTTGTTGAATCCTGGAATCGTCACGCAAGACGATCCACCGCCCACACTTTCGGGAATGATTAACGTAGAACTCGATCCACAAGGGCGGCTGACTTATTTTCAGGCGATTCCCCCGCAGAAGGACGGAACCGCTACGCAGTTCGCGACATTCGACTGGAATATTCTGTTCGCCGCCGCGGGTCTGGATCCCGTGCCGTTTCAGAAGGCGGAGCCGATGTGGAACTCGCTGGCTGCCTCCGATACTCGCTCGGCATGGACCGGAACCTGGCCGGGAACGACGCGTCCGCTACGCGTGGAGGCTGCTGCGTGGCACGGCAAGCCGGTTTTTTTCTCGCTCATCGGAGACTGGACTAAGCCGGATCGCATGAAGAGCGTGCCCGCCACCGGAAAAAAAATACAGCAGTACATCTTCCTGGCCTTGGCCGCAGGTTTCTTTTTTGGAATCATTCATCTGGCGCGGCTGAATTATCGGCGGGGGCGCGGCGATCGCGAAGGCGCTCTTCGCCTGGCTGCGGTCATGTTTGCGCTTCAAATCCTCCTCTGGCTGTGCCGCGGGCATATCGTTGCCGGTATAGATGTGGTTGGCGCGCTCTTCATTGCAGTAAGCACCGCGCTGTTTGTTTCAGGCACGACCTGGATGCTGTATCTTGCGCTCGAACCCTGGGTGCGGCGGCGCTGGCCGCAAACGATTATTTCCTGGAGCCGCTTACTCTCCGGCCAGTTTCGCGACCCGCTGGTGGGACGCGACATTCTGTTCGGCGTGATGCTGGGCGCAGTCTGGATCCTTATTTTCCAGCTCCGCCAAATTCCCCTGTCGCATCTCGGAGCCGCCCCGGTGATGGCTCAAACCGATTATCTCGCCGGCGGACGCGAGGCGCTGGGTGCCTGGTTGATGCAGATCCCGGCTTCGATCCTGGGGACGTTGCAATTCTTCTTCCTGTTGCTGGGTTTGAAATACTTACTGCGCAAAGATTGGCTCGCTGCGATCGCCTTTGTTGCCATTTTCGCTCTGGCTCAGGGACTTCCCTCCTCGTACGCCTCGGTGGACCTGCCCATGTGGGTGGTGATCTATGCCATTGCCGTGCTAATCGTCTATCGCTTCGGCTTGATCCCGCTGGCTTGCGCCATCTTTACCGTCAACATGCTGGCCAACGTCCCGTTCACCGTCGACACCTCCGCCTGGTATATGAACACCTTCCTTCTCGCGCTGCTCAGCGTCGTCGCGCTGGCCGGCTGGGGCTTCTACCACTCTCTCGGTGGTGAGCCAGTCTGGCAGCCGGAGATCGATTGATCGCGGCACATTGATTACCGCAGACTGATCGCTGGAAATTGATCAGCGCGACTCTGCCTTGGCTGGCGTATGTCTTTCGAAATAAGGGCTTTGTTTCCAACGGATTTTATTTTCCAACGGATGAAGAGCTTGTTACCACAGTTCTAGGCGCCCCTGACTTTCGTGCGAGGTAATAGCACCTCCTGGCTATTTACCCTAACCCGCCTTCCATTTAGTCTCCTGATTGAGCAGCACTTGGGGGAGGGCTGATCAACATACGTCCCGTGACTCGAATGAGTCTGGGGCGTTTTGTTTTGCGCCGAACTTTGCCCCCCACGAAATTCTGGCCGCGCCGACGGCCCGAGCCGTCCCCTTTGGATGTATGCTCTCCCGTAGGAGAGCCCTGTGCCAGAATCCCCGACCAATCTCTTCGGTTCGCCCATGCCCGTTTTCCGCGTCAAAGACGTCGACGCCAGCATCGCCTATTACGTCGATGCTCTCGGCTTCAAACTACGCTGGCGCGCGGGCGATTCATTCGCTTGCGTAGCACGAGATGCCTGCGCGATTTTTCTGACCGACGACAACCAGAGCCAGCCGCGCATGTGGATATGGATCGGCATCAAGGACGCTCGCGCACTGCACCGTGAGTACGAAGCATCCGGCGCAAAAATCCGCAACCCGCCCGAGAATTTCGAGTGGGCGTTGGAGATGCAAGTCGAAGACCTCGACGGCAATGCCTGCGCCTCGGCTCCGATCCCGAGAAAGACAAGCCACTCGGGGTATTTCGCGACGCCGACGGAGTTCGTTGGAGACATCTGGGCAATCAGAAGTATGAACGCCTCAGGTGAAATGTCCTAGCCATGTCGTCTCTGTCATCCTGAGCGGGTGATAACGATTCCATATATTATTCATTTTGAAGGTTATATATAAGAATATTATCGCTGTGCAGGAAGTGTGCAGGACAGTTGTGTAAATTCTAGGCAATTCTTATGGAAAGCGGGTTCTGTTTTGGAACCTGCTGTTGGTCTTGCGCTGGTGGCTGCGTAATCTGAATTGCGCGTGTATGCAAGTTGGAATGGTAGGAATCAGACCCCTAGGAATTCTGTATTCGTCTCAAGAATTCAGCCGTGAGAGGATTTGCCTTACTGCCACGCTTGCCTGACTCTCGACAGCCGGATGCTCTGACCAGATGTTTACGATAGTGCTCAGGTGTCAATGAGAGGTGCCTGTTCATAGACACAAGTCCAAGTTGTCCCAAATATGCCCCCAGGGCAGGCAACAGTTCCTGCGCATCGAGGCCTTGCTGATACCACGCAGCAATTCGGTGAACTGCAAAGGTAGACCTCAAATCATGCAGACGTGGCTGAAAACGCAGACCGTCGAGTCGAACAACGTTCGCGTTGCGTCGAATAACCCGAAATTGGGCGTTTAAGGTCGCGATGTGCACAGGCGTGCCCTTCCTTGTCAAGAATAGATTTCCATCTTTGAATTTCTTGCGAATGGGTGACTCTAGGTACGTTGTCAATAATTTATGAACGTCAGACCCAATGGGAATCGTTCTTTTTCGGGCATGGGCATTCCGCTGCACGGTGATCACGTCGTGTCTTAAATCCACGGCGGATTCTTTCAGTGTCAACGCTTCGCTGAGCAACACACCAGTCCCGTAGAGGAACACGAGCAGTGTCCGAAAAGTCGCAGGGTCAATTACTCTAGGCCGTGTGGTGCTGTTTACAACAGGCTCACTGATCATCCGGCGAAGTTCGGTTCGAGAATAGATGTAAGGAACAAATGTCGAATGCCCACGGGGAATTGGGGAAGGAAGTGGCACGGAATCGACCTGGCCCCGAACTTTCCAATATCGGAAAAACTGTTTTAGGTTTTCATACTTGTAATGCGCCGAGGTTCTTGGTCCCGCCAAGAACTCAGAAACTTGATGCGTTGTCAAACTTGAAAGATGGACATCTCGGACGGCGCGCGAGAATGTTGTCAGAAATGACTCCATCGCTCTAAATTGCCAGCCCATAGAACGTTTGTGCGCTAAGTAGAGTCGCATTCCAGTGGAGACTTTCAAATCAGACCCTCCAGCTTGAAATCGGCGACCGCGCGAAGCAACTCCACGTCAAATTTCGCATAAAACAGCGGTGACTCCGGATGGCGTTGCCCGAGAAAGTCCCCGATCTCTTTCACGGTCGATCCATTGCGGAGCAATTGCATGGCTCGAGCATGGCGAATCGAGTGTGGCCCGAGACAACCGGAGATGACGCCAAGCTTCTTTAAGCGACGACTGGTAAGGCAGTAGAAGGAACTTTTCCCGATCGGCCTATAAGGAGGCCGGAGTGAAAGGAAGAGCTGTCGGAAAGAGCATCGTGGCCTGATCCTGATGTAGTTTAGGACCGCTTGCCTAACATCCGATGGAAACGGAAGCATTTGTTTGCGCCCCCTTTTCGAACGGCGCATGATCACGGTTTGTTTTTTCCAATCGAAATCGCTGAGGAGGAGGCGGGCTGCTTCGCTACAGCGCAGGCCGTAAGAGGCAATTAGAGACAACGCGGCCTTGGCCCGCACAGACGCGAGATCCTTTCCATTTGTCGCCTCCAATAATTGCACAACCTCGGTCCACGCCCGTCCCTGTGGTGGAACACCCAGTCTTGAGTGATAAGGTGCCTTAATACCATCGGCGATGTCTGGACACCAATCCTGAGAGTGACCGTACCGAACAAAAACCCTTAATGCCTGAATCGCCGAGGAAAATGTTGCGGATGACCATCCATCCGCCCTCTTTTTCGCGATGAAGCTATCAACGTGGTGAATGGAAAGCTTTGAGAGGCCCTTGCCACCTAGTGAATACCATTGCAGAAAGATACGCGTTTTAAGCCGATGGGATTCCACAGAACCGGGAAGCAAGTTTCTAGATCGGTTGAACTCCGAAAAGCGGTCTAGTTCTTCCGCAAAAGGCTGGCGCGGAAGTTTCCGAGTTTTCAATTTTCCATGAAACCTCAAGAACATCGTAAAGTGATTCCTGAGCGCGTAAGCTGCATGAAAGCCTGGGAAATTGAAGCCTCGCTCCGTTTTTTCACCCCAAATCTTTTGGATTGCGTAGTCAACATCTTTAGGACTAAGCGACCGGAGCGTCTTGAGACCGAGAGCGTCGATGGCGCGAAGGAGCATCCCGCCGACGCATTGAACCCTTTCTCTATTTGATCCTCGCCGCAGTAAATGCAGGAGAAACTCCTCACGTTCTTTGAACAAGGGGGCGTCGCGATGTCGCCTCAACGCTAGAGGATGCCAATAGACTAGGTCCATGCTCCCTGCAACTCGTCCTGCACGGAACAATTCAATTTGTTCTCTGCCTCGCGGACGGAAAGTGAACGATTTGGATGGCGACATGAAGGGCGATAGGGTAACACGCGCTGCGAAGGTTTGTTAAGGTTGCAGTTGCCGATGCTCCTTCGATCTCCCGCAGCTAGCGCACGATCTGCTCAGGTTTGCACCTCTGGATGCCATGAGCGGCTTCCTCTTCGGAGGGTTCTCTTATTCCACCTGGCACAAATGGCCCGGTCACCCTCGGGGCTCATGTACCATTCTGCTCCCTGTTCCGATAACCCAACAGCGAGTTGGCATTTGACGGGGGACGGTTTTCGCAACGTATTTCAGCCGCATGGTTAGGCTTTGGTCAGGACTGGCGACATGCCGCGCTGCGGGCGTAAGAACCATCGGTCCAAATGTCGGGCTCCCTTGGCATCTGGAAACGCAGAGCGTATATGCTGAGTTCAGTTACGGAGAACTGATTGAATTGACAGCGGTGTGAAGATCTCGCTTCAAAGAGTGAGGAGCGTAGCAGATCGTTTTCATGCGCCCTTACCGGAGCTTTTCGAGGAGCTTGGCGGGGCGCACCTTCAACGCGCGCGCCAGAGCCACAATCGCGAGCAGCGTGGGATTTGCTCTGCCGCGCTCGATTAGACCCTGATAAGTCCGGTGCACGCCGGCCAACTCTGCCAATTTTTCTTGCGACAACCCCTTCTCTTCACGAAGGTCGCGCAACTGCTTTCCAAAAGCTTTTAGGATGCCATCGTCTCGCATGACAGGAGACTATCCGCTGGCAGCGCATATTGCTACAGCATATAATCTGCCAGACTATATTCATCTTTATGATTGACTCATGCGAACGATTGGCGTAGCTTAAATCGCAAGCGGGACGCGCTGGTGCTTGCAACACCAACGCATCCCTAACCACAAGGTCCTACTACAGGAGGCCCCGTGGCTAAGACGCATTGTGCTGTAATACACGGCTCTAGAGCAAGGCTGCGCGTCCCGCAAATCTCCATGCGGAGGACGCAACCTATGCTCCCGTTTCCATCCGACGTTGAACTTCCGCCCCCGACTCAAATCGAACAGTTCTGTAGCTTCCTGGGCCTCTACCTCATGCTGCTCGGTCTGGCCTCGCTCCTTCTGCCTCGCTCTTGGTTCGTGGCACTGGTGAGAATCGCTTTTCCCCTCCTGCCCGAGAGCCTTGCGCAGTTTCGGGAGAACGACCATGACTGACTGGAAATATCCCGGCGACGATGTGGTGCGCAAGGCCTTCATTGCAAATGTTCTGAGAATCATCGAGGAGAAGGGGCTAACACTTGAAGAGTTCGAATGGCGTGTGGCAGAAGCCCGGACGGACCTTGATGCGGGCGTGCATGAACGGGCCTTTGGACGAGCCGTCAAGAAACTTCGACTGGAACGCAACCTGACAAGGAAAAGACTCGCAGGCTGCGCGGACATCCCCGTCCGGGTCCTGATTCAGATTGAACGTGGTCAAGGCGGCAGTCTGATTTCAGTGCCGGAGGTTTGCAGAATCGCTGCTGCGCTCAAGCTACGCCCTCACGAGCTGATGGCGCACTATCAGGATGCTGTCGAGCTGGCCGACTGTGCCCAGGCGTGGTGGCAGGCATGACCAAGCGCGTTGTTTGTACAAGCTTGATGATTGAAATTCTTGGCCCGAAGGACGCAAGTGCCAAGCGAATCCAATTCGTGGAAGACATCTTGCGGAACTGCA
>JBAVQD010000014.1:0-58523 GCA_049693675.1 Candidatus Sulfotelmatobacter sp. | reverse complement strand
TTTCGACAATCCGGCGGTAGGACGTCGCATCCTTTTCGGCGAGAATCTCAGTCGCGGCAAAATATTCCTTAAGTCCCGAACGCTCAATCTTTCCGGTTTGCTCTTCGATGGCGCCCTTTGTCACCAGCATAATTTGGTGCCGGGAGCCAAGATATTGCAAGGTTTCGCCCACTTCCGGCAGCATCTCGATAGGGTGATCGGCGATGGTATGCGCGAAGCTCTGGATCTGTGCGTGCAACTCAGGCGTGACCGGACCGACGCTGAGCTGCTCAAATGTATCGACCAGCGCGTGAGCAAAACTGTGCAGGCCGTAGCCATGCTTCACAATACATTCCCGCTCCACGTCGTTCAAAACTTCGCGCACTTGCTCCGCAGAAAATTCGTGGTGATTCAGGAATGAAATGAAGCGCGCAATCGCCCGCTCAAAGTAAATATTGTTTTCCCACAGCGTGTCGTCGGCGTCGATCAGCAGGGTTTGACGCGCTTGAAGATTTTCGGCAGCGCCGGGCAAATTGCGGAACGCTCCTTGCAAAAACTATGCGACCCAATCCACGCGCGCCTCAGGCCCGATGATCCCGGCTTTGTGGCCCATGTCGAGCAGACGTTCAACCCCTTCACGCCCCTCGGAACCGTAGTCGAGTGTGCGCTCGTTCACATACATGCCGACAAAGCGATCAGCAGTCTGAGTGTCCAGGTCGCGAGCGAACTGCATTGCATAAGACAAAGCTTCCTCGCGGTGATCGAGCGCATATTGAATGCTGTCGCGCAGCGCGCCGTTCACCGCCGAAATCAGTGCTGGGCCGAGCGCTCGGCGTATCGCATTACCGCCTAAGGGCAGAGGCAATCCGGTCATCTTCTGCCACCATCTCCCAAGATCGACAATGCGGTGCAGGCCGGCTTTGTCGTAAGTCAACTGGCCTTCGTGGATGATGAGTCCAGCTTCGTACTTGCCCTCGAGCACCTGCGGAATAATCTGATCGAAAGGCACAACTTCCGTCTCCACTCCCGGAGCAAAGAGTTGCAGTGCCAAATAAGCGGTAGTCAGTTTGCCGGGAACGGCAATGCGCTTTTCCTTGATCTCGCTTTGCGTAAACGGGCGCGGCGAAACGATCATCGGACCGTAACCTTCGCCCACACTGCCGCCGCAGGACATGAGCGCGTACAGATCCTGAATATAAGGATAGGCGTGAAAGGAAATCGCGGTTACATCGTACACGCCTTCGCGCGCCTTCTGGTTCAAGCTTTCGATATCGCAAAGGGTGTGAGTAAAACGAAGCCCCGGGACCCGAACCTTGCTGGTGGCAAGGCCATAAAACATGAAGGCATCGTCGGAATCCGGGCTATGAGCAATGGAAATTTCGCGAACCTGCGACGAAGAGCTGCCACTGGATTGTTTTGCTTCTGCTTCAGAAATCACTGTCATTTCAAACTCCAAAAACCCAACTCCAAAACTTACTGCTGTATCTCACGGCTCGCTGCGTGGCGCTGCCATCGCGCAGTAATTCCCGCCGCCATCAACACCTTGATAATCTCCGCAAACAGAAACCAGTAAAGCCCCCAGCGGAAGGCTTGCGCGACCGAGTGTGTCAGCACCGCGAGCCAGGACAGGCCGCAGACAAAAAGAACAATCTCGCCCAGCAACCCACTCATTGCCGCACGAGCAAAATTCTTCCGTCCATGCTCCATGACATATCCCGCCACCCACGCAACGAACGGATAAGCCAGCAAAAATCCACCGGTTGCACCCAGCAATTGTGTGACCCCGCCTGCACCGGTAGGATTAAACACCGGTAATCCAATCGCGCCTTCGGCCAAGTAAAGAATGAGTGCCGCAAATCCACGACGGCTGCGCAGCAGCAGGCCAACCAGCAGCACGCCAAAATTCTGTACCGTCAGCGGCACTGGCGTAAAGGGCAATGGAATCGTGATGTGCGCGCACAAGGCAACCAACAAACTCGCGCCTACCACCAGAGCTATTTGACGAGCAACGTCAAAAGCGAAAACACTGCTCCGCGAATTGCTCAAAGATTGTATGGCCGGTTTGTTCATGGAAGAGCCTCGAATTACGAAATGCCGAGGACCAAGACTCGAAGTATTAGTGTTCAATATCACCAGACCGACGTTCGCTCTCCTGGGCCGCGTGCGAGAGCTGCAGATGGCGGCGCAAGCGCATATACAGAGCAATTGCAACGCACACCACGATCAGCGTACTCACACCCAGGATCAGGAACCACCAGATCATCCGCACAGCCGATTAGAATAACAGATGAACAGGCAGATGGGAGCGACGATTCGTCTTAACTTGTCTTCGCGGAAGTCATCTTCTCACGCATCGTCTCGACGCGCTTCAGCACGAATTTGAAGCGCTCGCGGCCAAATTTGGAACTCATGATCACTTTTTCAATCGTCCCAAACATCTGGGGGTCGCCAGACTTTTCCCGTAGTTCTTTCAGAAAGGGATGAACTTTCGCGAACACGATAAACATCTCCCCACTCACCGCGGGTTGCAGGAACAAATCCGCGTTCAAAGCGCCGTGCAGAACGAACGAAGCGGCCATGCTCCAGTAACCAGAGACCTGGCGCACCCAATTATTCTGAGGGGTGCCGGGAACAGACGCAATTTTCAGAAAATCATCGGCGCTCCGCGGCCAGAATTCTACAAACCACCAGTTGCGCGCTTTGCGCATTTCCGCTTCGCGGCGCAGGTCGTAAAGTTCGAGAATCAGTTGAGCATCGGTAGCTGTGGCTTTCTTGGACATGCAAACACCTCGGGGAATTGAGTAATTTTGAAATTGTGTGATCGCGCAATTCTAAGTCGCGCGCCAAGTCGGCGAAATTAGAATTCAATCGCCAATAACCCAATGGCTTGATCGCATAATTTAAGCGCTGGTCGCGGCCGCTTCCGCAGGCGGCGCAGCCCGTTCGTAATCGCACTCTTTGTTCGGGCAAGCGATCACCGGTCCAGCCTTCAGATTTTTCTCCACCAGATACTCGCTGCCGCATGTGGGACATTTTTCCGGAATCGGTTTGTGCGCCGAAGTAAACTTACACTTCGGATAATTTCCGCACCCATAGAATGTATTTCCCTTGCGTGCGCGCTTCTCCACCAGTTCGCCGTCTTTGCATTCCGGGCACTTCACTCCGATGAAATTCTGCTTCACATATTTGCATTCAGGATATCCGCTGCAAGCCGTGAACTCGCCGAACCGCCCATGGCGGATCATCATGTTGCGTCCGCATTTCGGGCACAGTTCATCGAGCGGAATATCCGGAACTTTCTTTCCTTGATCGAGACGTCGCGTGGTCTTGCAATCGGGGTATCCGGTGCAAGCCATGAACTGCCCGAAGCGCCCACGCTTGAGCACCATTACCCGGCCACAGTTCTCGCAGTATTCCTCCTGAGTAGTTTCCTGAACGTCAGCACTATCCAGGTCCGGCAGGTTGATCGGATTTTCCTTGGTAAACGTACAGGTGTTCGGATCTTCTTTGTCGTAAGTACTGCAAGCATAGAACGACCCGTGCTTACCCCACTTGATTACCAGCGGCGCCCCACAGCGCTCACACTTCTCGTCCGTGGGCTTCTCCATCCGCTTGATATTCTCCATATGCTTCTCGGCATATTTGAGATCTTTCTGGAATTTCTTGTAGAAGTCTGCAAGCGTATCGGTCCACTTTTCCTTGCCCTCTTCAATATCGTCGAGTTCTTCTTCCAGATGCGCCGTGTAAGCCACGTCGAAGATGTCGCGAAAGTTTTCTACCAGCAGATCGGTCACCACCAACCCAATCTCGGTTGGCGTAAACTTGCCACCCAGCTTCTGCACGTACTGCCGCTCCTGAATAGTCGAAAGAATTGCCGAATAAGTTGAAGGGCGCCCAATGCCGCGCTCTTCCAGCTCTTTCACCAGCGAAGCTTCGTTGTAGCGCGGTGGCGGCTCGGTGAAATGCTGCTCCGGCTTCAACTCTTTCAGCGTGAGCTTTTGTCCAGCTTCCAGCGCCGGCAGCTTGTGCTTTAACTCTTCATCTTCTTCGTCCTTACCTTCCTTCGACTCTTCATACACTCGCAGAAAGCCGTCAAACTTCAGCACCGATCCGGTCACGCGGAACCAGTACACATCTCCATTCTTTGCTTTTGCGTCGATGTCTACGGTGGTCTGGTCGAAAACCGCAGGCATAATCTGTGACGCAACAAATCGCTGCCAGATCAGCTTGTAAACTTTGTATTCATCTTCTTTTAGGTACTGCTTCACCTGATCCGGATGGCGCATTGCCGAAGTCGGACGGATGGCTTCATGCGCCGCCTGCGCTTCCTTCTTCTCTTTATACGTATTCGGCGTCTCCGGCAGGTAGGCCGCACCATATTCCTTGCCCACGTATTCGCGCACATCCTGAATTGCCTCAGGCGCAACGCGCGTGGAATCGGTACGCATGTAGGTGATTAGTCCAACCTGACCTTCTTCGCCTAATTCCACGCCCTCGTACAACCGTTGCGCGATCATCATCGTGCGCTTCACGCTGAAGCGCAACTTCCGCGAGGAATCCTGTTGCAACTTGCTGGTTGTGAATGGTGGTGCAGCATTCCGGCGGCGTTCCTTCTTATCCACCGTCCGAACCAGCCAGTCAGCCTGTTCCAGCGCTGCGCGGATCTTCTCCGCATCCTCCCCGTTCGTGACCTCAACCTTCTCCTCGCCCTTACCCAGAAATCGCGCGTCGAAGGCGGGAGGCTTACTGGCCGCAAGGTGCGCGTCAATCGTCCAATATTCTTTTTTCTCGAACGCCTTGATTTCGCGCTCGCGTTCTACGATCAATCGGAGGGCCACGGTCTGCACGCGTCCTGCGGAAAGTCCGCGGCGAACCTTATCCCACAGCAGAGGGGAAACTTGATAGCCAACCAATCGATCCAGCACGCGCCGCGCCTGCTGCGCATCTACCAGGTTTTGGTCGATGGCGCGAGGATGCTCGAAGGCCGCCTGCACGGCGCGCTTGGTAATTTCGTTGAAAGTGACCCGTTGAATGCGTGGAACCGCGTCAGCATCTTCCTTTTTCTTCTTCTTACCTTTTTTTGCGTGACCGTTCGTGTCCAACTCGAACGCGAGATGGGCAGCGATGGCCTCGCCTTCACGGTCCGGGTCAGGCGCGAGGAAGATCGCATCCATCGGACCCGCCAGCTTCTTCAGTCGGGCTAAGACTTTTTCTTTTCCCGGAATTACCACGTATTCGGTTTCGAACTTGTCGTCAGTATCCACGCCCAGCGTGCTTTTGGGCAGATCTTTCACGTGGCCGAGCGACGCCTCGACGGTAAATCCCTTTCCCAGATATTTCTGGATGGTCTTCGCCTTCGCCGGCGATTCGACAATGACTAAACTTTTTAGCAATGCACCCTCAGTTCCTTCTTCTATTCCCTAGAATTGTTTCGAAGCTAGCACGAATGGGATGGCGGCAACAAGTTACCTGACGGAAACTATCCAGCCATCAAGCTCAAAAGCTCTTCACAAAATTCTTCCCCGGCATCTGCCTCACCTTGCCGGTCAATTCCAGTTCGAACAACGCGGCGAAGATTTCTGAAGACGACATTTCGTTTTCCAGCCGCTCCACCAGTTCGTCGATGTGGGTGGCTTCGTCGGCTTTTAGCAGGTTTAAGAGCCGCTTTTCATGGGGAGGAAGCCCATCGTCCGGAAATAGAGATGCGGAGGACGCGCCGCCGGATTCAGGCGACGCCTGCGGAGTCAATGCCAGCTTCACTTCTGCAGGCAGATCTTCCCACACATCTTCCCAGGTCGCCACCAGCTTTGCTCCCTGCTTAATCAATGTGTTCGGTCCCCAGGAATTTTTATTGGTTACATTGCCCGGGACCGCGAAAACATCCCGGTTTTGCTCTAGCGCGCAGCGTGCCGTAATTCGCGTTCCGGAATATTCCGCTGCTTCGACCACCAGCACACCGACTGACATCCCGCTCAGAATCCGGTTGCGAATGGGAAAATTTTGCGGCGCTGCGAAAGTTCCCATGGCGAACTCCGAGATCAGCGCGCCGCCTAATGCGAGTATCTGCTCCGCCAGCCGCGAATTTTCTTTTGGATAAATCACATCCACGCCCGTGCCCAGTACCGCGACTGTTTTCCCTTTCGCCGTGATCGCTCCACGATGGCTGGCCGTGTCCACTCCACGTGCCATGCCGCTGATAATAACCAGCCCTTGTGAAGCGAGATCGCAGGCCAGTCGCTCGGCCATTCCCGAGCCGTAGGGCGTAGGATGTCGCGTCCCGACCATGGCAATGCCCGGGCGGGTTAGAACCTCGGGATCGCCCCGCACGTATAGCACTAATGGCGGGTCGTAAATCTCCTTCAGCCGGGAGGGGTAGTGAGCATCTTCGCCGGAAACGATGGTCACGCTCGAGCCGGCGGCCCGGGCAATTTCTTCCCTCGCCAGTTCGGCGGATTTCCCTGTGGCGATTGATTGCGCCGAGACGGCTTTAATCCCTGTGCCTTCCAATTCCGTGAGAGATGCGTGGAAAACTGCATCGGCGCTACCGAAATACTCCACAAGCTTCCGTGCCTTCGTCGGCCCCAGGCCAGACGTCAATGACAGGGAGAGCCACTCCAGCACGTGCGTCGTAGGTACGGCTAACGTATCCGACAAATTGATACTCCAATCCTAATACGGGCTGCGCGGACTGTAGCCATTTGCGGAACGTGGCGTCAAGGAAAGACGTCACAACGTGGATCGAAAAGCGCTCTGCTAAAATCAAAACAGGAATGAGACGTCTGCGCATCTCTGCGATTTCCTACCTCAACACCGCACCACTGATGTGGGATTTCGAACACGGCGAAGCCGGGCGCGACTTCGACATTTCTTATACCTTGCCTTCAGCCTGCGCTCGGTCCTTGCAGGCCGGGACTGCAGATATCGGAATTATTCCAGCCGCCGCCTACGCGCAAATCCCTGGACTCAGCATCCTGCCGGATATCGCCATTGCCTCGCGGCAGCCTGTGCGTTCCATTCTGCTGGTCAGTCGAATGCCGGTAGAAAAGATTCGCACCGTGGCTTTGGATACTTCTTCGATGACATCGGTAGCGCTGACAAAAGTCTTATTTGAAAAATGGCTGGGCGGCGGAAGAGCGTTCGCACCGATGGCTCCGGATATCGATCAAATGCTGGCCGCACACGATGCCGGATTGTTGATCGGAGATCCCGCGCTCCAGATCGACCGCTCCCGCTATTTCACGCTCGACCTGGCCGAAGAATGGATTCGCTTTACCGGCAAGCCATTCGTCTTCGCCTTCTGGGCGGTTCGCAACGACGCACTTCAAGACGCAGAGCCATCTTTGGACCTAGCGGCAGTGTTCCGGCAATCCCGCGATCGTGGCCTTGAACCTTCAAGTCTTCAGGAGATCTCGGCGGAATGGGCTTCGAAGCTCAGCATGAGGCCAAGCGATGTTCATTCCTACCTCACGAAAAACATCTATTACCATCTAGACGGAGATTGCCTGGAAGGCTTGCAGCTCTTCTATCACTATGCGGCTGAGATCGGAGCCTTGCCCGCCGTCCCGGAGATAAAATTTCTCAGCAGCGCAAAAGTCTGTATAGCGCAGTCGAGAACTTAGCCTGTACACTCCTACAACCTAAATGCTCTTCAATCTTCATCCTTGCCTGGCGATGTCGGTGTGGCACCATCTGCGCCGCATGGGTGGGCCAGGATTGCTGGTGCTAGGAATCGCCGACAACTCCGTGGTTCCGCTCACCGGCAGCATGGATGTACTCACCATATGGCTGGCGGCACGCCATTTCCATCCCTGGCCTTACTACGCCGCAATGGCCACCCTGGGCTCTCTGATCGGCGGCTACATTACTTATGCTTTGGCCCGCGAGGGCGGCAAAGAAACAATGGAGCGCAAGCTCTCCAAAAAGCGCGCCGCAAAGGTTGCCGCAGCATTTGAGCGTTGGGGATTCGCCGCGGTTGCCATTCCCGCACTTCTACCCCCGCCTTTCCCCTTTGTGCCATTTCTAGTCGCAGCCGGCGCCATGCAGTATTCGAGAGCCAAATTTCTCGGAGCCTTAACCCTGGGTCGCGCCGTTCGCTACTCCATCGGGGCCTTCCTGGGTTTTCACTACGGAACCCACATCCTGCGTTTCTTCTCACGCTACTACAAACCAGCAATGGCCATTCTCATTGGCTTGGCGGTCATTGGGGCGGTGATGAGCGTAATCCAATATTTGCGGATGCGAAAACAGTAACCGCCCCAACCTTCGTGAAACTTCGTGACCTTAGTAGTGGATGATTTTGCTCGCAAACACTCGAGCGCTGGATTTGGCCCCGGCTGCGGTCCTCCGTTAGAATTGAACTGCCAACATGTCTCTGACCAAACAGCAAGCTCTCGAGATGTTCGAATCCGACGACCTGATCGGCATCGGCATGGAAGCCGACGCGGTGCGCCGCCGGCTGCATCCCGAAGGCACCGTCACCTACATCATCGATCGCAACATTAACTACACAAATTTCTGCACAGAATACTGCACCTTCTGCGCCTTCTATCGTCCCCTGAAAGGCCCCGCCGCAAAGGAAGGTTACATCCTCGATTTCGATACGATTTACGAAAAGATTCGCGAGACCGTGGAACTCGGCGGCACCGGCGTGTTGATGCAAGGCGGCCTGCATCCCGACCTAAAGATTGATTGGCACGAAAAGATGCTGCGTGGAATCAAGGAGCGCTTCCCGCAGGTTCATCTTCATTGCTATTCGGCTTCCGAGATTATTGCCATCGCTGAGTACAGCAGCCTCAGCATTCGCGATACGATTCTCCGCCTGCGCGATGCCGGTCTCGATTCCATCCCTGGCGGCGGCGCCGAAATTCTCGACGACGAAGTCCGCTACAAAATCGCCCGCCTGAAATGCCTCACCGGTGATTGGATCAATGTTCACCGCACCGCCCATCAGATCGGCATGCGCACCACCGCCACGATGATGTTCGGCGTCGGCGAAGACTACAAACACCGCATCAATCATCTGCAGGAACTCTACGATCTGCAGGAAGAAACTGGCGGCTTCACCGCGTTCATCCCGTGGAGCTTTCAGCCGCAGAACACCGCCCTCGGCGGCCGTCACTGGGATGAGGCGACCGCCGTCGAATACCTGAAAGTCTTGGCTATTTCGCGCCTGTATCTCTCGAATTTCCTGAACGTGCAATCCAGCTGGGTCACGCAAGGACTGAAAGTCTGCCAAATGGGCCTGCGCTTCGGCGGCAACGACGTAGGCTCGGTGATGCTGGAAGAAAATGTGGTGAGAGCCGCAGGCGTGAACAACTGCACGACAGAAGAGGAACTGCGCCGCATCATCCGCGACGCCGGCTTCCGACCCGCGCAGAGGGATACGTTGTATCGGCAGCATTTCTTAAACTAGATCGTGTTTCCGCGTCGTCCAAAAATGCAAAACGGCCCCGCATATCCCGAGGCCGTTCGCGAAAAACCAGGGATCAGTTCCCTGCCAAGCTAACGCTATCATTATCGAAATAATCCAGCCGCAAATCGAGTTACTTTCAGGAGGGTCGCACCCTGCCCCGCGAACCCTCCACTGTCCCTGAGAGACATCCTCCGTCAAGAGGAATGGACCTGGAGGGACTCGAACCCCCACCCGTACCTTGGCAAGGAACTGTGCTGCCATTACACTACGGGCCCACGATCCAAAGCTTACTTCACTTGGAGCGGCGCGTTCGTGCCCAGTGCTCGCATTTTGTTGAAGGAAGGTTTGGTTTTGGAACATCCGAATGCGCCGAAGCCGCCCACGCCACCCTCTTCGTTTTATTCTTGGGCGGACGACCGGAGGCGGATAGAATGGATTGACTATTGAACCCGACCGATCCTCACGGTCGGCATCTGTCTCTATTTCCTGAACATCCTGAGTCTGCTTCGAAACTCGGAAATGAAACACGAACTCATCGCGCGGCGTTTTTCGAGAGCTCCGTTTGAATGTTTGTGCGTGATTCTACTGGCCGCCGGCGCAATCGTCGCTCAGGAAAACCCTTCCTCCATTGCTTCTTCACAAACCTTATCCCCGCCGTCTTCACCCTCCACAAATGCTCTTCTACAAGGAGTGGTGACCCGGGATCCTGGCAGCGAGCCTGTCAAGAAAGCTCTCATCGAACTGATCGCCGAGAGTCAGAATGACAGCGCAAACTACACTGCACTTACCGCAGCAGATGGTAGCTTTCGTATTGAGAACATCAAGCCCGGGCGCTATCGCCTGTTTTTCGAGCGCACCGGCTATCAAGAGATCGACAAGCATCACCGTCAGACCGAAGGCCGCATGCTCACGCTGAGTGCGGGCCAGGAGGTGAAAGATCTCGTCATTCTCTTGCAGGCGGCTGCAGTGGTCGAAGGCCGCGTCACCGATGAAGACGGCGATCCTCTGGCCGAAGCGCAAGTCGCCGTGCTGCGCCAGACTTTCATTCAGGGGCACAGCCACTGGGAACAGTCAGGCGCGGAGCGTACCAATGATCTCGGCGAATACCGCATCGCCGGGCTGGCGCCAGGCAAATATTTCGTTGCAGTCACTCCCCCTCCGGATTTCAGAAGCCTGATCGAAACCAGCAGCACTCCTGCACCCGCAACTCACGCCGGAGCAGCTTCCGAAAAGCCCTCGCCGCTCGCTTACCAAACCACTTATTACCCTGGTACTCGCGATCGCTCCCAGGCTGCCTCCATCCCACTTCACGCCGGGGACGACTTTCCTGCAAACTTCTCGCTGACTCCCAGCCCTAGTTTGACTATTCGCGGTTCTGTGGTGAATCTGCCGCCGGGGTCGAGCGCCGCGATCATGCTGCAATCCAAAGATTTCAATCTCGTGCTGAGCGGTGCGGAAATGCACAAAGACGGCAGCTTCGAGATTCGCGATGTTTCTCCTGGGGCCTACAACATTGTGGCCACAGTGGATAATGTTGCGGTTCCGATGATGGCGCGGCAGTCGCTGCAGCTGGCTGAAAGTGTGGAAGGTCTGCGGCTGTCGCCGCAAAGCGGCGGCACGGTGCGTGGCCGCCTTCACGTGGACAGCGGCGGCGGCAGCGCCACGCCGGATCCCAGCCAGTTCTTTCTTCTTCTGCACTCCGTTGCCGAGGATAACGACAACAATGACGATTCTTTCGGCGCCGTCATTATGGGAGGAGGCTTTTCAAATCTTGCCCACGTCAGCAACGATGGCAGCTTTTCATGGAAGGATGTTCCCCCAGGAACTTATTCCGTTCAAATCTCCGACGTCAGCGCGATGCCAGATTGGTTTCTAAAATCTGCCGCGGCGGATGGGCACGATGCGACTGACTCTGGATTCAGCGTCGGCGCGAGTGCTGTCACACTTGATTTGACAGCGAGCGCCAACGGAGGCACGGTCGATGGCGTGGCCAGTAATCAAGGCGATGAACCGGTCGCGGACGCCGTGATTGTCGCCGTGCCCGAGGCGCGCTTCCGCAATCGCCCGGATCGTTATCGCAAAGCCGTCGCGGATCAGAGCGGACACTTCAGTTTGCGCGGTTTGCCTCCCGGAGATTACACGTTGTTCGCATGGGAGAGCGTCGACGGCGAGGCGTATTACAATGCCGAATACTTAAGAGCTTATGAAGACCGGGGTAAACCGATGCGCGTGCGTGAAGGAAATCGAATGAGAGTGCAACTAAAGGCAATTCCATCAGCGGAAGATCAACCCTAGACCTTTGTCCGTTCAGCCAGCAACGGCGTATGCTTTGGGATTATGAAGCCCCTGCTCACTTCCCTCTTTCTGCTTGCCGGCGTGCTCGCAGCCAGCTCTGTGTTCGCCGAAGACACCCCCGCGACTGCATTGCTGGTCCTCTCCAAGCACGACCAGACGCTCGCCATTGTCGACCCCTCCAGCTTGAAAGTGATTGCGCGGGTGACCGTCGGTAGCGATCCGCACGAAGTTATTGCATCGACCGACGGCAAGGTCGCGTATGTATCCAACTACGGATCCGGTGCATTCCACACTCTTGCCGTCGTAGATCTGATCGCGCAAAAAGCGTTGCCTTCAATCGATCTTGGAGCTCTGCGCGGTCCGCATGGATTAACTTTTGTGGATGGAAAAGTTTGGTTCACCGCCGAAGGCGCCAAGGCCATCGGTAGCTATGACCCCGCGAAGGAAAATGTTGACTGGATTCTCGGCACCGGGCAAAACCGAACCCACATGATTTACGTCTCTCCAGATTTACGGCTGATCGTCACCACCAATGTAAGTTCGGGAACGGTCAGCATGATCGAAAAAACCGACAGCGCCCATGGTCAAGGCGGTCCGTCGGCAACTCCACGTACCGATTGGAATGAGACCGTAGTTCGCGTTGGCAACGGCTCCGAAGGATTTGATATTTCTCCCGATGGTAAAGAAATCTGGGTGGCGAACGCGGGCGATGGAACTGTGTCGATCATTGACGCAGCAAGCAAACAAGTGACGCAAACGCTGGCCGCCGATGTAAGCTCCGCGAATCGGCTGAAGTTCACCCCGGATGGAAAGTTTGTGCTGATCTCGGCTCTGCGCGGAGCTGACGTGACGGTCATCGATGCCGCGACTAGAACAACGACAAAACGAATTGCAGTTGGACACGGAGCTGCCGGCATCGTGATGCAGCCTGACGGCGCACGCGCCTACGTTGCGTGCACTCCCGACGACTACGTTGCCGTAATCGATTTGCATTCGATGGAAGTAGTCGGACATATTCAAGCCGGCTCAAATCCCGATGGCCTGGCTTGGATGATTCGCCATTAGGAATCTCATTCAGCAAGCCAGGTGCAAAAAATTAGCATTCCCGAATTACGAGTGAAACCGCGAAAGATCGTTCTGTCGCAACTCATAATCGCCCCATTCTTACATGCGAGGCCTCACGCGGAAGGACATGCAGGGTCTATGAATTATTGGATTCGCGCATACTACCATTCTGAAAAGACAGTACTTGCCCGCTTCCACAGTTGTCCGTGGACCATGGCATCAGAATTGCATTTATCCATGCATTCGGAGGTTTTATATGCCTGCTGCCAGCGACGCGGAATTCTTTAAGCTGCTTAAGACAGACATTGATTATTTCACTCGGGCTATCGAGCGCTTCGAGGATCTGATCCCTCGCGTCTGCGCTCCAGTGCAAGATCAATGGCGTTTACAGGCACAAACACGCAAGAATTTTGCGATGGATTTGCGACTACTTTTGGATAAGGCCGAGCGGTGCGCTGACCCGACATTTCAGAATGCAGAGGAAAACAATACTCAGAATTCCACTTCATGGTAGCCAGTCATCGATTGCTTCCACAGCCCGGTATTTGTAGACCGAGTCCCCGGTTATCTGAATCCGGTAGAATAGAGGTTTTCACCGAACCTCTTGCTGACTTCTGATTCAAACCTGTTTCTTTCGAAGTTCGTCATGTATGCCGCTCCTCGCGGCATCGGGCCCTATCTTCGCCAGCATTTGTTGGATAAGACATTTCAGGGTCTTTATCACACCGATGCGTTCGATCGCGCATTGTTGATTCCATATTTTATTGTGCTCATTCTTCTTGCCGGGTACGGAATGCACCGCTATGTTCTGGTTTATCTCTATTACAAGCACAAGAAAAATCGAACGGTGAATCCCGCGATGTATTTCGAGGAGTTACCTCGAGTCACCGTGCAACTCCCAATCTTCAATGAGCAATACGTCGTCGAACGGTTGCTCGACTCCATTTGCAAGCTGAAATATCCCCGCGAGAAACTCGACATCCAGGTGCTCGATGATTCCACCGACGAAACCGTTGCTGTCGCGCGTAACCTGGTCGAACGCTACGCCGCCCTCGGGAATCCCATCAGCTATCATCACCGAACCAATCGCGAGGGATTCAAGGCAGGAGCGCTGGCGGAGGGCTTAAAAACAGCGAAGGGTGAATTCGTCGCCATTTTTGACGCTGACTTCACCCCGCCGGAGGATTTTTTGCTCCGCACCATCCATCACTTCACCGATTCAAAGATTGGAATGGTACAGACACGCTGGACTCACCTCAACCGCAATTATTCTTTTCTTACACAAGTTGAAGCTATCCTGCTCGACGGCCACTTCGTGCTCGAGCATTCGGGACGCGCCCGCAGCGGCGTCTTTTTTAATTTCAACGGTACCGCTGGCGTCTGGCGACGGCGCGCGATCGACGAAGCCGGCGGCTGGCAGCACGATACGCTGACCGAAGATACCGATCTTTCCTACCGTGCTCAGCTCAAGGGATGGAAGTTTATCTATCTGCAAGATGTCGAGTGTCCGGCGGAATTGCCGGTAGAAATGACTGCATTCAAAACCCAGCAGGCGCGTTGGGCCAAGGGACTAATTCAGACCGGCAAGAAAATCCTGCCGCGCGTGTTGCGCAGTGACGCTTCACTGCACACCAAAATTGAAGCCTGGTATCACCTGACTGCGAACCTCAGCTACCCGCTCATGATCGTACTCTCGGTGCTGATGTTGCCGGCGATGATCATCCGCTTTTATCAGGGATGGTTCCAGATGCTCTTCATCGATCTTCCATTGTTCATGGCTTCGACATTTTCGATCTCGAGTTTTTATCTTGTGTCGCAGCGCGAACTGTTTCCTAAGAGCTGGCCGCGTGCGTTGCTGTATCTGCCAGTTCTGATGGCACTCGGAATCGGATTGACCATTACCAACACCAAAGCCGTGATTGAGGCGCTTATCGGCAAGGAGAGCGCCTTCGCCCGCACCCCGAAATATCACGTGGTATCGAAAAAGGACAAAGTCGGCAATACCAAATACCGCAAGCGCCTGGGCTGGGTGCCGTGGCTGGAACTGCTGATCGGCACGTACTTCGCTTTCACCGTGTACTACGCAATTCAAAACGAAAATTTCGTGACTATTCCGTTCCTTCTGCTTTTCGTAGTGGGTTACTGGTACACCGGCCTGATGTCGCTGCTGCAGGGACGATTCTCTGGGGTTGCCCTGAACGCGGAATCCCACACCAAGCCATTTCCCGTGGGTGTATAGATTTTCGAAGCGCCGGCATTTTGCTGGCTCTTGAGTGTGAGGAATGCCGGTGCCGCCGATGCTTCCTTTCACTGCGCCACTCGGTTACAATCCACTCGCCAAAAGTTCTCGTTCGGCACCGTAAGCTGGCGCTTCGAAGGAGTATCCCGTGCTCCGCTTTCAAAAGCTTTGTTCTCTTCTTGGCCTGGCGTTGCTGATCCCTTCCCTGCTGAGTTGCGGGCGTCATGATTCCAACGAGCACTTCATATTCGTGGCAGCCAATTTGCAAGTCCCTTATTGGCAAGCTGCGGGTGCTGGTTTTTCGAAAGCTGCTGCACAAATGAAAGTGCGCACTGATTATCTCGGTCCCAACAGCTACGATCCGAAAGCCGAACGCGATGCTCTCGATCAGGCTGTGCAGCAGAAGGCAACAGGAATTCTTCTCGGCGTTACGGATCCAGCATTGCTGAAAGACAGCATCGATAAAGCGATCGCGGCCGGCATCCCAGTGATCACCATGGATTCCGACGCCCCCGCGAGCAAGCGGCTTTTTTTCATCGGAACCAATAACTATCAAGTTGGAATGACCGGCGGCCTACGCCTGGCGCAGGAACTGAAGGGCAAGGGCAACGTAGTCGTATTCACCATGCCCGACCAGCACAACATGCAGGATCGCCTGCACGGCTATCGCGATGCGCTGGAGCGCACTCCCGGCATCAAGATCGCGCGTGTGGTCGATATTCAGGGCGATCCTCGGATTGCATTCGATACGACGACTCAAATTATCGGCAAGGAAAAAGATCAGGTCGATGGCTTCGTCTGTCTCGAGGCGCAATCGGGAAAGGAAGTCGCGGGCGTTCTCAACAGCTATCACGTCACGGGGAAAATTGTGATGGCGATGGACACCGATCCCGAAACGCTGGATTGGATTAAGAAAGGCGGCATCGCCGCTACCATTGCGCAGAAGCCTTACACCATGGCGTTTGTCGGCATGCAGATGCTCGATAACCTATATCACCATAAGCCGCCGTCACTCGATACCGATTGGTCGAAGGACAGTTTTGCGCCCATCCCATCATTTGTGGATACGGGTTCTGCTCTCATCGACAAAAGCAACGTGGATTCTTTCCTGCAGGCTAAGCAGAGCGCCACCAGTGCGCCGAAATAGAAGAACGAATCGATCTGGTGCTCCCTTGTCGACCAAGGCCCGGGACGCTCCTGTTTATGCGCTCCTTGCGGACGAGCTCAATCTCTTTGGGATGGATGTCACGATGCGAAAGCCGCAGATTTCTTTTTTGCTGGTTAGTTTTTTCTCGGGCTTCTTTTTCCTACTCGCAAGTGCGTCAAGCGTCGCCCTTGATCGCCAGCCTAACCCGGATTATCGCTCCCGCCGCGAAGCGCTCTCCAGGAAAGTGGGCGACGTGATCGTTCTATTCGCACCGATGGAAAGCAAAGGACCAAACGACCTGTACGGATTTCGCCAGGAGGATAATTTCTATTATCTTTCCGGATCGACCGAACCAGGCGCAGCACTATTGATTGCGCCCACGGTTGAAGCGGGCAAAGATAATCCCGCCCATTCCTATACCGAAATTTTATTTCTTCCGCCGCGCAACCTGACCCAGGAGAAGTGGACCGGTCCCAAGCTTGGGCCGGAAAACCCAGACGCACCGAAGCTCACCGGCTTCGACCACGTCGAAGACATGGCCAGGCTTCCCGAAGAGGTGGCCAAAGTGACTTCGGGAGTGCGCCCCATTATTTACACAGATGTGGCTATGCGAGATCAGACTTCCGCCAGCACGGGACCTCTGGCTTTTCTAAAGAACGTCAATTCGTTCTTGAGTTTTCAGGAGGTAAAGCCAATGATCGATTCTTTGCGTACGTACAAAGATGCCGGAGAAGTGGCTCTGATTCGAAAGGCGGTCGACGCCTCGGTGGCGGCACACTTCGCCGCATTCAAAGCCGTAAAGCCCGACGTTAACGAGCGCGAGATCTCGGCCCTGATGCAGTACGAATGGGGGAAACGCGGCTGCGAGCGGCCGGCCTACGCACCTATTGTGGGTTCCGGCTTTTACTCCACCGTGCTGCACTACTCAGACGACGACCACACCATGAAGTCCGGTGACGTGGTTGTAATCGACGCGGCGGGCGAATATTCCATGTACGCCTCCGACATCACGCGCACGCTTCCCATCAACGGCCACTTCACCGCGCGCCAGCGCGAAATCTATGACATTGTTCTTGGCGCGCAGCACGCCGCCGAAGCCGCTTTCAAATCCGGCGAGTCGACGATGCGACGCGATAGTCCGAACTCACTCTACAAGGTTGCTTACGACTTCATCAACACTCACGGCAAGGATCTCCACGGCGAACCGCTGGGAAAATATTTCATCCACGGTTTGGGCCACCCGGTCGGTCTTAACGTGCACGACGCCACCGACCCCGATGCGCCGCTGGGGCCGGGTCAGGTATTCACCATTGAGCCGGGAATCTATATTCCTGAGGAAAACCTGGGCGTGCGCATCGAGGATGATTACTATGTGGCTCCAGACGGCAAGCTGATCAAACTCAGCGCCGCGTTGCCTTCGAAAGCAGAAGACGTGGAAAGAGAGATGACGGGAAAATAAAAATCCGTCGACGGTTTTTTTTCAATTACACAATTCCAAATTGAGCGATTACAAGATCCTACGAAATATACTCGCGAATATATTCATCCCCCGTAGTCGCTAATTGATGAATGTCGCCGTCAAAGATGACCTTTCCATCGCGAAGGATCAAGAAACTCAAAGGAGCCTCGCAATGCATTCCGGGAGGCAGCGGCACCATGCGGTTGGCTTTCTTATCGAACTGATGGGAGGCCAGGGTGAACGCGTCCTGCAGGCGATGCGTTACCAACAGAGCGCTGGTATGGTAGACGTCGCGCTGCTTCAGGATCAGTTCAATAATCGTGTTCGAGGTCACGGGATCGAGTCCTCCCGTGGGCGAATCGTAAAGCAGCAACTCGGGCTGAGTAATGATCGCGCGGGCAATGGCCACGCGCCGCCGCATGCCTCCGGAAAGTTCCGAAGGAAAGAGATCGAGCGTGTGTTCCAGTTCCACAAAGCGCAACGCCTCTCGTACTCGGCGATCTATGTCTTCGTCATAGACGCCGTGCTCCTCGGTAAGGCGATAAGCGACATTTTCGCGCACAGTCAGAGAATCGAACAGCGCGCTTTCCTGGAAGACCATTCCAATCTTCCCGCGCAACTCAAACAGATCGTCTTCCGGCATTTGAGTGATGTCTTGCCCTAACACGGTGATGCGGCCGGAGTCCGCTTTAATAAGCCCGAGTGCCAGCTTCAGAATCAAACTCTTGCCCGAACCAGCGACGCCGAATATCGCCTTTGTTTCTGCCAGCGGGAGATGGAAAGAAATTCCGCGTAGCACTTCGTTACTGCCAAACGAAAGCTCCACATCTTCAAACACGATGGCAAGAGAGGAATTATTCTTCGTAGCGGCCGCATCGGAAATGAGTGGCAAGGTCGGGGCGGACATGAGATTACTGATAAGAAAGCGTAGCCATCAGGAAACGAGTGACGATCAAGTCCATTGCGAGAATCAGAACCGAGGCTGCCACCATCGCCTGCGTTGTGGCCCGGCCGACGCCCTGGGTTCCGCCCCGCGCATTCATTCCGTAGAAGCAGCCTATCGTTGCGATGATGAAGCCGAAAATCACCGGCTTGATCAGGCCCATGAATACATCCTGAAACACTAGAGTCTGCCAGGCGTTGTACCAGTATTGCCGGGCGTCGAGTTTCAACAGGAGTTTCGCGATTGCCAGACCTCCGACCAATCCCACCAGATCCGAAATAATAGTCAGGAAGAACAGCATGAATACCGTGGAGACAACGCGCGGCGTAACCAACTTTTTCATGGGATCAGTGCCTAAAGCACGCATAGCGTCGATCTGCTCGGTGACCACCATGGATCCTAATTCGCTGGCCATGCCGGAGGAATTTCGTCCCGCCACCATCAGGCTGGTGAGTACAGGTCCCAATTCACGCACCATGGAAGTTGAGACCAGTTGCCCCACCAGCGTGATCGAACCGAAACGCTCCAGGGTATTCGAGGCTTGCAGCGCCAGTACCGCTCCGGTAAAAAAACCAGTGAGCACGACGATGGGCAGGGATCCCACGCCAATGGTATCCGCCTGCTGCACCATATCCACCAGGTAGAGCGGTTTGCGGAAAATGTTCGCCACCGCTTGCAAGCAAAACAGGACGTAATCCTGAACTGTCTGGACTTTTTCTTTGGCGAGATCAGAGGGCGAGATCAGTTCCATGCGCTTCTACGAGCGCGGCAAACCGAGCCACGCATTTTCGAACTATAGCAGAGAACGCGCCCAGGATTCAGAGCAGCAGTGATGACAAAGGGAATTGTCGGACTAAGTCATCCCCGCGTCTTCTTTTTGATCTCGATATTCAGCCGGCGGATTTTCTGATTTAGAGTAGAGAGCGGGACTTTGAACCGCTCTGCGGCTTCCGTCTGGTTCCAGTTGCACTTCTCCAGCATGTCGCTGATGATGCGCCGCTCCACATCTTCGACAATTTCAAACAGCGAAGCGTCGGTGGGCGCATCGTGCAGCGTCAACGAAGAGCCTCGTCCCAGAAGGTTATCAGGCAGCAGATCGATGGTGATATCGCTGCCCGAAGAGAGCACGACCGCGCGCTCGATTACATTTTCAAGTTCGCGCACGTTGCCAGGCCATGAGTAGGACATCAATGGGCGCAGAGCCTCTGGCGTGATGCGGCGTACTGGGCGGTCGTTTTCTTCCGCATATTTCTTCAGGAAAAACTGAACCAGCAATGGAATGTCTTCCCTGCGCTGGCGCAGCGGAGGCAATTCAATGGTGATCACGTTCAGGCGGTAAAACAAATCCTCACGGAATCGGCCCTCGCGAACCAAGGTGCGGAGGTCGATGTTGGTGGCGGCGATAATGCGCACGTCTACCTGAATCTCCTGGATTCCGCCCAGATGCATAAACCTGCGATCCTGCAGCACGCGCAGGATCTTGGCTTGAGTTTCCAGACTCATGGTGGCAATTTCATCCAGGAAAAGCGTGCCGCGATCCGCAATCTCAAACAGACCTTTCTTAGAGGCGATGGCGCTGGTGAATGCCCCTTTTACATGGCCGAAGAGGGTGGACTCAAGCAAGTCCGTGGGCATGGAGCCGGTATTAACCGGAACAAACGGCCGGTCGTGACGCGGGGAATTCAGATGCAGGGCTTTAGCGATGATTTCTTTGCCGGTCCCGCTCTCGCCCTGCAGTAGAACCGTGGAACGGCTGTTCGCGACCTGCGCGACCAGGTCGAAAATCTTGAGCATCGGCTCGCTTTTGCCGACAATATTTTCGAAATTGTAGCGCTGCTTAAGGGCGCGCTTCAGTTGTACATTTTCTTCCGCGGCGCGCCGCCATCCCACGGCTGCGCGAACGTCGGCCAGAAGTTTTTCGTTGTCCCAGGGCTTCTGGACAAAGTTTGCCGCTCCACCCTGCATCGCGCGAACTGCATTCTCCACCGTACCGAAGGCTGTGATCATGATGACGGGCAGTCCGGTTTCATGTGCGCGAATTTCGGCTAGCACTTCCATCCCGTTGCGGCCAGGCAGGGTGAGATCTAGCAGGATCAAATCAAAAGGATGCTCGCCGATACGCTGCAATCCCGCCTCCCCGCTGGCCGCCGTCTCCACGGCGAAGCCCTCGAGCTCGAGCAGGGTCTGCAGAGATTCACGAATCTCCGCTTCATCGTCGATGATCAGAACCGCACCGGCCAGACCGGAGTTTCCATTCGCTGCGGCGCGCGGAATAATTGCCGCTTCAGACATATTCGCCCTCAGAACTACCCAGATGATTGGCGATCGCTTTTAATTCAAAAATGCTTTGTTTAGATACGCTTTGTTTAGACATGGACAGCCTTCCTACTTAATGGGAAATCCAAAGTGAAGGTAGTTCCCGCGCCGGGATGGCTTTCCACGCGAATTTTGCCCGCATGTTCCTGGATGATGCCGTACGTTACGGAAAGACCCAGGCCGGTTCCGCGCGCCTGACCTTCGCGCGGCGAAGTCTTGGTGGTAAAAAAAGGATCATAAATGCGCTGGATGTGCTCCGGCGCGATTCCAGATCCGGTATCCGAAACACACACGCTGACGCTCTCTCCATTCATCGTAGCCACGCGCAACTTGCCGCCGCCGGGCATAGCGTCTTTGGCATTGAGGAATAGATTCAGAAACACCTGTTGCAGCCTTCCCGGATTTCCCTGAATCGCAGGCAACTTGGGCGAAAGAGCATTCTCCACTTCCACCTTCGCCACCTTGAACTGATGTTCCAGGAGTGCCAGGGTGTCGGCGATGACTTTATTTACGTCCACATCGCCGATCTCGCTGCCGCTGGTGCGGGAAAAATTCAGCAGGTTGTTTACGATCTCGGAGGCTCGGAAAGTTTGCCGCGTGATCTTTTCCAGCAATCCAGACTTTTGCGGATCGCCCTGCAATTGTTTGGAAAGCATCTGCGTGTAGGAGGAAATGACGGCCAACGGCGTATTCACTTCATGAGCCACGCCGGCCGCGAGCAATCCAATCGACGAAAGTTTATCGGCCTGCGAGAGCTGCGCTTCAAGTTCGACGCGCTCGGTGATGTCATCCATAATGATCAGTCGCCCGATCACCTGGAACGTGCGCGTCACCAGCGGCGCGATGGCTACGTTTACGGTACGCACTTCGCCAGCGGGCGTCTTCAGGCGGAATTTATAGAGATTGTGAATGCCGGGATTCTGCCGCATGCGATCGAACTCTTCCACAAACTCCGCCGGAAAAACGGACTTCAGCGGTTGAGTTAACGTCTGCCAGCGCGGCACCGCATACATTACTTCCATCTGCGCATTCCAGCTCTCGATGCGGTCTTCCATATCGAGCGCCATCACTCCTACGTTGATCGATTCGACGATGTTCTCGTTGAAATCTTTCAGCCGCTCATATTCCGCCGCTTTCTGCTGCAGGGATGCATAGAGCTGGCCATTCTGAATCGCAATGCCCAGGTAGCCGCCCAGAGTTTCAAGTAACTCCATATCTTCGCTGGAGAGGAAATCTCCTTGAGCTGTTTTGCCCAAGCCCAGAACAGCAATAGTCTTCTGCTGCGCGTGGCATGGGATGTAGTAATTCAGATCCAAACGTGCGATCGTCTGCTGCGAACCCGGACTCTCACGCGGAACCTGATGCGTATTTTCGAAGAAGAGATGACCCGCCGCCTCCGGCCGCGGAGCCATTAAGAATGACAAATCCAGATTGCCGGAGGAAGACAGTCCGAAGGATTTGGCAAGCACAAACTGTTCTGACTGTTCGCTGGCCAGGAAAATAGCCATGCGGTCCACGGCTAGCGTGCGCGATAACCGGTCGATGAGCGATGTAAGCATCGCGTCGAGGTTGGTCTCCGAACTAAGTTCGCGCCCGAATTCGAGCAGCGTGCGGCGATAGTCGTAACGTGTGCGATAGAAAAACTGGTCGATGCGGTCTTGGATCCACTTCCGCACGGGATCGAACAACAGAGCCGTGACTACGACCGCGAGGATCAGCCCAATCGGACCGCTGCTCGGCTGCCGCATGTGGACAAGTTCGGCCACGCCCGCCACCAGTCCAAAGTACATTCCCACCACAATCGCCGCCGCCAGCGTGTATACCACTCCGCGCTTGAAGATGAGGTCCACATCCATCAGGCGGTAACGGAAGATCGCGTACCCGAACGTGAGCGGCAGCAGCGCCAGCGACAATGCGGAAATCTTCATCGTCGCGCCGGGCAGCGTGCCCATCAGGTAGGGGACAACATAGAATAGAGTGTAAGGGATGATGGCGAGAATCGTGCCGCGGGTCACCCACTTCAATTGCTGCCGCAAAATCGTTGTGCTGGCGCGCTGGTAGCTGTACCAGAGCACGGTGGCGGCGGCCAAAAAGAACAGCGACCCGTAAGACATTTCCATGCGGTCAAGGTTCCAGCGGAGGCGCTCGCTGGCCTGCAGCCACTGCATCGCGCTCACGTGAATAGCCAGCAGGACCGTACCTGGTACGTACACCAGAGCAAGCAGCCACGGATGCTTGCGCACAAATTCGCGTTTCTCAGGGAAAGTTAGAACGAAATGAAGAAACAATGCGGGCTGCAACACGCCCGCCGCAATATTGCCCCAATAGATTGTCCAGTCAAAATCGTTGAGCTTGCCGGTGTATTTGAACGAGTAGGCGATGAACGAGACCAGGCAGAAGATGTAAAAATGCGTGGATCCCGGAGCTGTCCACCGACGCAGCAAAACGTAGAGGCCAATGCCCAGATAGATCAGAGCAATCAGCCGCAGCCAGTTATTCAGAGAACGTTCTGCGGGAACCAGAATCACGCTGGAATCGAGCGGAACTGTTTGCCGAACCAGAGAGTACGCTGCCTTGGACCAGACTCCATTACGGTAGAGCTGGCGCTCCAGCCCGGAAATGTTCCGGACTTCCTCCCCGTTGATAGAAACCAACTGGTCGCCCGGCTTTATCCCGCTCTTCGCGCCCGGGCCGTTAGGATCGACTCGGTCGGCGGTGAGCCGGCCATTATGTTCGATCCACCAGACTCCGTCGTCGGGCACTGCGGATTTCAGCTCGGCGTCAAAATTGAAGCCGGCGAATAGGACCGCGGCAACTGTCAGGAGAAACAGCAGAACGGCAACGAATCGGATTTGGCTTTCCCGGTTCATGGGCTTCGGCGGCAATCCCGAACCCGTTATGGGCTGGATGAGCGTGGAAGTCACGTCCCGCCGATCGTCAATGAGCAACTTCGCTGCCATGCCGCTTCCCACTTCCGGAATGCTAACTACATGCTATTAAAGCACTTTCTAAATTATAGATGGATTTTCGAACATCGGTTACGCCTTTTTGGATGTTTCTGTGGAATTGTGTATCTAATGCGGGGAAAGGGATTTACAGGGGAATCACTGAGGCGTTTAACAGAAATTGCGCGACCCAGCCGAAGCGCGGCGAGCACAGTTTGTCCCCGCCCTGAATGGAATCAGTTGCGGGGACAAATGCTGCGCCGGATCAACTGTGGTACTAACTTACGACGGCCAAGGCGGAGTCTGTGCTTGTCCGGGGGTCAGACTTACCCGAATCGCATTCATCAATTCGTCGTTGTCAGCGGGCTTCTGGAAGAAGGCCGATGCGCCTGCCCTTAGGGCGCGCTCCTCGTTCGCCTGGGGGTCCCGCGCACTCAGTACGATTACCGGGACACCAGAGAGGGTATCGCTGTTCTGCAAGCGATCTAGAACCACGAAACCGTCGCCGACGGGAAGGCCTAAGTCCAGAATAATCAACGCCGGACGCTCCTTCTGTGCCGACGCAATGGCTCCGTAGCCATCGCTCGCGGTGGTGACATCGTAGTTGTTCGCTCGCAGCCGTAGCCGCATGGCACGTACCAGGTCGGGGTCGTCATCGACTACCAGTATTTTTGGTTTCGGCATTTTATTTCTCCTTAGGGTGGTTCGTTAGTTGGAATTCTGTATCGGCTTCTGCGAAACGGAGTGCTTCCTTTGCATTCCAGTGGTGACCATGGCGGTTACATAATCGGCAACGGTTTGAATCTGCTGTTCCAGCGACTGGCTAGGGACGGGTGGGGGAAGCTCAATAGGAGCAGCCACGATGCTGAGGCTGCATTTGGTTTTGAAGTCCGGCATGCGCTCCAGTTGTTCGCGAATGCGCGCGGTCATGATGCCTACTTGCGGCATGTCGGTTGAAGCCACAACGAAGAAGGTCTCCGCCGCGCTCGACGTTCCCATCGGAGGCAACACCAAGTCCTTGTCGAGATAGACGCAACGCTGCAGGATCGCCAGACATTGTTGCCAGGTTTGCTTCCAGTTGCCGCGCAATGCAGCAGAAAACGGAGTCAGATCGACTCGCACCAGGACAAAGGCGGTACGCAAACGATCATTGTGGGTGACCACCGGGGCCAGCAGTTTGGCCAGCGAGTAAGCAGGCAACGTGAAGGTAAACGTGCTACCCTGCCCTGGCTCGCTCGAAACCCAGATGCGTCCTTGATGAAGCCGGACGATCTCCCGGCAGATGAATAGCCCCAGCCCAAGTCCCGAGCGGTTATTATCGACAGAATCAGTATCTTGATACAGGCGCTCAAAGATCAAAGCCTTTGATTCCGCATTGATCCCCCGTCCCGTATCGCTGACCGAAATGTAGACGGAGCCGGGATCGGCTTCAACTCGGCACGCCTGAACCATAACAGCCCCGTCAGGTGGTGTGAACTTAATGGCGTTGTCCACCAGGTTGATAAGCACTTCGAGCACGCGATCAGGATCGGCATGCACCAGTGGAAGCGTCTGGTCCAGTGCGAATTCGAGTCCAATCCTCTTTTCATCCGCCGTGGGCCGCATCATCGCCACGGTCTGCTGAATCAACTCGCCCAGCGCAACGCAGCGGGGCTCGACTCGCATTTTGCCGCTTTCGGCGCGGGTCGCCTCAAGCAAATCGCGGACCATGGCGTGCAACTGATTCACACTTTTCAAAACTGTCTTCAAGTGGTCAGCCTGTTCGGGCGCTACCGGCCCGGCTAGTCCATCCAGAAGCAGCGTGACGTATTGATGAATGCAAGTGAGCGGTGTCCGCAATTCGTGAGAGACGTGAGACAGAAACTGGTTCTTGAAATCCAGTTGCTGCTTTTGCGTGATCTCGAGGGCACGCAGAAGCCCTTGCCGCTCCACCGCATAACGAATGGCGCGTTCCAGTAGCTTGGCGGTGATGTTACCTTTGAGCAAATAATCCTGTACCCCCTGATGGACCGCCTTCACCGCCAGCGCCTCATCATCCTGGCCGGAAAGCACAACTACCGGCACGTGCGGCGAATGTTCCATGACTCGACGAAACGTTTCCGCGCCGTGACTGTCAGGCAGGTTCAGGTCCAAAAGAATCACGGCCGGGGTTTCGGCGGTCAGTGAGGCGAGGCCATCGGCCAGCCGGGTTACACAATTCACGTTAACTGTAGATTTTCCTTCGACCAGGCGCAGGCGTACCAGGTCCGCGTCGCCCGGGTTGTCTTCAATGAGCAATACTTGCGTAGTCTGCTGATCCATGAACTCTCATTCTCCCTGGCGTGGCAGGTTGACAAAGCCGCACCAAAATTCTTCAATCGATTTCACCGCGGAAAAAAAATCCTTCAAATTTCCCGGCTTGCTGACGTAACAGTTCGCCCCCAGGTCGTAACACCGACCAATATCCTTCGCTAGCTGAGACGTGCTGAAAATCACCACTGGGATGCGCCGCAGCTCTGGCCGCGCTTTGATCGCGGCCAGCACCGCTAGACCGTCTTTCTTCGGCAAACTCAGATCCAGGATCACCAAATCAGGCCGCAGCGCGTTCGCGTACTTCCCCCGGCGGTCCAGGTATGCCATCGCTTCCACGCCGTCATCCACGCTGGTAATCTCGCTGTGCCGGACCCCTTTCACCAGCGCCTCGCGGGCTAACCCCACATCCGCCGGATTGTCATCCACCAACAGCAACCGCAGTCCCGATTTCATTCACCGCTCCCTTCCCCTCGCCGGAGCCATGCGCAGGCAGAGTAAATTTGAAATGGGAACCAGATCCGCTGTGCGACTCGACCCAGATTCGTCCGCCATACCGCTCGATGATTTTTTTACAGATCGCCAGGCCAATGCCGTTGCCTGGGTATTCGGTTCGTGCGTTTAAGCGATGGAATACTTCAAAGATTTTCCCTGCACTTTCTGACGCAATTCCAATTCCGTTATCGCTCACTTCGAAACACCATTGCTCATCTTTGTTTTCCGCCTGCACGGAAATTTTCGGCGCTTCCTTGCCGCGGAACTTGATGGCATTCGCGATCAGGTTTTGAAAGACTTGTCCCAACTGAGTGCGATCGCCCTGAATTTGTGGAAGTTGCGAATAACTGATCACCGCGCCGGTCTCTTGAACCGCCGTCGACAGGGTCTGCAAAACCTCTTCCATCACCCCATTGCAGTCGATGTTCGCATCGCTTGATGCGGCGCGGCCCACTCGCGAGAAGGCCAGCAGATCCTGAATGAGAACCTGCATTCGCATCGCGCCCTCGCACGCGTAGCCGATGAATTTATCGGCATCCGCGTCAAGTTTGCCGCGATAGCGTTCGGCCAGCAGTTGGGTGTAGGCCGTCACCATGCGCAGCGGCTCCTGCAGGTCGTGCGAGGCGACATAGGCGAACTGTTCGAGATCAGCGTTCGAGCGCGCCAGTTCCTCGATTTTCTTGGCCAAATCTTGTTCCGCCTGCCGCCGCGATTGCCGCAGTTGCCTCTCTTCCAGAGCCCGGCGCACCGCCTCCGGCAGACGCGCCAGACCATCTTTCAACACATAGTCGGTAGCTCCCCGCTTGATGCAATCGACTGCGGTCATATCGCCCACCGCGCCCGAAACCAGAATCATCGGGATGTCGAGACCCTCCCGGCGAAGTACGTCCAAGGCCGCCATTCCCGTCCAGCTCGGAAGATTGAAATCGGCCAGCACAATGTCAGGGTAATGAGACCGCAGCGCCTGCGTAAATCCTGCTTCGTCTTGCACAATCCGGGCGCTCACTTCGAAGTTGTGCTTGCGCAGCGCACGCAAGACGAGTTCGGCGTCCAGTTGGTTATCTTCCAGCAACAAGGCGCGCAGCCTGGGTTTCGGCTCAGCCGAGGGCGCGTCTGCGAGCTTGATCCCAGCACCGCTCATTTCGCCTGACCGCCCGCTGGTTGCATCGCCGCCCCGACGACGATCGGCTGGTTGACGACCAGCCAGTACAGCCCCAATAACTTCACCATCTTCCGGAATTCGAGAAAATCGACCGGCTTCTGCAAGTAGCTATTGGCGCCCAGCTTGTAGCCGATCACCCGGTCCCGTTCTTCCCTTGACGAGGTCATCAGGATGACCGGAATGGCGTTGGTACGCTCGTCTTGCTTTATCTGTTTAAGCACTTGCATGCCATCAACTTTGGGCAGCTTCAAATCCAGTAGCACCATCTTGGGGGGATAATCGAAAGAACGTTCGGTATGTGTTCCGGTACAAAAAAGAAAATCCAGCGCTTCCTCTCCATCCCGGGCGACGAAGACGCGGTTCGCCAGATTTTCCGAGCGTAGCGCGTGCAGGGTAAGATCCACGTCATCCTGACTATCATCCACCAGTAGAATGTCAACTTCGTTAGGGTTCATGATTGAGCTCCCACAATTGCGTTCTTTTTTCCCACTTCGCCTGCCGTCGGAGTTGCGTTGGCAGAGGCCAGAGTGAAGAAAAAGGCAGCACCCTTATCCAGTTCCGCTTCCGCCCAGATGCGTTCGCCATGCTTGTGCAGAATGCGGTGCGCGGTCGCCAGGCCAATCCCCGTGCCTTCGAAATCTTCTGCGCGATGTAAGCGCTGGAACACGCCGAACAACTTGTCCATGTATTTCATGTTGAAGCCGACCCCGTTGTCGCGGACCTCAATGACGAGCCGCCCATTTTTCTCCTGGTGACTGATTTCGATAATGGCTCGCTCCCGGGGCCGGGTGAATTTCAGGGCGTTGGCGATAAGATTCTGAAAAACCTGTTTGATCAGAACAGGGTCGCAGTTCACGACGGGCAGGCTGGAGATCTTCCAGGTCACAGCTCTTCCCTCCGTCTCCGGCTGCAACACGGACACAACCTCATCAACAAGCATGTTCAGCCGGGTAATTTGAAGACTGAGGCTATGGCGGCCCACGCGCGCCAGATTCAGGAGTTCATCCACCAGCAGGCCCATGCGGTGCGTGCCTTCTTCAATGCGCTGCAGATGGTGTCGCGCCTCCGGGTCCATCGTCGGTCCAAAATCCTCGATCAGGATTCGAGAAAAACCGCCGATGTGCCGCAGCGGTGCGCGCAGATCGTGAGAAACAGAGTAGGTGAAAGCTTCCAGTTCGTGATTGGCCGCCTCCAACTCAGCGGTGCGTTGTATTACCCGTTCCTCCAGTTCCTCGTTGAGTTTGCGGATTTCGCGCTCGTCCGCCCGGCTTTGCGTGATGTCGCGGAAAGCCACAACTCCACCACGCAGAAACCCATCCTTGTCTTTCAAAGGGGCGCTGCTGGCCTCGATCCATATCTCTGTGCCCAGTTCAGGATTTTGTAGAAACATTTGGGCCGTGCGCGCCTTGCCCTGAATGGCGCAAAACAAGGGATCCTGCTCAATCGGGTAAGTCGTCCCCATCTCGTCCATGCATAGACCATAGTGTTTGGTCAATTCGAGCGGCGGGACATTTGCCGCCCCACGGCCCAGAATTCTTCGCGCCGCCGGGTTCCACAGCAGGAATTTTCCCGTCTCATCGGCCGCGACCAGTCCTTCGCCAATACTGTCCAGCACCGATTGCAGCATCAGGGTTTGGGTCTCCAACGCACGGCGGGAAGCGGACAGCTCCTCCGCCTGCTTCGTCAGCACGGCCTCCGCCGCTTTGCGCGCCGAAATGTCGCGGAGAATCGCCACTCCACCGCAAAGCTCGCCTTCAGCATCCTTCATGGGGCGGGTCGAGACTTCCAGACAAACTCTGCTCTCGGGTTCGTTCTGCTCGACGATCAATTCCACTTGCGCGGGTTCCCCGCGCAGCGCCCGTACCAGCGGCAGATCCTGTGGTGGATAAGGGGTGATCCCGTCGGGCAGAAAAACCTTGTAGTGAGGCGTCCACTGTTCCGTGGGCAGATCGGCCGCACCTCGGCCCATCAGGCGGTTTGCCGAATCATTCCAGAGAAGAAAGCGACCGTCGCGGTCGGCTGCAATCAGCCCCTCGCCCATGCTGTCCAGCACCAACTTGAGCATTCGGGCCTGTTCTTCCAGCGCCTGCTGCGAACGAGTCAATTCCGCTGCCTGGCGTGAAAGTTCCTCGGTCTGCCCCGCCAGTCGCTCCTCGGCTGCCTTGCGGTCCGTGATGTCGTGGGCAATCTTTGAAACACCGACAATCGCACCGTTGGCGTTTCGGATCGGCGAAATCGCCGCCGAAATGTCAACCCTGGTGCCATCCTTCCGCACACGAACAGTTTCGAAATGTTTCACGCTCTCGCCGCGGCGAATCCGGTCCAGAATGTCGAATTCTTCATCCACGCGCTCGGGCGGAATCAGCATCAGCATCGGTTTGCCGATGGCTTCCGAAGACGGGTAGCCGAAAGTCCTCTCCGCGCCGCGATTCCAGGCCGTAATCACCCCTTCCAGGGTCTTGCTGATGATGGCGTCCTCGGAGGACTCGACAATGGCCGCCAGCCATGCGCGTGCTTGCTCCGCGCGCTTGCGCTCGGTGATATCGGTGCCGATGGCCATATACTGCCGGGGATTGCCACTGGCGTCGAGGAACGGGACGACGGTTGTATCCACCCAGTACAACGATCCGTCTTTGGCACGATTGCAAATCTCGGCGCGCCAGACCCCGCCGTCGGCGACAGTGTCGTACATCTGCGGAAAAAAGTCCTCGGGATGGTACGCGGAATTCAGGATCCGATGATTCTGCCCAATCAATTCGGCCTGCGAGTATTGGCTGTTAGCGCAGAACTTGTCATTCACGTGCGTAATGGTTCCCTGCACGTCGGTGGTAGCCACGATCGCGTGCTGGTCGAGGGCAAACTTTTGATCGGCCAGGTCCTTGAGTACTTTCTCCCTCGCCCCTTCGGCTTCCCGGCGTTCGGCAATTTGCTCCTCCAGTTGCCGATTCACTAGTTGCAAGCCGGGCAGCAACACCGCTTTTGGCGCCAGGGAAACGAGGGCCGCAGCCGTCACCACGGATAGGGCTGCCGTCACTGCCTTAACGATGCCCGCCAGCAGGTAATTGCCGTGCCAAACATTCCAGATTTCCATAAAGTGAGTCGTCCCGCAGGCCAGGATGAATCCGCCGAACATCCAGAAAATGCCATTGAACGGGAGCCCTTTATTCTTGCGAATGAAATAAATGAGGATTACAGGAATTGCGTAGTACGAGAGCGTGATCAAGCCATCGGAAATAACATGCAGCCAGACGATCCAGGGGTTCCACAGGTAGCAATATCCATGGGGCATGAACTCGCTAGGTCGATTCGCCCACGCGCCGGTCTTGCCAAATATCCAGAGCAGACCTGCGGCCGGCGGGGCAGCGATCCCCGCCTTGGCGATGCGAGATGCCATAGCAGTCCTCACCGTTGCTAAGAGTCCTCCAGCCTGTTCTTTCTGAAAGGGATCTGAACGAGAGTTCGCAACGCCGCGTATGGAACCTCGTCACATACGCTATCGGCGGGAACAAACTGAGCTTTAGGCGGGAACTGAATCGAAAGACAGCTCGAAGACCACGTCAAACAACGTACGTTTGAGGGCTCTCAAAGCGCGGGATTAGTCTGTGCTGAGATTAGCGTCGTCTAAATTGAGAGAGTGGGCCCGAATCTGTTTTGAACGAGCACGGCTTCGGCCGCGCCGCAGGCGCCACCAAATCGCAGCGGCTTTGGCCGCTGGGGAACGCATCGCAATTCTAGCCAGCCTTACGTTTGTGATCGGTGGTGTCTGGGACAATTTCGGCCTCGTCCCAGTCAAAAGAAAGCGCGCGAGCAGTCGTTTCGATGGGTTCTAATTCCGGAATGTCTTCCGCTACGGACGCTCCCAGTTCGGCAAACTTGCGTGCGGAAACCAGTACGCGGCTCTCCAGCGATCCCACGGCCTTGTTATAAGATTCGACCGCCCGGTCGAGTCCGGTGCCTACGGAAGTAATATGCCCCGCGAGCAGTCGCAGCCGGTCGTGAAGTTCTTTGCCCAGAGCGCTGATCTGCTGCGCGTTGCGTGCCAGTTTTTCCTGATTCCATCCGTAGTTAATCGCTTTCAATAGCGCAATCAGCGTAGTGGGGGATGCCGGAATCACGCGGTTCAAAACCCCATGCTCAATCAGCCCTGAATCCTGCTCCAGAGCCGCGCTGAAAAATGTTTCGCCGGGAAGAAACATCACCACAAATTCGGGCGTGGCTTCAAACTGCTCCCAATACTTCTTCCCGCTGAGAGTATTCATGTGATCGCGTACCTGCCGAGCGTGATTGGCGAGACAAGCACGCCGTGCCTCTTCGTCGGTAGTTTCGAAGGCGTCAAGAAAGGCCTGCAGCGGCGTCTTCGCATCCACCACCACGTGTTTGCCGCCCGGCAACTTCACGACCAGATCAGGACGCAGCCTTCCACTCTCCGTAGTCACGGATTCCTGCTCGGCAAAATCGCAGTAAGAAAGCATGCCAGCGATCTCGACCACGCGGCGCAGCTGAATTTCTCCCCAGCGTCCGCGCACATTCGGAGTGCGCAGCGCCCGCACCAGATTTCCGGTCTCCGATTGCAGTTCCTTCTGTGTGGTGATGAGGGATTGCACCTGGGCACGCAATTCGCCATAGGCGTCGCCGCGCGCCACTTCCATCTGCTGAATTTTTTCGTCCACTTTATTCAGCGAATCGCGCACCGGCGCCACCATGTCAGCCACGGCTTTCTGCCGGGCATCGAGATCGCCCTTGGCCTGGCTCTGGAATCGCTTGAGCGTCTCTTCGGCCACTACCAGAAAGGATGAGTTATTACTCTTCAGCGCATCCGCAGCCATGGCTTTAAACGCATTCCGCAACTCTTCGCTGGCGCGCGTGACCAACTCGATCTTTTCGTTGCTGGTCTTTCGTTCAGCATCCAGCGCGGATTCCGCTCTGGCCTTGCCCGCTACCAAGTCCGTGTGAGCCTGCTGAAGCCACGCCAGACCGGCCTTTTCGGCCGCTAATTCCTTTTCCATCAGAGACAAACGAGCCTGCAGTCCCGCGCTGCGCGAACGCAGCGCCAGCCACGCAATCAAGCCTCCAAACAATAGGCCGATGACCCCTATGACACCAGGTTCCATAGCGAAGGTAACTACTCCAGGTGGATTTCAGCCTCTAGCGTAGCACCAGCGGCAAGTCGGTAGCTGAGTTGAAGTCCCCCGGAACCGAGATTGGTCAGGCACAAGTGATGCTTAGGGCTTCTAAAGTCGTGGCGTTGCTCTTACTTCTGGGGTCCGTCTCAATGGCTCCATCTTCTCGCGTGCTGGCCGCCTCTCAGGACGATGACGCCGCTGCCAACAAACCTTCGCCGATCGTCAGCTTGAAACCCGCTTCAGCAATCGCACCGGATATACCTTTCGGTGATTACGACTCTCAAGCCGAACAACTGCTTCTGTATCTGGCAAATCAAGCCAGAGCACAATTTGGAGCTCCACGTTTAGCTCTCGATCCGGGCATGAGCCGGGCTGCCCGCCTACACGCGGAAAGGATGGTTGCCGAGCGTCAACTGTCCCATCGGTTCGAGGGCGAGCCTTCCTTGCCCCAGCGCCTGGCTGCCACAACCCGCACGCAACTCGATCAGGAAGGTGAAAACGTTGCCTTCGATTTCGATGCCGCGCAAGGCCATCAACATCTTATGCAGTCCCCCCCGCATCGCGCGAACCTGCTCAACCCGGTCTATAACGTGGTCGGGTTGGGCGTGGTCCGCAGCGGAGACCGGCTCTACATTGTGCAGGACTTCGGCCGCGCCCTCCCCAATTATTCTCCGGCAGAAGTAAAACAGCAGATCGCGGCAACGCTTGCCGAATCGCGACGACAGGCCAACCAGCCTGCTCTCGCGAGAAGCGATTTCACCAATACAGACGATGTGGCATGCTCCATGGCGCAAGCCGACAGTCTCGGCACCGAACCAGTGCATAAGCTTGCGCAACGTTACACCGTGCTCACATATACGAGTTTGCATCCGGGGACGCTGCCGGAGAATGCGAGACCTGTTCTCGCGCGACGCGACCTGCGCCGCTTCTCGGTGGGAGCTTGCTTTGCGCGCACGCAAACCTATCCGACCGGCGTCTACTGGGTAGTCCTGTCACTGAACTGAAACCCTAATAAAAGCTCTTTTCTCATGCGCTGTGCTAACCTTGCCGTGCCCACCGTCTGCGATTCCGCGCATGGAATCTTCGGCTCCAGTCCGCCTTCCGCAGGTTCATTCGAACGATGTTCGCATCGGCACCGCCGGCTGGTCTTATAAAGACTGGGACGGTATTTTCTATCCTCCCGGCATGCAGCGCCGCAAACAGCACGCTCTCGAGTATCTGGCGCGTTTCTTCGATACCACGGAAATCAACACATCGTTTTACGGACCGCTGAAGCCGGAACTCGCCAAACTCTGGTGCCGCAAAGTCGCGCCCGTGAACAAGAATTTTCTTTTCACCGCCAAACTCTATCGCGCGTTCACCCACTCGCCCTTGTCGCTGCTGGAGCCTACATCCGCGGCGAGCATCCGTCCCACAGATGAAGACGAAATCCGCACTCGCGAGGGCCTCGATGCCATCGCCGTTGAAGGAATGCTGGGCGCACTGCTCATTCAGTTCCCCGTGTCATTTAAAAACACTTCTCTCAACCGCGAATATCTTGACCGATTGTTGCGCCAGTTCATCGAATATCCGCGCGTGGTGGAGGTTCGCCACTCGAGTTGGAACGATGCTGAAACACACGCGGCGTTCGCGCAAAAGAATGTCGGCTTCTGCAACATCGACCAGCCGCTGCTGGGGCGCTCGCTCGCGCCCACCGAGCACGTTACCGGCGCGATCGGCTATGTCCGCCTGCATGGCCGCAACTACGAACATTGGTTCGTCGATCAGGGGCCCGACTCCGATAATCGCAACGATCGCTACAACTACCTCTACAACGAGCGCGAACTGGCCGGCTGGAAAGAACGAATTCAACGCGTCGCCGCGCGCGCGCAAACCACATACGTGATCACCAACAATCATTTCGAAAGTAAAGCGGGAGTAAACGCCCTGGAATTGAAAGCAATGATTACGGGTAAGCGTGTGCTTGCTCCCCCCACGCTGATCCAGCAGTACCCGGAGCTGAAAAGGATTGCCGATCCCGAGGAAGATTCCGGAGCGGTAAACCCCGTTCTCAAGTTCCCATAACGCCGCCACTAAGATCTTCTGAAGAGATCGTTCGAGGTCAGCAAATCAGGAGTTGTTGAGCAGAGGCTTCAAAATCCGACTGGCGCCATGAGCAGCGAATAAGTCACTCTTCGGGAGCAAAGGATTCTCTATGCTCCCACTTTGGCGTGATCCAACATGCGTCGCTTGCTATAGCGCAAAGCGACGTTCATAAACACATTTCCGAGGCCGGTTTCAAAACAGATCATCAGCGCCTCTACATCTTCACTGGTTTTATCGCCCTCAGCTGAAGTCACCAGCAACGGGGGATGCACACGAAAATGGAAGCCCTGATCGTTAAGCGCGCACACCGCGTTGCCCACAACCTGGTTGGCCAGTTCAAAGATGGTTTCTTTGATCAGTCCATCGGACTCGGGCAATTCCGCACCCGCGTAGTGGCTGGCTACGCGCAGAGCAGTCTGCGGCTCAAGATCCAGAATAATGCGGCCCTCGATGTCGCCGGTTAGCGCCACCATTCCGGCCACGCCTTTGCGGCGATAGGCGTTCTCTTCCATCGAGAGATTGCCCACTTTGGTGGTGCCCGAAAGGCCTTGCGACAACACAGCGTCGGCCGCGTTGATGAAAGGCTGGATCAGTTCCATCTTCATTGTGGCTAGACCCCCGCGCCGGCCGCAGTGGCCACGGCGCCGTCTTCTCCCATCACGTACTTGATCACTTCGTACAACACTTCCGGCTTCACCGGCTTCTGCACGAAATGCCGCGCTCCGCGCTGTAAGGCGGCCACGATATTTTCCTGGTAGCCCACCGATGAGACCATGACGACGCGGGCTTCGGGGTGCGCCTGAACAATCTTCTCGGCAGCCTCGATGCCCTCCATCTGCGGCATGGTGATGTCCATGAGCACAATATCGGGATGCGTGCGATCAAATTCACTGATCGCAGTCAGCCCGTCCCCGGCTTCGGCCGCCACCTGCCCGCCGAAGGTTTCGATCATGCGGGCCAGATTCTTGCGCGCGAACACGGAATCGTCCACGATCAAGTAGCGGACCGGTTGCCCGTCCTTGCTGCGTCTTACTGGTGCAAACTGTTCCATAGCAATCTCCCCTTCTAATTTCAACACGACATGCTTCCGCAGAACAGATGACTCAAGTCACCACCCCTTGGCCTCAACAACCTCCCAGGAACTTGCGCTCGTTTCAGCGACTGGCCCGCAATGCTTTGCCCGCCCCGCCATTCTCTGCATGCCCATTCCCGCGTCCACAGAGGGCCTGTAACGTGGATGCGAGCACCTCCAGCCCCACCACGCGCGTAGCATAGCCGCGTTCGATGGCGGCCTTCGGCATCCCGAACACCACGCAGGATTCCTCGCTCTGGGCAATGGTCATGCCTCCAGCTTTTTTCACTTCGCCCAGCCCTTGTGCACCGTCATCGCCCATACCAGTCATTAATACCGCGACGCTCATCCTGCCGAATTCCTGCGCTAGGCTGTGGAACAACACATCCACGCTTGGGCGATGTCCGTTGACCAGAGGTTCATCATTGAGAACCACAACGTCGCCCATGGGCAGGCGCTTCACCGTCATGTGCCGGCTTCCCGGACAAACCAGCACGCGTCCGGCCTGCAACACGTCACCGGATTGTGCTTCTTTCACTCGCAAAGCGCACAGCTCATCCAGCCGTTTGGCAAACATTTCAGTGAAGCCGGATGGCATGTGTTGCACCACCAGAATTGTGCCGGGAAAGTCCGGTGGCATTTGTGCCAGCAAGTATTCGAGCGCCTGCGGTCCTCCGGTGGAGATTCCGATCGCCACTGTCTTGGTGGGTGGCGGGCCAGACTTTGCGCTCGCGGTCTTTTCCACGCGTAGTGCCGCTCCCAACGTTCCCGGGCGTACAACTTTGCAATCCGCGGCGGCTTTGATTTTTGCAATCAACTGGCGCGCGGTCTCGGCCATGTGCGCCGATGCATCCTGAGGCTTGGTAACGAAATCGAAGGCGCCCAGCCCAAGTGCCTTAAATGTGATGGACGCACCGTCGGTCGAATGCGAGCTGACCACGATCACCGGCAACGGATGGCGACGCATAATCTCTTTCAAGGTGTCGATTCCGTTCATGCCCGGCATCTGCAGGTCGAGAGTTATCACGTTGGGCTTGAGCTCTTCGATCTTCTTAAGACAAAAGGTTCCATCCATGGCGGTGCCCACGACTTCGATGGACTGATCGCTCTCCAGCATCTGCGGGATCAGCTTACGCATCAACGCCGAGTCATCCACCACCAGCACGCGCACTCTATTCATGCTCATGCCTGGCCTCCCGCGGCGCTTAATGCCAGCCGCGCTCGATCAGCGTGGTTCAGCAACAATCCAAAGCTGCCGACTCCGGACTGTTCCGACGCAGACCGCGAGATGTGTTCCACCACTGCGAGTAAATTTAGAATCAGCACAACTTTTCCATCCCCCAGGATTGAAGCACCATTCACCAGATCGGTCGAGAATGTCTGGTCGTCCAAAGCCTTGATTACCAATTCCTCTTCTCCCTCCAAAGCGTCGACGATCAATCCGTACTTTTTCTCGCCTACCGTAATCACCAGCACGAACAGCTTTTTCGATTTTCGGTCGCCGTCCAATGCAGCCCGACGGCCCAGGCGAAGCAGGGGCAGCACCTGATTGCGCAGTTGCAAAACTTCGTAGTTATCGACTTGGTGTACTTCAGCTTCTGTAGTGCGGGCGATCTGGTTTACTGCGTTCAACGGGATCGCGTACAGGCGTTGTTCTACCCAGAACATCAACGCCTTAATGATGGCAAGCGTGAGTGGCAGCTTCAATCGGAAGGTTGTGCCCTGGCCGGCATGGGTTTCAATGTGGATTGTGGCCTTGAGCCGGTGCACGACGCTTTGCACCACGTCCATTCCCACTCCGCGTCCGGAAACTTCCGTGACTTCTTCTGCCGTGCTGAATCCTGGGCGGAAGATGAGTTCGAGTGCTTCAGCATCGCTCAAACGGGAGCCGTCCTGCACTGTAATCAAGCCCAACTCCGCAGCTTTCGCGCGAATCTTCTGCGCGTTCATGCCTCGGCCATCGTCGGTGATCTCAACCACCACTTGATTGCCTTGATGAAATGCATTCAGCCGAATTTTTCCGCGTGGCGACTTGCCCAGGCTGCGCCTTTCCTCGGACGGTTCGATGCCGTGGCTGACTGCGTTGCGCACTAAGTGGGTGAGGGGTTCGGCGATGGCGTCGAGAATGCCTTTATCCAGATCAGTCTCTTGCCCGCTGAGTTCCAAGTCGACTTCGCGTCCGCATTGCCGCGCCACGTCACGAACCATTCGCGGAAAGCGCCGGAATAGTTGGTCGACCGGAACCATGCGAATCTTCATGACCGAGCGCTGCAAATCATTCAGCACCCGTGCCTGGAAGGCCATGGCATCGGCAAACTTGCCCCGCACGGGTTCTTTGGGATAGCGTCGGGAGAACTCATTCAGCGCCTGCTGCAACATCGATTTTCCGATGATGAGTTCTCCCACCAGGTTTAAAACGTTGTCGATGCGCCCCGCATCCACGCGCAGGATATTCTCTGCCATGGCCGGCGCCAAAGTTTCCGGAGTTGGAGTTTGCACTTCGGGCGCGGCGGACGGAGCTTGGACAGCTGCGACGGCAGTCTGGTCAATGACGGACTGGCTGCCGACTGAACTATCGCTTGCCGTGGTTTCTATCGCCGCTGGCATCGACTGTCCGTCTTCAACTTTCTCGGAAGCCTTGGCAGGCTGAGCGGCGGCGATCAGAATCACGCTTACGTCGCCGGCAATCGTTGGCACGCGGGCTTTGGCGGCAATCTGTTCTTCGGAATGCGAACTGCTGATTACGAATTCCACCTGCTTGGTAGCGGCTGGCGATTTTGCATTTGGCCGCACCACGATTACCTGGCCAACTCCGCTGATCGCATTTTGAATCAGCTGCCGCCCGGCGATCGGCATCGTGCAGTGGGGATCGATTTTTACGGCGACGTCATACAGAGCCAGACCTGCCGCCTGCGCAGCGGCCACGGCGCGCTTTTCAGAATCGCTCCAGTCTTTATTCTTGCCGGAATCTTTGCCGGACTTCGCCGCCACATCGGCGGATTTCTTCTTACGCCCCACTTTCTTGGCGGCCGGAGCGGTAGTGAGTTCATTGATCCGCTTCAGTAGCGCATCGGTCGGGGGCATTGCGCCTCCACCGTGGTAAGCCGCCAGCATGGCTGCGAAAACATCGGCTGCGGCAAAAGCAATCTCCGCCAGCGCTCCGTGTGCGGCCGCCGTCTCTAAAGAAAGTGCGTCTTCGAACTGGTGCGCCAGTTCGCTCAGTTCCCGCAGCCCGCATGCTGCCGAATCGCCTTTCAGAGTGTGTACCGTCCGCCGGATGGACCGCACGATCTCTTCATCGCCGGGATTTTTTTCCAGCTTCAGAGATTCTTCGTTGAGCGCCTGCAGCAGTTCCTGCGAGGTCTCAAAGAAAAGTTCTCGCAGTTCCGCTCCGCGTTCGTCGAGTGAATCGCTCACTCTCGCACCTCAATCCGCTGGTAGGCGGTGCCACTGTCGCGGTGCACCATTTGGAATTTATCGGTCAAGCCGAGCAGGCTCTCCGCGTGACCCACAAAGAGATAGCCGCCGGGATTCAAGCATCGGTAAAATTTTTCGACCAGCCGTTTCTGCTCCGCCACATCGAAATACATCATGACGTTCCGGCAGAAGATCACATCATTGCGCTGCGGCAGATATTCGGTTTTCAGATTATGAAAGTCGAAATGAACCATCTCCTTCAAAGCTTTCTTCACCGCATACCGTTCGCCGACTTTGTCGAAGTAGCGGAGGCGGAATCCGTAATCCACCGTGCTCATTTGGTGGTCGTTGTAAGCCCCTTCCTGCCCAGTGCGCAGTACCGAGTAACTAATGTCGCTGGCCAGAATCTCCACCCTCCAGGGCGGCGGAATCAGCGGTTTAGGTAAAGCGATCTCCACCGGCAGAGGATTGCGCAGGTAGTAGTAAGCCAGGCTGTCAACCGACATCATGGCCAGCGTGTAGGCTTCCTGGCCCGTCGAGCATCCGGCACTCCATATCCGAATGGAATATTCTCGGTGCGACTGCTTCTGCTTCAGCAAATCTTCCAGCACATGTTTCTGAAATAAATCCAGCTGCGCTTTGTGGCGGAAAAAACTGGTTTCGTTGACCGTGAGATTTTCCACCAGCTTGGCCAGTTCCGCCTTGCCTTCCTGGCTGATCAGCAGACGGTAATACGCGTAGAACGAATCGACGTGACAGTCTTTCAACCGCCGCAGCAGCCGATCCTGCAGAAAGTGAAGGCGGCGCTCGTCGAAGTGCATGCCGCACTCCTGATACACCAGCGCCTGCAGAAGCTTGAGTTCCGCTTCCGTCAAAATGGGAGCTGGTGCCGCTCCGAATGTGCTCATGCCGGTTTTCGTCCCCCGCGCCCGTGATTCACTCCGCCTCCATCAGATCGGTCATATGTATCGGTCACAGTGCAGACCTGCGACGATCACTTGGCGGCTGCCGCTCCGCGCACATCCGCTTTGGCTGCTTTGGTCTCGGCTTTTCCGCTCTCTTGCAGCAGGCTGGCTGGCGCCAACAATTTGTTCATATCCAGCAAAACGATCAGCCGCCCCTGCACTTTCCCCAATCCCGTAACGCAGTTCAGTCCACCTTCCTGAAAAACCGCAGGCGGCGCTTCCACATCCTCGCTGGGAATCTTCACCACCTCAGACGCCGAGTCAACAATGAGTCCCGCCAGCCGGCCCGAATGTTCCACGACCAGAATCCGGTTCCGTCTCTTGAATTCGGTTTGCTTCTGGCCAAAGCGCTTGCGCAAGTCCATCACCGAGACGATTTTCCCTCGAAGGTTAATCACACCCTCGAGATAATCCGGCGCATCCGGAACGGCAGTGATCTCCGGCACGCGTACGATTTCATGCAGGGATGTAATCGGCACGCCATAGGTCTCGCGCCCGATCTGAAAGCCCACGATATGGAGTTCGCGACTCATTGTTGGTCGTTACTCTCTCTGACCCTGATTTCCTTTAGAAACGCGATCCCGCGGTTGCTCGCCGTGCGGTCTGTGGTTTTTCTTCTTGTGCAGACGGCCGCTGGGCGGAAGACTCGTCCAACGCGAAGCGATCCATGAAGTCCAGCAATCCGCGCGACATTTTCGACATCTGTTCCGCCGATGCCGCCAGTTCAGTCGACCCTGACGTGGACTGCTGCACCAGTTCACGCATCCGCTCCATGGCTTTCACCACGGCCTGCGCTCCTGAAGCCTGTTCTTCTACCGCTGAACTGATTTCGTGAGTAATCTCATTCAGCCTTGTAGTGGCTCGGGCAATTTGCGACGATCCGTGCGACTGTTCGTTGGTAGCGGCGCCGATCTCCTGGGCAAACTTGTAAACTTCGGTGACCACGTTCGAGATCTTGCGCAGCGCCCCATTCAGTTCGCCGCCCAAATCGAGCCCTTCGTTCACGATCCCGGTAGAACGGTCCATATTTTCGACTGCCTTGCGCGCTTCCTTCTGAATGCTTTGGATCAGTTCTGAAATTTCCTTGGTCGACTGCGCCGATTTTTCCGCCAGCTTGCGAACTTCGTCAGCCACCACCGCAAAACCCAATCCGTGTTCGCCGGCTCGGGCTGCTTCGATGGCGGCGTTCAGAGCGAGCAGGTTTGTTTGCTCCGCGAGATCGTCGATTACCTCGATAATCTTTCCAATGTCGTCGGCGCGCTGTCCCAGCGCTCCGATGATTTCTCCAGAACTTGTTATGGTGGCATTGATGCGGTTCAATCCATCGGTGGCCTTCTCCATGGTGGCGATGCCGCTGTGTACTTCTTCTCGCGAGCGGTTCGAGATATCGAGTAGCACTTTGGCGGTATCGGCTACGCGCTGAATCGATGCCACCATCTGATCGATCGATGCCGAAGTCTCGCTTACACTGGACGCCTGCACTTGCGTGCTCTTCACCATGTTCTGCACATTCACACTCATCTCGTGCATGGTGCTGGTGACTTCATCGATGGCCGAAGATGCCTGCAGTCCGATCTTGGCCGAATCGTCGGACGCATTCGCCACCTGTCCCGAAGCGCTGGCCACTTGCGCCGAAGCGTCGCGCACGCTGCGCACCAGGCGCGCCAATCCTTCAACCATGCGAGCGAACGCATTGCCCAACGTGTCGTGTGTCGAACGCGGTTTCACCTCCACCGTAAGGTCTCCGCCAGCGATCGACTCGGAGACTCCCGCCATCTCTTTCAGATAAGTAACCATCTTGGCGAAGGTGCGCGCCAGTTCTCCAATTTCGTCCTGACGGTTCACCTCGATGTTGTGTTCCAGATCGCCGGTGTCTCCAATTTGCCGTGAGACCGTCATCAGATTGGTCAGTGGTCCAGTGATCGATTTGGCCGTGGTGTAAGCCACCACTCCACCCAGACCCAGAGCAAACAGCGTGCTCAGGATGGCGGCAAGAATCGTGTAAGTGCTGGCCGACTCGTCGGATTTGCGGCCGGCCTCCACCAGTTTGCGGTTTTCGCCATCGGCCACGTCCAGCGCGTCGGTGGAATTTTTCACCCAGGAAGACGCATCTTTCTGTAAGTAGTAAATCTGCAATTCGGCTACAGTTGCATTCCCAGAATCGACGTCTTTCCGTTTGTCGATCAGAGGCTGAGCAAACTCTTTGCTCCAGGATTGCTCCAGTTGTTGCACGCGGTCCAAAGCCGAGCGCTCCTGTTCGGAATTCGACAGCTTCAGACCCTCCTGCAATTTCTCGCTGAGAGTGTGCAGGCCATCATTCATCCGGTCGACTTCCCGGCTGTCGCCGCTGAGCAGGTAATTGCTCAGGTACAAACGGTTCTGCATCATTTGAAAACGCACGTCGTTGGTAGCATCTGCCAGCTTCAGCGAAGCGCTGGCGGCGTCCTTGGCGGCGTGTTCGCGGTGCACCGCCAGCAGGTTCACGATGAACAGCACAACCACCATGCTGAGGATGATTCCGAAATTTACATAAAGCTTTTTGCCGATCGTCATGCCGTTTCCTCCGGCCGCCTCTGCCTGCTATTGATGAGGTTCGAACTTGAAATCCACCACGCCCGTGCTCTCTCCCGGTGCCGGCTCAAAGCGCCACTTCCTCACCGCCTCCAGCGCCGCGCCCGCCAGCACCGGATGACCTCCGACAACCTTTGCGTCTTTCACCGTCCCGTTGGGCGAAACCACCACTTGTACCTTTACCGTGCCAGTGATATTCATCTTGCGCGCCAACTCCGGATACTCGGGCTGCACTTTGCTCTTTGCCCGGCGCACAATTTCGTTGTCGTTGTTTTGCGCGCGCACTCCGAACGTCCCCACTCCAGCCAATAACGCAAGCACTGCCAACAACGTTCCCATCCGTCGCAAAGACACAGTTCCTCCCGGCAGTATTCCTGACAGTCCCTTTCGAGCAAAGCCGTGGCCACGCGTGACTTTTCGAAAAAACCAAAGTCACTGGCGCGGATTTGGCTATGGAATAAAGACTTAGCGCGGGCCAGCGACCCTGCCCACCATTTGGCATGAACATTAGCGTCGTCTCATTCCAAGCGATGTGTTTGGCTTTGCCGAGCCTCTTTCTCAAACTGAGAGGCGGACCTCCGTTATTCTCGGGATTTCACACTTAGGCACCCCATTCCCCCATTTCACTTGACTCAAAATGAGATGGCGGGATACTTTTCCATTAGATTCAATCACTTGTGAGAATTACTAAATCCTTCGAAGCGCGGTGACGTTCTGAACATAGCTGGGAGCAATTCGACTTCGTCACCGGAAGACCGTCCGCCCGCAAGGATCCACATCGATTCCGACGATGCCTTTCAGAGTCTCCTTCTGCGTATTGCCCAGAAAGCGGCCGAACGCTCCGATCCAAATTCCCTGATTCAACTTTTCTGCCGCATCACCCGCGAATTCTTTCAGTGCTCCGGAGTTTATTTCTGGAGACGGAACGCCGGAGATGAACTCGTGGGGGAACAGGCAGAGGGCAAACTGGCCGAGCGTTTCATCGGGCTCCATCTGCTTCCTCAACAAAGCGCAGTTACCGCCGACGCAGTCCGCTCCCGCCGCACAATTTTCGCCAACCACGTACAGTCGTCCGTTCCTGCGCTGCAGGAGTTTGGTGCGCGCTCGCTCATGGCTGCTCCTTTGGTAGTCTTCGATGAAGTCATCGGCGCGCTGACCTTCTTACATGATTCCGAGGACGATTTTTTTGAGGAAGATCTCTCCGCCAAGGCCACCATCCTTGCGGGACAGTTGGGCAGCCTGCTGGAAGCGACGCGGATGGCTGAGGTTTCCCGCGAGGAGCACCGCCGCGCTGAAGTGCTGGCCGAGGTGGCCACAGCACTGCATGGAACACCGGACGTCGACACGGTGATCGAGGCCCTGGCTGATCGTCTCCGCCTGCTGCTGCGTACTCGTCTGGTCTCGATTCTTCTGCGCCGCGAGGGACCGTTTGAATTGCGCGCCGTTTCTGCCGAAACCACGCAGCTGGCAACTTCCTTCCGGGCTCGCCACGACCGTCAAACCATTCGCTTCGCCGCCGATCTGGCGCAACGCGCTGTCTCCGCAGGCGAAACCATCACCATCTCGGTAAGCGGCGATCAACACTCGCTCGGCAGTGTGATCTCTGCGGGCATGCTCATCGCCGCTCCGTTCCGCACTTCGCGCACTGAGGGAGCAATCCTGGTCTATCCCCGTACGGAGGGCAGCTTTACCGCGGAAGAGAAATCGCTGGTCTCCGTAATTGCCGGCTTTGGTGCGGTCGCGCTGGCGCACGCCGAACTTTGTTCCACGGCGCAAGGCCAGGCCCGTGAATTGCACCAGCTACTCGAGATTTCCTCTGAACTCAGTTCCAGCGGCGATCTCGATCATTTCCTTCAGGCCTTCGTCGTCCGCGCCTCGGATTTTCTTGGCTTCGGTCGCTGCTTCATCGCTCTGCTGGAGGACGAAAAGTTTCGCATCCGGCATAGCGTTACCCGCGGCCAATCGGAGCGCGTCGATAATATTTTTCCCGAAGGGATCGCCACGCGCGCATTACGCGCAAAAGAAGTTTTCTGGTCCGACGATCTGAGCGGGGAGGCCGGCGTCAATCTCCCTGCCGTCACCCGTTACAAGGCCCGGCAGTTGCTCGCCGTGCCTCTGCTCAGCGCTGACGGCAGCGTCCTGGGAATGTTCGGCGTACTCGATCGACTTGACGATACCGGCATCTCCCGCGAGGATGTGCGTCGCGCCCGGGCCCTGGCCGCTCAGGTTTCGGTGGTCCTTGAAGTCGCACGCAACCTGCATCAATCCGAACTCAACCGCCGGCGATCTGACGTCTTGATTCGGCTGGCGCGCGAGATTGATGGCATCCTGCGGCTGCCCGATTTCGCTCGCAAGTTTGTCGATCGCGCCATCGAACTCACCGGAGCTCGCGCCGGGGCGCTCGCTTTATTTCAGGAAGGACGATTCCAGACCGTTGCGCTTTATCCCCTCCCGGCTGCGCCGCTCACTAGCGCGTCACCAAGTGCATCGCCGCAAACCGAATCGCAGCGTTCCGGGCCAGGTGATCATCAGCAGCCAGAAATTCCGCATAAAGAGAATCTTCCTCACAGTGGCCACGAGTCACAAAATCCACACTCTGACGTTTACTCCATAGAAGCCCGCGCCCGCCCGGACGATCAGGCACTGCAGCAGCGCTTCGCGCGGGCGGTTGCCGAGTTGCCTGGCAGGCACGTGGAGACCATCGTGTCCGGCACAGCGTCCGATCTTCTCGGTCCAGAGTTGGCTTCGGAGTTGCGTTGGAACGATTGCGTAGTGGTTCGTTTACCGGGTTCCAACGGAGAACTCGCCGGCTTGTTATGCCTTTCTGGCCGTTCCCGCCCGCTGGCGTCGGAAGATCGTGAATTGATCGAAGCCGTCGCCGGTCACGCCGCCATGGCCCTGGATAATGCCCGCCTGTTCACGCGCGTGGAACAAGCCAACCGGCATTGGCTGGAAATTTTTGACGCGATTACTGACTTGATCGTCGTCCACGATGAGACGGATAAAGTTCTGCGCGTGAACCGCTCCCTGGCCGCCATGATCGGCGTTACCCCCAATGAATTGATCGGGGTTAACATGCGCGCCCTGCTGGCGCTTACCAGCGAATCCACGCTCTATTCCTGCCCGTTTTGCCGGTCTGTAGATCAAGACACCGACGAGTATGTTCATCCCGCGCTCGACCGAACTTATCTGGTTTCCACTTCCCGGGTTCACGGCGCCGCCGGAGAAAACCTGCAGACCATCCACGTACTCAAGGACATCACCGACCGTCGCGAAGCCGAGCGCCGCTATCGCGAATTGTTTGACAACATTCAGGAAGGACTTTTCTTCAGCACACCGGAAGGCCGGTTCATTGAAGTGAACGACGCCCTCGTCGCCATGCTGGGATACGCCAGCCGCGATGAACTCTTGCAAGTCGACATTCCCACCCAGATCTATTTCACTCCCGAACAGCGCTTGTTCCACAGCCAGGCCATGGAAGAAAACGGCCACATGCGGAATTTTGAGGCGACACTTCGGCGCAAGAACGGCTCTCCCATCTACGTCCTCATCAATGCCTTCGGCATGTACGACAGTCTTGGCCGCCTGGTGCAGATTCGCGGCCTCATGCTGGATGTCACCGGCCTGCACACTTATCAATCGGAATTGCAACGCGAACGGGACTTCTCCGGCAAAATTCTCAGCAACACGCAAAGTCTCATCCTGGTTTCCGACACCGCCGGCCTGATCAGCTACGCCAATCGCCGCTGGTATGAAGCTGGCTTCGAACAGCGTGAACTCTTAGGTCGTCCTTTGCTCGAGTTGGCAGCCCCAGGCTACGTCCGTCCACTTGCCGAAGCGCTGCAGACCATCCTTCTCGGCGGACAGGTCGACAACCTGGAACTACAAATCATGCGTGGCAACGGTCAGGCGGGCCAGTTTTCCGTCAACCTCAGCCCCATGCGCGACGAGCAGAACAACATCAATAGCATCGTCGTGGTCATGACCGACATTACCGATTCCGCCGAGCTTCGCGGCAAATTGGTTCACGCCGAAAAAATGGCCGCGGTTGGACAACTTGTCTCCGGCGTCGCACATGAGGTTAATAATCCTTTAACCGCAATCCTCGGCTTCGCCGATCTGTTGCTCGAAAACCCCGACCTTCCCGAAACCGCCCGCAAGGACCTGCGTGTCATTCTGCAGGAAGCTCAGCGCACCAAACAGATCGTCCAGAATTTGCTCAGCTTCGCCCGCCAGATGCCGCCGCAGCGCAACGCCGTCCAACTGAACCTGATTCTTCGCCGCACCATTCAACTCCGTTCTTATGACTTCAACAGCCACGGCGTCGACATCGTCGAACATCTCGACGAAGGGATTCCCGATGTCAACGGTGACGCTCATCAACTGCAGCAAGTTTTTCTTAACATCCTGAACAATGCTTACGATGCCGTACATGAGATCGGCCGACCCGCTCGTATCGAAATCACGACCACCAAAGCCGGCAACGCAGTCGAAGTTTCTTTTCGCGATAATGGCTACGGCATCTCCCATCCCGATCGCATCTTCGATCCCTTCTTCACCACCAAAGAGGTTGGCAAGGGAACCGGCCTCGGCCTCAGCATCTGCTATGGCATTGTGAAGGAGCACGGAGGAGAAATTCTCTGCCACAACAATACCGACGGGCAGGGAGCCACCTTCATCGTCCGCTTTCCCGCAGCGCCCCACACTGCTTCTCTGGGTGTGGCCGCAGGAGTTTTACAAAAATGACAAGCCCAGCCATCCATCCCACAACGCTGCCGGTTCTTCTCATCGAGGACGAACCTTCCATCATGGCTCTGGTAAGCGCCACTCTCGAGCGCAATGGTTACGAAGTGGTCTGCATCGAATCGGGCGCGGAAGCCTTGCGTCTGCTGGAAAAAGGACAATATCTCGGCGTGGTTTCCGACATGCGCACGCCCGGCGGCGTCGATGGCGCTCAAGTCCATTCCTGGATTTCCGCCAATCGCCCCGATCTCGTCGATCGGGTTGTGATCATCACCGGCGACTATGCCAACGAAGAAACCGTAACCACCCTGCGCAAGATCGGCGCTCTCTATCTAGAGAAGCCTTTTCGTGTTCAGGATCTGATCTCTGCTGTCGAAAAAACTATGGGGAAAGCCCGGTGAATCCTGCTCTCGGCAAAGAAGAACTCCACATCCGGCTGCTGGTGGTCGACGATGAACCGAGCATCCGCAAGCTCTGCATGACCGTAGGGGAAGCCTTGGGCTTCATCTGCGTTGAGGCCGAGAGCGGTGAGTCCGCACTAGCCCTGCTCGAAGAGCAGAGGGTCCACATGATCCTCACCGACATGATCATGCCTCACATGTCCGGCCTAGAGTTCCTGGAGAAAGTGAAGAAGCGCCTGCCCCGCGTTGAGGTCGCAGTCATGACTGGACACGGCTCGATTGAGACCGCGGTTCAGGCCATGAAACTCGGGGCTTACCACTACATCACCAAGCCCTTCTCTCCGCTCGAGGAACTCCGACTGTTCCTGCGCCGCATGGCCGAGAAAGTCTTTCTCGTCGATTATTACGAGGAGAACGAATTCCTGCATTCCGAGACGGCGACGCATGGAATCGTAGGCTCCTCCGCCAAGATTCAGGAAGTTCTGCGCGTGGCCTCGCGTCTCAAGGACACGCGCACATCTGTCCTGATCTCGGGCGAAACCGGCACTGGCAAGGAACTCATCGCTCGCGCTATTCATTGCCGCGGAGCCTTCGCCAACCGCCCATTCGTCGCCGTCGATTGTGGCTCGCTCGTGCCTACGCTGATTGAAAGCGAACTCTTCGGCTATGAAAAGGGCGCCTTTACCGGGGCGCTGAAATCTAAGCAGGGACTTTTTCAATCCGCCGATACCGGCTCCGTCTTTCTCGATGAAATCGGCGAACTTCCACTCGAGTTGCAAGCCAAGCTGTTGCGTGTGCTGCAGGAAAAAGAAATCCGTCCCGTAGGCAGCAACCAGCGCGTTAAAGTGGACGTGCGCATCATCGCCGCCACCAATCGCGATCTCGAAGCAGCCTACAAGAATGGAACCTTCCGCAAAGATCTTTACTTTCGCCTCAATGTAGTCACCGTGCACGTGCCCGCGCTACGCGAGCGTCGCAGTGATATTCCTATGCTGGTGCGCTGGTTTTGCGAGCGTTACGCTCCCGGCGCCGATCTGCGCGTCTCTAACTCCGCTATGAAAGCCCTGATGAATTATGACTGGCCGGGAAATGTGCGCGAACTGGAAAACTGCATCGAGCGCGCCGTCGCTCTAGGCGACGGAACTCTGATCGATCTCGGCGATCTTCCTCCATCCATTGCTGCCCTCGATTCAGCCGGCTCACGAACCTCGGCTGACTCTGCATCCGAATTGGTTTCCGATCTCGCCTCTGGTGCAGAATTGAATTCGAGCGATGGCCCGGCCGCTACCCCGCTCTCCACAACTGATCTGGAGGATATCGAACGCGCCACTATCCAGCGTGTCTTCGAACAAGTCAAAGGTGACAAAGCTCTCGCCGGTCGCATGCTCGGAATCAGCCGCGCCACCCTCTACCGAAAACTGAAACGCTATAACATCACAGGCGCATCCACCTCGGGGCCGTCTAGCCACACGTTGCAGTAGGCGCGGCCATGAACATCCCGAACGGATTCGAGGTGCGACCCTGAAGCTGCCCCAGGTATGACGGCAGTAACTTTATTTACACTCCGGATTGCAGTACCTTGGTGTAGTGTCCAGAAGTTCGTAATCGTCTGCGCATTCGCGCCTGCTTGGGAGAAAACATGAGCCGCTCCGTAGTCGTCCGCCTTTGTCTCGTCGGATTTCTCATTACTGCCCTGTTCACGGGATGTTCGCGCGATCCAAACGTGCGCAAGCAAAAGTATTTGGAGAGTGGCGACCGCTATTTCGCCCAAGGCAAATACCGCGAAGCGGCCATTCAATACGCCAATGCGGTGCAGATCGACTCCCGTTTCGCCCAGGCGCATTATCAACTCGGGCAAACTTATCTCAAACTCGGCGACAGCGGCCACGCCTTTCAGGAGCTTTCACGAACCGTCGAGCTGGCTCCCGACAACTACCGCGCCCACATTGACCTGGCTAATCTTTTGGTCACGGCACGAAACCCGGATGGCTCTTCCAATCAGGATTACCTGAGACAGGCACGCGTCCATCTCGACCTGCTGCACCAAAAACAACCGCAGAATCCCGAGGTCTTCGAGGCCTGGGCAGACTACTATGCGGCGCAGAGCAATGTGGGAGCGGCATTGCAGGAGATGCAAAAGGCAATCGCCGTCGATCCCAACCGATCGGAATCTTATCTGAATCTGGCGCTTCTGCAACTGCGCTCAAACCAGCTCGATCAGGCCGAGGCGAGCTTCAAGAAGGCCGCCGATCTTGATCCCAAAGCGATGAATGCGCAGTTGGCTCTCGGAGGCTTTTACCAGTCGCGCAATCGCATCCCAGAAGCCGAACAGCAATTCAAACACGCCATCGAACTCGCTCCCAAGGATCCTTCTCCGCGCGAAGCTCTAGTGCGGCTGTATATGTCCGAAGGCAAGAAGACCGAGGCGGAAGCTTTATTGAAACAGGCAAAAATCGATCTCTCGAATAATTCCGAAGGCTACCGCATGCTGGGCGATTTTTATTTTGCCAATGGCGATCTGGATAAGGCCACGGCAGAATACGCCTCACTGTATAGCGATCATCCCAGGGACATGCAGGTAAAGCGGAACTACGTTCAGCTTTTGATCTTGAAGAACCAGCTTCCGGAAGCTACCAAACTTAATAACGAGCTGTTAAAGACCAATCCGCACGACGTCGATGCACTGATCTATCGTGCGCAGATAGATTTGCGGCAGAGTGACGCAAGCGGTGCGGTCGATGCTTTGCAGCAGGCGGTCTCGAATGATCCCAGCAACGCCGTCGCTCATTATCACCTTGGACTTGCCTTCGATATGCAGCACAATGACGCACGTGCAGAATCGGAATGGCGAGAGGCCGTGCGCCTGCGTCCCGGTCTGGCAGATGCGCAACGCGCTCTGGCTGCGCTGGAAATGCGCCGCGGAGACATGAATGCTCTCAGCCAAACCGCGGAACAAATCATTACCAGCGCCTCCCAGGCTCCCGATGGCTACCTGATGCGCGCTTTGGCAGAGATGAACCGACAGAAATATTCTGACGCCGAGCAAGACCTCACTAAAGTGATGGGCATGGCTCCGCGAAGTGCGGCCCCCTACATACAAATGGGGAACCTTTACGGAATGGAAAAACAATATTCGGAGGCAATCAAGTTTTACCAGGAGGCACTGGATAAAGATCCAGCCTCAACCGAAGCCCTGCAAGGCATCATGAACGTCTATCTGCTCCAGAAGCAGCCCGATCAAGCGGTGGCCGCGGCGCGCGCGCAAATCGCCAAATCGCCTGGCACGGGAGCATTTTACGATCTGCTGGGCACCATGCTGTTTCAGAAAAAAGACTTGAGCGGCGCCAACGCTGCGTTCCACAAAGCCATCGAACTCGACAGGAATAATTCCGATGCGCTTTTAAAGCTCGGCCAGGTGCAGGCGGCGGAAGGCTCAGTGGATAAGGCTATCGCTTTGTATCAGCAGTCGATCAAGGATCACCCGCGTGAGATTGCGTTTTACATTCTCGCCGGTGAAATGTACGAGTCGCAACATGACTGGAACAACGCGAAGGCGATGTATCAAAAGGCACTCGAGGTGCAGCCGGATAATCCACTGGCCTCGAACAATCTCGCCTATGTGATGTTACAACAGGGTGGCAACGTGGACGTGGCTCTGGCTATGGCCCAGACCGCGCGGCGCGGAATGCCCGACTCCTCGAATGCAGCCGACACCTTGGGTTGGGCGTATTTTCAGAAAGGCGTGTACAAATCCGCGATTGATTTGTTCCAGGAATCCATACGGCTCAATGAGAAGCGGGGAGCGGCCGACGACCCGACCGTCCACTATCACCTGGCCCTCGCTTATCAGAAAGCGAACCAGCCAGCCCAGGCGCGGCAACAACTGGAGCACGTGTTAAAACTGAATCCCAACAACAGCGACGCCCGCAAGGCCTTGTCCGAATTACGCGGATAGAGCTGTCACTTCGGATAGATCTAAAGTTTTATTTCGCGAGAATTGGATCTTGCAGGAGAGTTCTCGACGGCGAGAATCCGCTTAATCGGGCCGCAGACGCCGATCAGTCGGCTGCGAGGACGTGGTTCGGCGTCTCTGCGACTTGAGGCCGACGCGCGCCACGGTTCGAAGGCAGGCCGGCGTCGCGAATCTTATAGAGCAGTGCTCGATAACTGATGTTCAGAGCGCGTGCCGCCTGCTTGCGGTTCCAGTGATGGTGTTGCAGAACCTTCAAGATAATCTTGCGTTCCAACTCATGTACGGCCTGGCGCGTAATTTTTTTCAGCGAAATCGGTCCGTCCACGTTGATATCGCCGGTGAAAAAGTCGGGCTGGTGCGGACGTAACTCACCCGATATGGAATCCTCGGTCCCCAGAATCACATAGCGCTTGATCAGGTTTTCCAGCTCGCGGACGTTACCCGGCCAGTGATATTTGCTCAGCGCGTTCATCAAATCGATCGAGAGTGGTTTGGCGCGCGAGTTGAATTTCCGGTTATAGCATTCGAGAAAATAAGCGACCAGATCGGGCAGATCGGAGATGCGATCGCGCAACGGTGGCATGTGCAGATTGACCACATTGATGCGATAGAACAAGTCGGCGCGGAACGTGCCGTTGGCGATTTCTTCTTCCAACTTTCGATTAGTGGCGCAGACTACGCGCACTTCCACTTTCTTGTCTTCTTGCGCGCCGATGCGGCAGAACTGGCCATCCTGCAGCAGTTGCAGCAGCTTCGACTGCAAACTCATGTCGAGTTCGGAGATCTCATCGAGGAACAACGTGCCGCGATGCGCCATCTCCACTCGTCCGGGCTTGGTGCCGAACGCGCCGGTGAAGGCTCCTTTTTCGTATCCGAAGAGTTCGCTCTCCAGCAGCGTTCCCGGGATGGCAGGACAATTCACTTTCACCCATGGACCCGTCTTCCAGGGTGAGTTCGCGTGGATCATTCGCGCGATAATATCCTTGCCCGTACCGCTCTCTCCCTGAATGAGTACGGGAACATTGGCTCCAGCAATCTTCGCCAGCCGTTCTCGCAGGGACCGCATGGCATCGGTATTTCCAAACACCACTGCTTCGGGTGGCATCTCGCCTAGAGGCTGAATCAGGGAACTGACTGGATTTGAAGTGCTCATAAAGCTTTGCTGACTCGACAGCGCAGGTCAGAATGATGAGTGCATCCAGGGAACCAAACGCCGCGGACCGGTTCGATAATGCTTTAGGCTAGTCTATCTGATTGAGGAAAAGCAACTTACTAAAGATCAGAGAAGGTATCGGGTAGTAATGAGAAGGATGCGGGTTACCTCAAGGGGCGGCGGCTGGGAAGGGAAAATGTTTTCACACCAGAGAAGATTGCTTCCTTCGCGCCGTCTTCTCCTTGACCGCAGCGTTGGCCAAAGGACGGGAGAATTTCAGGCCGACCAGATTATAAGCCTCGGCATGTTGAGTACGCAGCACCCTGGCTCGCAGGCTGCGCGCGGACTTCGGCAAGCTGGCTAAAGCGGCGAGCGGCGCGCTTGGTATTTCCAGCGAAACCTCCGACGCGGCGGGCAATGACCTTCGCACCGCCACCAGCATGCCCCCGGCTGAGACGTTAAGGGCAGTTGCAAACTCCAGAAATTCTTTGTCCAGCTCAAGTCGACCTCTAACAAATACAGGGATGGCCAAAGGCAGGCGCGGCCACCGCCGCCGCTCTGTCATTGCAGTCCTTCGGTTCACGCACACCCCTTCCCTCGTTAGGTTTGACTTAGTAATCCAAGCACATTGGGTGCCAAAACCCGACTTGGGCTTGAGAGGACCTAAACAAGACTTATAAAACCGGCAGAAATCAGGCCAATTCACCCCCTGCACAAGATAAACCAGCCAGAGGTGCGGTATTTTTCATCATCTCGCGTTTCAGTTAGCCTTAAGACCCTTGATCTAGAGACGCCAGACTCCTCCGACTCGGAGTGCAAGCTTTTGCTACACTTGGGTAATCGCGTTGCATTTTTCGTTGACAATGAAAAGTAACCTGGCATACGATTTTGTTAAAGGATTCTTCTGTAATAGTTGAGTGTCCCCCCCTTTGTTCTGTGCTAGACCGCCCTATTCCTTATGGCTACCGTGCAGAAGAACATGTGTGTTCCCGACCTTGATAACGGGCCTCCGGTTGCTCCCATCTCTTCGGTTCAGGCGACGGGGATGCCCAGCGCGGCCGATCTGCCTCAGGCCTACAGCGAATTGCAGCAACGCTTTCAGCGCACCACCAACGCCTTAGGGTCGGCGGCGCACGATCTGAAGACTCCACTTGCAATTCTGAACGGGTACGTTGAGCTGTTGCAAAGCGAGAAGCTTGGACCGGTAAGTGACCGCCAGCGCGAAGTATTACGCGACATGCAGGCCAGTGGCAAACGGCTGCAGCAATTTATTCAGGACTTCCTCACCTTTAGCGCCCTCGAAACCGGCGGCCTGAAAATGCAATACGCGGTGGGCAACATCAACCAGGGGTTGTCCGATGTCTGCCGCTTATGGTCCACTCGCTTTCAGGAAAAAGGACTGGCTCTTTATTTTTTAGCGAATGACAAGCTGCCGGAATTTCCCATGGATTCTCCGAAGTTGGAGCGCGTAATCTCCAACCTGCTGGAAAATTCTTTTAAATTTGTTCCCCAGGGGGGCACGGTATGGTTGCACGCGGAGCCATACATGTGGGAGCGCCGCGCCACGGCTCAACCTGCATCCTCTGGCGAGCGCCGGCGTCAAATCAATTCACAACCCAATTCAGTCAAGGTCAGCGTGTCCGATACTGGTCCAGGAATTCCCGCGGAGTTTCATCAGGAAGTGTTTGACGATTTCTTTCGCCTGCCGAGCAATGGAAATCAGGACGGAATGGGACTGGGACTCTCGATTGTCCGTCGCCTGGTCCAGGGCATGGGTGGAAAAGTCTGGGTGGAAAGCGATCCCGGCGCGGGCTGCAAATTCTCATTTCTTCTTCCCTTCAAACCAGTCTCCAATTCTGCCAGCAAAGGAAAGAATCGGTGAGCGAAACCGCGAAGATTTTACTCGTAGATGACGAGCCCGCCATGCTCCGCTACATTCGGACTCTGCTGGAGGTCGACAACCATACAGTTGAAACCGCCTCCACTGGCGAAGAAGCTCTGGAGAAGATTGAGAAAGGCCTCGAGCCCGATCTCGTACTTCTGGATGTACTGATGCCCGGAATCGATGGCTTGGAGACTCTCGAGCAACTGCGCCAGAAGCGTCCCTCCGCCAAGGTGGTGATGCTTTCCTGTGTCAACGATACGAAGAAAGTTGTGCAGGCTATGCGTCTGGGAGCGCATGACTACCTCACCAAGCCGTTTCAGAAGGCGGAACTGGATGCGGTGATCGACCAGTGTCTCGGTCTGGGCCAAACGCCGGTGGGAGGCGAAGTCGAGGAAGTCGCCGACGACGTATTTTTCATCGCAGCCAGCCCGGCGATGCGGAAAATTCGCTCACAAGCCGCACTGGTAGCGCACGTGGATATTCCCGTCTTACTGCTGGGCGAGAGCGGCACCGGCAAGGAAGTGCTGGCCCGCTTGATTCACAAACTCTCGCGTCGCGCCCATCGTACTTTTCTGAAAGTGAATTGTGCGGCTGTTCCCGCCGATCTGCTCGAAAGTGAATTATTCGGCTATGAGCCCGGCGCATTTACCGGAGCTACGCACGCCAAGCCGGGCAAATTCGAACTATGCAACAAAGGCACGATCCTGCTTGATGAAATTGGCGAAATGCCACCGGCACTGCAAGCCAAACTGTTGCATGTTCTGCAGGACCAGCAATTCTCGCGGCTCGGCAGCCGTTCCATCATCAAGGTCGACGTGCGCATCCTGGCGGCTACCAACATCGACATTCCTCAGGCTCTGGCGACCAAGCGCCTGCGCGAAGATCTTTATTACCGCCTGAACGCCTTCACTTTGCAATTGCCGCCTTTGCGCGAGCGCAAAGAAGAGATTCCCATTCTGCTCAAGCACTTCATGACCCGCATGGCGGAACAGTACGCGCGCCCCCAGCTTCCACTTTCGCCGCCACTGCTGGAAGCCTGTCAAAAGCACAGTTGGCCCGGCAATCTGCGGGAACTAAACAATTTCCTGAAGCGCTATTTGATCCTTGGGGATGAAACCCTGGCGGCGGCCGAATTGCAGCCCCGCAACGATGGCAATGGCGGCGGTGCACATGCAGACTCCGGAAGCCGGAGTGGAGAATCCAGCGGAGGATTAAAGTCACTTGCCCGCACCGCTAAAGATGAAGCTGAAGGCGAAGCCATCCGCCAGGCGCTCGAACAAACCAACTGGAATCGTAAACAGGCAGCCGGGCTGCTGCAGATCAGCTACAAAGCTCTGCTCTACAAAATCCGCCAGTACGGCATTGCCGAAGCCAAGAGCCATCACAAGCTTTCCGCCGGCGCCTAAGCTCGCGCAACCATCTTCGGAATCTGCCCTGCGCCTACTGCACCGTCAAGCTGAATCCCGCACTCTTGGTAAACGAGCCCGAAGTTGCCGTGACCTGCAGAGGATAAGACCCTGCCGGTGTTCCTGTGATCGTGGGCTGCTCCTTAGCTTGGGTACAAGCCGGTAAGATGACGATAAGCGAGAATACAGTCCACAGCAGGAAGAACCCCAATAGCCGGCTCCGTCTGCGTTTGCCGCTACCAAGTCCAAACAGGGCAGCTCCTGGCACCATCAGCCACAAGGCATAAAACGGACTACTCCACCTCGTAGAGGTGATCGTACTGATCGGCCTCACTGTAGTGGTTACGTTCAGCGTACTCGACTGCTGACCCGGACCGTTAAACGTGAGCGTGCTGGGAGTGAATCCGCAACTCGCCCCAGCCGGAAGCGAGGAACAACTGAGAGAAACATTTGCTCCAAAGCTCTCGGAAGGACTTACGAACACAGAGTAAGTGGCAGTGTTACCGGCCACTATGGTTTGGCTGGAAGGAAGGATGGAGACCGAAAAATCCGTCGCCGTGAACGAGGCAGTCGCGGTGTTGCTGAGATTCGTATCGTTGCTGTTGGTCACTGTGGCTAATATCGACCCTCCGCCCGCCGTGCTCGGCGTGACCACCATGGCGACAGTCGTCGTGGAGCCCGATTGCAGCGCCGGAATGGTGCACACCACATTAGCGCCGGTGGGAACACTGCAAGTGCCAGACGCTGCCGTAGCACTGTTAAAAACGGCCGTTATGCCGGTCGAGAGCTGTCCCGTCACCGTGACATTGGTGGCTAGGTCCGGTCCCTCGTTGATAACGGTAAACGTGATGGTTATCTGGTTCCCGGCACTGATCAGTCCCGAAAGCGGAGAGAGTATCGGGCCTACGCAGCGGATGCACAGGTCAGTAGCAGTTTGCAACCGCACGGCGAACGCATCAGTGGGCGCCGGCGCGGTGATCGTTGGACATGGCGCTCCCGGCGCCGGATTCACTGGAGTATCCAGGCAGTTCTGTACCGGGCCCTGCAGTTGCAAGTTGGTGGAATTCGTATCTCCCGCAAGATAAGAGTTTAGAGAGGGATCAACAGTAATGCTGGTACCGCGATCCGTGCCGTTGCCGCCGAAGTAAGTTGCGTAAGAGCCTGTCGTACTCTGGTTGCTGTTGATCTGAGTATCAAGGTGAGCGAAGAAGGCGTTCTGCACTCCGTTCAGATGCGTCTGAATTGCTCCTACGGAGGCCGGAAAATCAGTAGAATTGGTTGCTCCCGTAACCAGCGCTCCTTCCGCCGTATCGACCGCAATGGCTAAGCCGCTATCGTTCAGAGATCCGCCGAGATAGGAAAAATACCCCAGCGGCACGGCCACGCTCGAGGTCGTGGTCGAGCCAGTTCCATTCGCAAACCTGGCGACGTATGCGTCCGTGTTCGTGGTGTTGGGCGGTGTCGAACAGGGCAGCACCGCCGTTGGAGCATTCAGGCACGGCTGGAATGCTCCGGCTCCGCTTGGGATGGTGACATTGGAGGAGTTGGTCGTTCCCGTGATGTAAACGTTAGCGGCTCCAGGGTCGATGGTCAATCCGGTCGAGGAATCGTTGTTAGTACCGCCGAAGAAGGTCGAGTAAATCAATTGTGGGCCGCTGGTCTGGGCGTTGGTCACGTTTATCTTGGCGATAAAAGCGTCAGTCGGCTCCGGCGTGGTCAGAGCTGGACACGATACCGGCGGCAGAATAGTAGTGGGTTCGGGTGTATTGAGGCACGGCTGCCAGGCGTTCAAGATGGGGAAATCGGTCGAATTCAGGATGCCGCCGTTCGGGCCTTCGCCACTGTTGTAGAAATTCGTGGTGCCGCTGAAATACACGTTTCCCGTAGTGTCGACCGCGATACCGCCACCGACATTGCAGGGCGCAGGCGCAACGGCACAGTTTGCGGCAGTAGGAGCGGGCGTGGAGCCTCCGAAGTAGGTGG
>JBAVQD010000013.1:0-5268 GCA_049693675.1 Candidatus Sulfotelmatobacter sp. | reverse complement strand
GATCGTCTTGAGAAAACGGCTCACCGGGTTTCTCTTGCCTCTGCTTCTGGTCACGGCCAGTTACGCCCAGCGGGTCATTTCCGGGCCGTCAACAGCCGGTTCCGAGGAATCCCGGGAAGTTGCTTTTCGCAGCACCGTTTCCGAGGTACGTCTTCTATTCCTCGCGACCGATGAACACAATCACACTGTTCAGAATCTTCAGAGAAATGATTTTGCGGTGGTCGATAACGAGCGAGTGATCCGGGAGTTCCGCAGCTTCACGCGCTCGGACGCTGCCTACCTGAACGTCGTGGTGTTGATCGATTCGAGCAAATCTGTTTTGGCCCGATTCCGGCAGGAGATTGTGGAAGTGGCACAACTGATTTCGCAATCCCCATGGAATTCTCGAGATCACGTTTCCGTCCTGGCATTTGGCGGGATTGAACCCGAATTCATCTGTGACGGAAATTGCCGTGAATCGTTCTCCCTGGACCGGATTGTTCCCCGAGGAGGAGCGACACCCTTGTTGGATGCGATTGCGATGGCGACAACGCTGCTGGTGCAGCGCAGGCGGCCAGAGTTTTGGCCCGTAATCTTATTGTTCTCCGATGGTGACGACACCATCAGTAAGGCGTCCCTCAGCCAGGTGCGAGAGGAAATCCTGAATAGCGGGGAGCAGATTTATGCTGTCGACGTAAGCAATTCCAAACAGGCTTACAACGGATCGGCGATGCTGCGCAGCCTTGCTGAAGACTCGGGCGGCCGCTATGTACGGCTGAGCGAAGGCACAAATAAAATCTTCAGCGAGGTTATCGACGATCTGCATTCCGCTCGCCTGGTAACCTACCAACTGCCCAACTCCGGCTCCAATTTCCATTCCATTCGCATCCTTCCAACACACAATCTCCAGCTTCAATTCCGCTGCCGTCGAGGCTACTACCAGAACACATCTGGCCCGCATCAGGAGGACAATCCATGACACGACAAAGCATGACACGACAATCCGTGAAACGATTTACGCTGATTTTATTTGTATGCGGCGTCACGAGCCTTGCGTCCGCGCAAATTGGAATGTATCAACAGGGTTCAGTCGTCAGAATGCACATGGGAGATTGCGTCCTCGCTCATCATGGGTTCATGGTGGCGTTCGGCGGACCTTCCAGCGCAGAGCCTCAGGAGTTCTGTCCGGAGTACACCCTGGTATCGAGCAAAGTCGTTTATGTCATTGTCGGAAAGTCGTCCAAGGAACTTATCCCGCTGGCTGAAACGATCGACTTCCGTCTACAAAAGGATCAACTTGCGGTGCGGGCGGACGATGCGAAACACGAATCCAAGTTCATGATCAAAGAAATGGTCATGCGGTCGGAATGGGATCGCATGCAGCGGCATATGGACGAACAGATGAAAACCAGCGAAGACCAAACCGCGATGAAAACGCGAGACTGATCATCCGCGGGGGAGCGGCAGGGAAACGACGCCGGGTCCGATAGCAATCAGGTTTCAGTGCATCCGGCCATCCGGCGTGACCAACGGGAATCCATCGAAAGGGCGCGCGGCAGCGAACTGCTGTTCGGCCACGGCCGGGTTGTAGGGTTCGAGAAAGACGCCAAAGTTGAAATGCAAGATGCGATCATCCGGGTTTCTTGCAATCGCCCACTGATATTGGGCGGCTGTATCGTTGGGGTTTTCGTTTGAAGCCTCTGCTGGCGCCATGAGCCGGAAAACCTGGGCGGAATGATTCAATTGATTGGTGAACGGAGGTTCCTGCAGCCTCCGCAACATCTCCGCTGCCACTCGCGAACGATCGTGTCTGGTGAAGGCCAGCCAGCGTTCGCAGTCCGCTTCGGAGGGAATGTTTTCTCCCTGAATCGCTTTCCCCGCTTGAGCTGGCAACTGGCTGGCGATCTCGACCAACATAGCGCGAGCCAACAGATAGCTTCCCCGGGGCGTTAAGTGCACATGCTCGTAGACCAAATCGCTTCCGGTAATTCCATAACGGCTCTCGTTGTCGAAAATGGCGTCAGAGTCAACTAGATTCGCTCCTGAGGAGAGCGCGACGGAGCGGTTGATCTGATTGATTCGGCTGTCGGCGCGAAAACGGAGCGTGTCGAGATCTCGAGCACGAAGGAAATGCTTTCGGGCCGCACTGTAATCTCCGAGGGCCTCGAGGCAACGGGCGATGCGGAACTCAAGTTCGGCGTAATCGCCATCGATGGCGGCGGCGGCCTGATAAAGCTTGAGCGCTTCGGTATATGATCCAGCATTTTCCTGCGCCGCACCCTGCTCAACCAGTGCGGACCACGAACGCAATTCAACGGTGCTCAGACCTTCGCGATGCAAAGATGCGAAGGGAGCGCAGTCCATCAGATTGGTAGGCACGGTCGAGACAATGACTTTTGCGCCTGCCTGTCGGGCCACGGCGATCGTGTCGCGCAGATTCTGTTCGTAGTTGGCGTAGACATAAGGCATCAACGGCGAATTGGCCCGGATTTGTTTGTCCATAAACATTGCCATGCCACCCCAGTCCCGCTTGGGAGTGCCCAGTCGCGTGAGAAGTTGTCCGATGCGGGTGGAGTGGTAGAAAATGCTGCCGCGGATGACGGGAAGACTCATGCCGCCCGCGGTGAGCGCGGTTCCCGGACCATAGGGTCCTACAACTTCATTGTTGCCCGAATAAATGATGAATAGATCGGGTTTGAAGTCCGCCAACCCCTTAGCAATCGGCAACAGAACATGTGAGTTGATGGCCACGCTGCCGGTGTTTACGATCTCGAATTTCATTTCCGGATAACGTTCGCGCAGCATCACTTCCAGGTAGCGGCTGAAACCGTAGGAAGGATCCGGATCGCCCATAGCGGCCGATTCTCCGAGCACGAAAATGCGGAATGTCTGGGGCGGCTTCACCGCGGGGATGACATACATCTGCGGAGTCTTGATCATGCCCGGGGGGAAAAATGGCGCGGCGAAAAACAGGTTGTAGCATGATGCGGAACGACCCTGCACGGTGCAGGGAACTGTGAGACCGGTGGGATAACCCACACCACAAATTCGCAGTCCTCCTTCTAGCAGACCGAGCAGCAGCAACGGCGCCAGGACAGCGATTGAAATGCGCAGTAACCAATGCCGTCCAGCGTCAGTCTTGTGGTTTAAGGCCGTGTGAGCAGACCCTTCGGGCTGTTCTGAATCGACTTCGAGTTGTGATGACAACGGGTTCACTTCGAGCTTTCCCAACAGCTCACATCAATTCGATCAGGGCTGGACTGGATCAGACTCCGTGGGCCTAACCTCGGTGCCAGACCCGTAACCATCCAGCCCTGGCGGTCCTCACGTGCACGCTCTGCAAAAGAGCACACCGGTCACGCCGAGGAAGGCTAAAATCCAACAGCCGCTGCTTTATCGTGCGAACTCGCTGCGATTCTCTTAGTTCGACTGGAACCGGCTTACCCTTTTTGCCCAGCTCCCGCGGTCTTACTCTGCTTTGCCTGAGTGATCATCTGCTGCAGCGCGTCCTTTTGCGGAAAATCCGGATGGTAACGCAGCAGTTTTTCCCATGAGGCCACGGCGCCATCGACGTCATTCTTCCCCTTCCAGCGGATGATGCCGATGTTCAGTAGCGTGCCCGCGTGTTTTGGATCGTACGTCAAAGACTGGTTGAGCTGGGCGAGAGCTCCATCCACATCGCCGGTGTAATAGAGGCAAGAGGCGTAATCCGCACGAACTCCGATGTTCTTCGGATCTTGTTGCAACGACTTTTCGAAATATCCCACCGCTTCCTTGAACTGGTGAGCATTCTCATAGACCAGGCCAATCTGATTTTCAAGTTGCGGGTTCTTTGGATCGGATTTCAGTTTCTCTAACAGCGGCGCGGCTTTCTTATCAGCCATGCGCTTCATATCGTCCAGACTGGGCATTTGGTGCGGCATCTGCTGCGCTGTCTGCGATTCATCTGCTGACGGACCCGCGGCCGGTTGGGCTGCGGCGGTCGATGCCCGGGCTGCGATGGAGAGTGCCTTACCCGAACTTGGCGCCGAGCCGCGCAGTAAATAGCCGGCCAGGAAACCCATGGCCAGGCAAACAACGCACGTTCCCAGAAGCGGCCAATTCGGATTGGAACTACTGGTTGCGTTTGATTGGTCGTCCATTGGCGAATTCCTCATTCCCGAAGGGTTCCCGGGCAAAAAGACGAAAATCGATTCCCAGCCATTGCATTTGCACCGGAAGTGCCAAGCGCCAATGCATGGTGACGGTTGTTTGCAGCCATGATTTCAATCATTTATACGCAGAAACAGCTGCAAAACGCTTGCCTGCAGCCGGGGCGTCGGGTCATTCTCCACAACCGGGGCGCGTTTTGCCCCTGTATCAGGGCGCGTTTCAGTTACTTCCCCTTGGCATGGGGACCAGCCTTCAAAGCGCTTGAGATGGAGCCATCGGCATTGTGAGCCACCTGGTGGCAGGTCAGCACACAACTATTACTGGAGCGGTTATAGGAGATTGGAGCACCGTTGTTTTGTCCAACGACATTGGCGTCAAAGTTCACCAGGCGCTCGCCGGAGACGCTCGGCGACACCGATCCCATGCCGTGCGCGGTGTGACACACGGAACAGGAGAAGCCATCATTCGAAATGTGGTTGCTGTGCTGCAAGAAGCTGGCGTTGCTCACCACGTTGGTCAAATTATGGCACTTGGCACACATGCCGTAGGGGCCGTTGAGAGTGAGGTCGGGATTCGGAAACAGGTTCGTCACTAATCCGCCCGGAGCCACGGTCTGACTGAATTGATAGTTGTGTTCAAGGATGTGTGAATTGACCGAACCGTGCGGGCCATTCGGTCCAGTGCCGCCGAACTCGCGGTTATCGTCACTGTTGTGGCAGTCCGTGCAAAGGAGTTGGATTCCCATCAGCCGACCTGCCGTACCGTTCTGATTGAGCATGTTGGTGAGCAAACTGGGCTGCGGCAGCGGGCTGGTGCTGCTGTGAGTAACGGGATGGCTTGAGGTTGCGGTGGCGCTGAACTCGGCGATTACGTTCAGCGGATCTGGCGCCGAAACTAGTCTCGCCGGGGCGTATCCATAAATCAGCAATCTCTGTTTTCCAATGCTGGTTCCGTGACAGCGCAGGCAGTTTTCATATTGGTTGATGGCGGGAGTCAAGACGGTGGTTCCATCCAGCGCGCTGATTCCGGTGACGTTGGCCTGCGAGGGGCGAATCGTCGGCGGAGCCGGGAAGGTGAGCACCTGGTTCGAACCGTGTGGGCTGTGGCAATCCACACACGTGGCATGGCGATTGTTGT
>JBAVQD010000012.1:0-8478 GCA_049693675.1 Candidatus Sulfotelmatobacter sp. | reverse complement strand
CGCATCACCGGACTCGACGACCGCGAAACCGACGAATGTTTCGAAACCGAATTCACCGCTCGCACCAATCCGCATCGCGGATACATCACCATCATCGAAGGCTGCGACAAATTCTGCGCCTACTGCGTCGTCCCCTTCACCCGCGGAAAAGAACGCAGCCGCACCTCCGACTCAGTGCTCGCCGAAGCCCGCCAGATGGCCGATCTCGGCTACACGGAAATTCAGTTACTCGGCCAGAACGTAAATTCCTACAAAGATCCGGCAGGGAAGAAGTCATTCGCAGAATTGTTAGCCGCAGTTGGGGAAGTCGCGGGAATCAAGCGCGTGCGCTTCACCACCTCGCACCCTCGCGACTTCGGACGCGACATCATCGACGCCATCGATGCCGTGCCCACCCTCTGCGATCACGTTCACCTGCCCGTGCAAAGTGGATCAGATCGCGTGCTGAACGCCATGCAACGCCTCTATACCCGTGAACAATATCTCGAACGCATCTCGTGGATGAAATCCGCGAAACGCCAGATCAGCATCACCAGCGATATCATCGTTGGCTTTCCCGGAGAAACCGAAGAAGATTTCGCCGAAACGTTATCGCTCCTCGATGCAGTCGGCTACGACGCCGTCTTCACCTTCAAATATTCTCCGCGTCCCAACACTCCATCGCTCGCGTTAGAAGACGCCATCCCGGATCAGGAAAAATCACGGCGATTAGAAGACCTCATGTCGCACCAGAAGGAAATACAAATCACACGCTACAAGAGGTACGTAGGAGAAACATTGGAAGTAATGGTTGAAGGAAGAAACGAAGCCCGCAAACAATGGATCGGCCGCACCAGTCAAAACAAAACCTTGAACTTCACCGCGCCCGACACATCGGTTCCGCAAACAGGATCGTACGTAAAAGTAAAAGCAACCCAGAGCTTTCCCAACAGCCTCCTAGGAGAATTGGTGATATAAAAGCCAAAGCAGCGCTTTCAGGAGCCTCCTATGGAAGTAGAAATGACAATCCGCGGCCTTTTGATGGATCCGGTTACGAATACGCCTATTGTGATTTTGAAGGATGTGGCGGGGGAATCGGTGCTGCCGATCTGGGTGGGGGTTTATGAGGCGAATGCGATTGCGCTGGAGATGGAGAAGGTGAACACGCCGCGTCCGATGACGCATGACCTGATCAAGAATGTACTGACGGGGCTGGAAACGCAGGTGCACAAAGTGGTTGTGACGGAGTTGCGCGAGGATACGTTTTATGCGGTTATCTGGCTGGAGCGAAGTGGCGAGGTGGTGAGCATTGACTCGCGCCCGTCGGATGCGCTGGCGCTGGCGTTGCGGGTGGATTGTCCGATCTTCGTGGATGAGATTGTGCTGAAGAATTCCAAGCAGGCGGCAAATTTGTCGGACCGGGTGAGCGCGGAAGAGCTGCGCAAATACCTGGAAGGGCTGAACGACGAAGATCTGGGCAAGTACAAGATGTAGATTACGCGCCGCGTCTTTCCGATTTGCGGCCGGCTTGAAAGGCGTTTACTACTAAGGACACTAAGGTTCACTAAGGAACGCCCCGTCGCGGTTTACATAATACCTGTTATCGGACACTGCAACTATCCTTCAACTGGCTGTCCTTGCTTATGGCTGCACACTCTCCGTTGCGGAGGCCGAACTGCCTGAGATATTTGAGTCTCCGTAATAATTTGCCGTGACCGTGGTTGTGCCGACCGGCAGCGTGGAAATTGTGAATGTGGCCTTGCCATTTGCAAGTTGAGCTGTTCCCAGCACTGTCTTCCCTGCGCTGAAGGTTACCGGGCCCGTCGCTGCGATGGTCGGGGATTTGATCGTGGCGGTGAATGTTACAGCTTCGCCTGCGGTTGACGGGTTAGGTGACGAAGTCAGAGCAGCGGAGCTTGTGGTTTCTGTGACTACTTGGATCAGGACGGGGGATCTGCTGGCCAAGTTGTTTGTGTCTCCTTGATACACGGCTGTGAGCGGATATGTATCGGCGTTGAGAGCGGACCGGGTCAGCGTGGCTACGCCGGTGGCGTTGAGGCTGGCTGTTCCAATAGAGTTTCCGTTCCATGAGAAGTTTACTTTTCCTGTGGGCGGGACTGGGCCTGAGGTTGTGACCGTCGCCGTCCAAACTACCTTTTGTCCGTAGATGGACGGGTTCAGGCTGGAAATTAAGGTCGTAGCGGTCCCGGATTTCGTAGTGGAGTTGACTACCTGCCGCAGACCGGGTGAGGTGCTGGCTGCGAAAGTAGAGTCGCCATCGTAGGCTGCAGTGATGGTGTAGATGCCAGCCAGAAGCGAAGAAGTGGTCAGAGAGGCAACGCCCACGCTGAGCGGGGCGGTGCCAAGAACCGCCGAGGCGTTGTAGAAGGTGACGATCTCCCCGTTGGGAGGAGCTCCGGCAGTCGAACTCACCGTGGCCGTGAAGGTCACGGCCTGAGCGATCAAAGATGGATTGAGTGACGAGACCAGCGTGGTAGTGGTGGCCACAGTGATTACCTGACTGAGAGTGGAGGACGTGCTGCCTGTGTTGTTGTTGTCGCCGCTGTATTTCGCGGCGGTGGAGTAGGTTCCCGCGGTAGCGAAAGAGGTGGTCAGGATTGCGCGATTGCCACTGAGCGTGGCTGTGCCGAGCGTTTGCGATCCTGAAAGGAAAGTCACGGAGCCAGTGGCCGCGCCGCCGTACTGGCTGGTGACGGTTGCGGTGAAGGTGACGGATTGGCTGGCTCGGGCAGGGTTCGGGGACGGGGTCAGGCCAGTTGAAGTGGTGGCTGGGCTCACAGTTTGAATGAGCACGGACGAAATGCTGGAGGCGAATGTCGCGGAGCCTTGGTAGGCGGCAGTGAGGGAGTCCGAACCTGCAGACAAGGACGAGATCAGGATTGACGTTCTTCCGTTGGTGAGGGTGCCGCTGCCGATGGCGATCGAGCCATCGTAGAGCACGACGGTTCCGTTAGGGGTTCCGGAAGCGGAGGACACGGTTGCGGTGAAGGTCACCGGCTGGCCGTAGCCTGAGGGGTTGAGCGAGGACATGAGAGCGGCGGTGGTGGGGCTACCGGATTTGGTAGTGTTATACAGCAGCACTCCGACTGAACCCTGGCCGCACGAAGTATCAGCGCACGCGTTTGTTACCAATGCGTCGAGCCTGCCGCCGCCGTTCAGGTCGGCGGGGGCTATCGACAGCGCGTAAAACCCACCTGATCCGTAAATGGTTGCCGGCTGGAAAGTTCCATCACCGTTACCCCGGAGCAGTGCGACTGTGCCGCTCGCACAGGGGCTGGAGATGGAATTGAAATATCCGCACCCGTTCGCGACGAGTAGGTCAGGCTTGCCGTCGCCATCAATGTCTGCAATCGCGACCGACGCCGCTTGGTAGCCACCAGAATTGTAGGCTACTTGCGGCTGAAAGGTTCCGTCGCCGTTGCCCAGCATCACTCCGACAGTACTGTTGTTGCAGAATGAAGTGTCTTCGCACGGATAGGTCACAATCAGATCGGGCTTTCCATCGCCATTTACGTCGCCGACCGTTACCGAGCCCCCACCCACTCCGGCGTAGCTCGCCCCCGGCTGAAAGGTTCCGTCGCCCTTGCCTGTCAATACCCCCGTGATACCCGTCGGTCCACAGCACGGGCCGTAGTATGCCGCCAGCACGTCGAGTTTGCCATCTCCGCTCAGGTCCGCAATCGCTACCGAGAGGACGCCGCCGACGACCGAGCCGTAGGGTACGGCCGATTGGAAAGTTCCGTCGCCGTTTCCCAGCAGGACAGTTACTGCCGCGCTGCAGGTTCCGCTACCGCCGCACCAGTTTCCTACCACAAGGTCGAGCTTTCCGTCCCCATTGAGATCTGCGACTGCGACCGAGTCGGCATCAAATCCACCTGAGTCGTAGTCGACAGCCGGCTGGAAAGTCCCATCGCCATTGCCCAACAGCACATCCACCGATCCGTTTCCGGTACAACCGCTGGGGAAGCAGCCAAACCAGGTCGTTACTATCAGGTCAGCTTTGCCATCTCCGTTTACATCTGCGATCGCGATCGAGGAGGGACCTACCTGGGGCCCTGGGCTGCTCGCGTCGTAGCTCACCGCCGGCTGGAACGTTCCGTCCCCGTTTCCGAGAAACACGCTCACCGTGCCGGAAATATTCGTTACAACCACGTCTGGCTTGCCATCGCCGTTCAAATCCGCAACGGCCTCAGAGATAGGATACTGGCCTTCCGTGACATAGGTCACCGCCGGCACGAACGAAACCGATGCCTCGGGCAGAACAATCGAGAAGTAGCTGGTGTTGGAAATGCCGCCGCCCGGGCTGGGGTTAACTACTGTGACTGAGATCGTGGACGCTACGGTGATCTCGGACGCGAGGATTTTTGCCGTCAGTTGGGAGCTGCTTATAAAGGTCGTGGCGCGGGGGCTACCGTTCCAATTCACCACTGAGCCGGAGACAAATCCGGCGCCATTTACCGTCAGGGTAAACGCAGGTCCGCCGGGCGCGGTGGCATCTGGAACGAGCGGCTGATCAACAAAGGGGACCGGATTCTGAGCGGAGGCCGTCGCGGCCAGCGTGGCTAAAAGCGTGGCAGTTGCAAGAATCAGAGAGAAGGTTCTGAGGATGCGGACCGTGAAAGTACACGTGCTGGTCGTCATGGGAGACCTCCTTGGATGCCACGGGGCCCTGACGTTTGTCGGAGGAGCGCTTACGGATTTTTTCTGATGGGCATCCTCTGTCGACTACTTTGCTCCGGGTGAGTGCGGGTGCGAAAGAGCGCGCGGGGGAGCCGGCCAGAACTGGCGAACGTTAGCACTGAAGCGGGGGCGAGTCAATGTGAAATGTGGGGGCTGGGCAAAGGGGTCAGCAGGGTCAATGACCGGCGATCGAGCCTTCGGCTCGACGGACAGCCGAGGGCGGCTGTCCCCACATGAACTTTGCAGAACATTTTTTTCAGATGAGCTACTCATTTGGAAAGACGATTTTGGGGTGGAATAGGGTGCCGGCGACGCGAGTGGCGATGGCTAGCAATTGGGTTTGGCTGGCGAAGACTTTGACCTGGCGGGCGCGGGAAAGTTCGGGGAGGTTGATGGGGCGTCCGCTGCGGATGCGGGCGGCGGTGGGTTCGTCGGCGGTGACGGAGGGAAGTTGGGGCAGGAGTTGGCGGGGGTGGATGAAGAGAGTTTTTAATTGCGGTGAGGGGTGGAGTTCTGTTGAATGCGTTGCTGGTGGCGGGATTGGCGGGCGGGGGCGCCCGCCCCACACTTCGGAATGACAAAGGATTTCGATTTCTTCTATGGTGTGGGCTTGGGTGATGTCGAATTCGGCGACGGAGGTGCGGCGGAGGGATGCGAGATGGGCTCCGCAGCCGAGGCGCTGGCCCATTTCGTGGGCGATGGAGCGCATGTAGGTTCCGGAGGAGACGCGGGCGCGGAAGTGGGCGCGGTCATTTTCGACGGCGGTGATGGAGAATTCTTTTACTTCGACTTGAACCGGCTGCAGCACGACTTCTTTTTGTTTACGGGCGAGTTTGTAGGCGGGGACGCCGTGGATTTTTTTCGCGGAAAATGGTGGAGGGGTTTGCTGGATTGTGCCGTGGAATGCGGCGGCGAGGGCTTGCAGAGCGTCGAGAGTGAGATCGGGCCTGCGGCCCGACGGACAGCCGGGGGCGGCTGTCCCCACATGAGCTGTGGCAACATTAGCTGTCCGTTGGTCTAATGGGTCGCCGTCGGCGTCGTAGGTGTTGGTGGCGAAGCCGAAGCGGATGATGCCTTCGTAAGTTTTTTCGGAGGCGATGTAGAACTGGGCGAGGCGGGTGAGCGATCCGGTGACGAGGGGAAGGACGCCGGTGGCGAGAGGATCGAGGGTGCCGAGATGTCCGATGGAGCGCTGTTGCAGGATGCGGCGCATACGGTTGACTACGTCGTGGGAGGTCCATCCGGCGGGCTTGTCGATTATGATTACGCCATTCATGAGAGGATTGGGTAATTGAGTAATTGCGAAATTTAGTAATTTAGAAATTAAGAGTTGGGCGTTTCCCGCAGGGATTAGAGCCCGGACTCGTGAATGAACTTGCGGCGTAGGCTCAAGCCACGCCTTTCAAATCGCAGATGAATTAGTAACGGGCCGAAGCAACTCTGGTTCGAACCAAATCTAAGTTAACAGATTCTCTATTTCTCTATGCTGCCGATTCGCGACGACCAGGCTCGATATAGCACACCGTGGGTGACGTGGTTTTTGATTGGGCTGAATCTGGTGATTTTTTTGATGGAGTCGGCGCTGGATCCACGCAGCTTGAATCTGGTGATTCATCAGTTTGGGGTGGTGCCGTATCATCTGGCGGCGTTTCTAGCGGGGTCGTCGAGGTTTCCGCTGCCGGTGGTCGTGCTTCCCTTCTTTACGTCGATGTTCTTGCATGCATCGTGGATGCACGTGATCGGCAACATGTGGTTTCTCTATATTTTTGGCGACAATGTGGAGGACTGGCTGGGACACTTCAAGTATCTGGTATTTTATCTGTTGACCGGATTGATTGCGATGATGACTCAGGTCGCGATTAATTTGCACTCGACGGTGCCTTCGGTCGGAGCAAGTGGCGCGATTGCGGGAGTGTTGGGGGCTTATTTTGTTTTGTATCCGCGGGCACGGGTGCTGACGTGGTTTTTTGTTTTTGTAGTTTGGGTGCCGGCGTGGATCATCCTGGGATATTGGTTTGTGCTGAATTTTCTGAGCGGGACAGCAACGGCGCTGGCGGTGCAGGGGGGCAACATGGGCGGAGTGGCGTTCTGGGCGCATGTGGGCGGATTTGTTTCGGGGGCGCTGCTGGTGAAAGTGTTTGGCGAGCGGGAGCGGCGGTATCCGTACGCGTATCAGTAGGTCATTCGGAAAGCCGACAAAAAAATCAGAGTCAAGAGCGACGGACCGGAGTGTGCGTCCCACATATAGATTCTTCGGCCCGCAAAGTACGCGGGCCTCAGGATGACAGGGCGTTTCTTGTCGCCGGCTTTTGCCGCAACCAATGTCTTATTTTTTGGGGCGGGATTCCGGGGGGACGAGGCCGGCGACGCGGTAGTAGACGACGAGCTGGCCGTAGTGTTCGCCGCAATGCTCGATGAAGCCGTAGGCCATGTCGAGGACGCGCATCTGCTGGTGGGCAAAAGGATCGACTAGCAGGTCAGACATTCCTTTATCGCCTTTCGCCTGGATGGCGGCAGCGCCGTCGGCAAAGGCTTTTTTTACGAAAGCGACCACGTCTGCTTTAGTTTTGTAGTCAGAACGCTTGGGGTCTTCTTCGGCGGGCATTTTCTTGCCCATGGCAGCATTCGTGAAAAAATAATTTGCGTTGGCGGCGTGAAGGAGTTGTTCGGCGAAGGTGCGCTGCGCCGGCGTGGGCTTGAAATCGTATTTGTCTTCAGGGAAATCTTCGGCCATAGCGATGAGCTTGCGACCGATCTCGTTCCAGGAGTCGAGGACAGCTTTTGAGGGGCTGTCAGCAGGTTTGACGGCCGCTTCTTTATTGGCGTTTTGCGCGTGGGCGGGAAAATTGAGAATTGCTACGGCCAGGATTGCTGCCGTCAGCAACGGAGCTTTGCTCATGATGGATTCCTCGATGTGATCGGTTGCGGAACGGACGTTATTCTAGTCTGGAGTTTTCTGCTTGTACAACTGCGGGTTGGGATACTTCGCGGCTTGAACGTTAGAAGGTAAATCTTTAACACAGGGGGCACGGGGTAGAGCTTTTGCGGAGGGAATCCGACGTTTCCCTTCGCTCAGGCAGGCTTTCGGGCATAGTTCAAAGCAAAAAGTCAAAAGAGACGGACAGAGCCTGCCCTGAGCTTGCCGAAGGGAGTGTCCGTCCCACACGATCCGTTGCACACGGTTAGATGCCGTTGGGGCGCTGGCGGATTAGAGAGAGGAATTCCTGGCGCGTTTCGTTCTCGTTGCGGAAGCAGCCCAGCATCGAGGAGGTGACGGCGGCGGAGTGTTGTTTTTCGACGCCGCGCATCATCATGCACAAGTGGCGGGCTTCGATGACGACGCCGACGCCTTGCGGTTCGATTACTTTCTGGATGGTTTCGGCGATCTGGGTGGTAAGGCGCTCCTGGATTTGCAGGCGGCGGGAGAAGAGTTCGATGAGGCGCGGAACTTTGCTGAGGCCGATCACTTTGCCGTTGGGGATGTAGGCGACGTGGACTTTGCCGAAGAACGGCAGCATGTGGTGTTCGCAGAGGCTGAACATTTCTACGTCTTTGACGATGACCATTTCGTCGTAGGTGACGGAGAAAAGCGCGCCTTTGAGCAGAGCTTCGGGGTCCTCGGTATAGCCACGAGTGAGGAACTGCATGGATTTATGAACGCGCTCGGGAGTTCGTAGAAGGCCTTCGCGGGTCGGGTCCTCGCCGAGGCGGACGAGCATTTCCTGGACGAGGTCTTCGAAGGTGGCGCTGGTCAGGGTGGAGGGTTCGGTTGAAGGTTTCGGGTTCATTTAGTAATTT
>JBAVQD010000011.1:0-29109 GCA_049693675.1 Candidatus Sulfotelmatobacter sp. | reverse complement strand
TCGATGTCTTGGAGGTTTACCCCACGCACTCAAGCGCAAGCACTCTTTCAACGACTTAGCGGCAAGAGAAAACTGAGGTCACCTCCTAATCCCCCTTTGCACAGAGTTTTTCCGCAGCCTGCTAGTGTGTGATAATCCTGTCCGCATGGATTCTCAAGTCACAGGCTATGTTCTAGCGGTTGTTTTCCTGGCGGCGGTCCGGGTTACGGTTGGCCTTTACGACCGGCGGGATAGCGCGGCGTGTTCTGCAGGGCCAGAGCAGGAGCAGCGCAGAGTGTGGCGATTGCTGCTCGCGAGCTTTCTGGTGTTGTTCGCCGAATTGGCATTCATTCGCTGGATCGCCGTGGAAGTGCGGATATTCGCATACTTCAAGAATCTCGCATTGTTACTTTGCTTTCTGGGTTTCGGAACAGGATGCTCGCTGGTGCGTAAACCGGCTCGATGGAACACGGCGGTGGCAGCGCTGTTTGGATTGCTGCTGGTGGTTCGCTTTCCCTGGGGAGGGGGACAAAACCTGGAGAATTTGTCACGGAACCTGGGGGCGGCTGCGGACATGAGTATTTGGGACACGCGATTGGGGGTGAGTGTGTCCGCATTTGCCCTGGCGGTGGCACTTTCAGCGCTACTGTTTTTGCTCGTGGTCTGGGTGTTCATTCCATTGGGGCAGGAGGTTGGGCAGCAGATGAATCTGACTCCCAAACCTTTGACTGCGTATTCGCTGAACCTGGCAGCGAGTCTGGCAGGCATTCTGGTTTTTCTCGGCGCCAGCCGGTTGATGTGGCCACCATGGGTGTGGCTGGGAATTGTGGTGTTGGGTTTCGCATTGCTGCAGAGAAATCGAACGCGACAGATTCTGTTGGCCAGCCTGCTGGTTCCTTTGGTGTTGTTGCTGCACGAACCTTCCGATCACGATCATTACAGTAAGTGGACGCCTTATCAGCAGATCGAGTTCAGCCGTAATTATGGCAGGAACGGTGAAATGATGAGCGGGATGGTCCGGGTGAATCACGTGGGCTATCAACTGATCGTGAACTTATCGAACGAATTTCTGGGAAGGCATCCAAACCTGCTGAGGGAGCAGCTGGGAGAGAATCCCTACAATGTGGCGTTCAGTTTTGCGGCGCCCAAACCCACAGTATTGATCGTGGGCTCGGGAACCGGAAACGATGTTGCGGCGGCTCTGCGGCACGATAGTCCGTCGATCGATGCTGTGGAGATCGATCCTTTCATTCTGGAGATTGGAAAGACCGAGCATCCCGAGCGGCCCTATGACTCTTCGCGGGTGTCGGTGCATTTGACCGATGCGCGGGCTTTTCTGAAGCGCACTCCGCTCCATTACGATCTGGTCCTGTTTGGTCTGCTGGACTCGCATACTCAGCTTTCGGATTACGCGAATATGCGGATCGATAATTTTGTGTACACGGAAGAATCGTTTCAGGAGGCAAAGTCTCATCTGAAGCCGGACGGGGTGCTGTTTGTGAAATTCGAGGTGCGGCACCGCTGGATGGCGCGAAGGATTGAGGAGATGCTGGCCTCGACATTTGGAAAAGAACCGGTTGTATTTAACGCGGATTCGAGTTACACGGCAAGAGCACGGTGTTTTGCGATCTCTTCCTCGAATCGCGTGCAGGAGGCCTTGAAGCTGGAGCCGCAGCTGGCGGAGTTTGTGGCGCGGAATCCGGTTGAGAGTGAGGCTGGGCAGGTGCCGGTGACGACGGATGATTGGCCTTATCTTTATCAGCGGGATAAGACGATTCCGCGTCCCTACTGGTCGATCTCGGCCATCATTATGATGCTAACACTTGGCCTTTACTGGACAAATGTTCGGGAAAAGCCGCGGAAGTCTTCGCTGTTCTTTTTTTGCATGGGAGCGGGATTTTTGTTGCTGGAGACGCAGGTGATTAGCCGGCTGGCGCTTTTTTTCGGGACAACCTGGCAGGTGAATGGGATTGTGATTTCGGCGATGCTGGTGGCGCTGTTGCTGGCGAATGCGATTGTGGAGCGCAGCAAGCGGGCGATCTCGCCGGCTGGGAATTTTGTAGGATTGCTGGCCGGCCTGGGGCTGGCGTTCTGGTTTCCGTTCGAGCGGATTGCGGGATCTTCTGCGACTGTGGGGTTGGTGGCGGCGGCGGTGTTCTCTATTCCGGTGGTGTTTGCGGGGATTTTGTTTGCAACACAGTTTCGCAATGTCGAGTCGCAGAGTGCGGCTTTGGGGGCGAATCTGTTGGGAGCTGTAGCCGGTGGGTTGATGGAGAACCTTTCGCTGGTATTCGGGATGCGAGCTTTGTTGCTGATTGCGATGGGGGTTTATGCCGTTGCCGGTATAGCGCTGTGGCTGCAAACCAAGGGAGTGAGAATAGAATCGGAAGCCGATTTCGTTCGGCTTTGAGGTGAGGTTTGGGATCTTCGATTGTGCCCGCGGGAAAGTCGCCTTCAGAGGAACGACTGGAGAGTGGGACGGGGGACGCGCGGGCCGCGTCCGCCGCGCCGGTTTCGCTCGATCGGTTTGTCCTTAGATACGGCGTTTATTGTCTGATCGGATTCGCGCTTCTTAACGGATGGATGTTTTGGAAGCTGCGAGATTCCATTCTTCAGGGCTATGGAGACTTTGCGTCTTTTTATCCGGCTGGCCAGGCTGTTCGCAGCGGCGACAGTGCACGACTCTACGAAGCGGGGCTGCAGCGGAAACTGCAAGAACAGTTTCCGGCGTCTGTAAGAGGGCGGCGCGGTCCGTTGCCTTATATACGTCCGCCGTTTGAAGCGCTGCTGTTTGTACCATTTTCCTATTTGAAATATGCCCCGGCCTGTATCGTCTGGGCTGCTATCAAAATCATCTTGCTGCTAGTCGCCGCTGGAATTTTGAGTAACATTCGAGAACGGGAGAGGGGCATATCAAATTATGGGCTAATTTTGCTTCTGTCGCTCGCTTTCTTCCCGGTCGCTTACGACCTGATCGTGGGACAGGATTCGATTCTGCTTTTGTTGATTATGGCGGTTGGTTTGAAGCGATTGGTGCGGGGTAAGGAGTTGGAGTGCGGCGCGGTTCTGGCGCTCGGATTGTTCAAGTTTCATTTGATGATTCCGATGGTTGCGATTTTTGCATTGCGAAAAAAAGGCAAGCTCGTGGTGGGATTTCTGGCGATGGCCACAGTGTTGGTAATGATTTCATGGATGATGGTGGGGACTGCCGGACTTAGGTTCTATCCCAGATACTTGTGGACACTTAATCGAGTACCGGAACTAGGAATGGTACAAGTCCGGAATATGCCGAACTTGCGAGGACTTCTCAGTTCGGTGCTGGGGAATGGGACTTACCCGGAAGCGGCGCATTGGTTTCTCGGAGCGATGGTAGTCGTGGGAATAGGTGTTGCTAGCCGCTCGTGGCGGGGCGATGACCGGGATTCAGTGATCGCTGCGTTCTGCTTCTCGATCGTCATCACTCTGGCGACCAGTTATTACGCGAATGGATACGATCTGACGCTACTCCTCGTGCCTCTAGTGCTTCTGGGGAATGCTTTCTTTCGAAGACGTGAAATATCGGGTTGGCCCCGAATGCTTTTCTTGGGGTCGGCCGCTGGGTTGTTGTTCACGCCTCTGCTCTGGGCGCTGATGCTGCGCGTTCAGCAATTCCGGTGGGTGGGAATTGTGGTGCTAGGGTTGGCGATTTCCATTCCGGCGGCTGAGAAGTATCGCCGGCAGATTGCTGAATCAGATTAGTGACGGGCTGCGGGATTTTTGGGAGATCGAGCTACGGGCTTCCCGTGAAGGTATGATTCCTGTCATTATCTTAATCGGCATAGCATTGGTTTGAAGGTTGGGGAAATCCCCACCCTGTCTCTGCAAAGTGCGCAGAGACAAGGATGGGGTACCGGTTTTGAAAAATCATGGTTCTTAATGCGATAGGGCGTCCGCAGTCGTCGGGGTCGGGAGTGTTTCCGGCGCTGGTGCTGGTGCAGGGAAACGAGCAGAAGAATATTGTGCTCAACCGAACTCCGTTCAGCGTGGGACGGAAAGTGGATAAGGATCTGGTGATTGCCGATCCGCGAGTGTCGCGCGATCACGCACTGATTGTGCTGGAGGAAGAAGGATTCTTCCTGGTGGATCAGGGCAGCAAGCATGGGACGTTCGTTAACGGGGAGCGAGTTCAGCGGCAGAAACTGGAGCGTAACGACCGGCTGGAATTTGGAGCGCGGGATTCGACTTACCTGATTTTCAATCCGGCGCATGGGACGTCGAATACCGCGCGAGAATTTCTCAGCCAGATTTCCGGGATACAGATTTCGCAGGAAGCCACCGACCTAGAAAAGTTGACGCTGTTTCTGGAAGCGGCGCGCAAGTTGAATACGGCGGGCGTGCTGGACGAAATTCTGATGACGATGCTGGAGGTCACGCTGCGGCTGACCCGGGCCGAGCGGGGATATGTCTTCCTGAAAGATGATGAGGGAAATCTGCGGCTGGCGGCGGGGAGGAATAACAAAGGCGAGGCGCTGCTGGATGACAAGACGATTTCGCACTCCGCGCTGGATGAATCGCTGCGATCGAACTCGGAGTTTTTGCTGACCGATACGGGGAGTTCGGCGGACCTGGCCGCACGGCAAAGTATTGTGGCTTACGATCTTCGCACAGTGATTTGTATTCCGCTGCGCAAACGGCAGGTGCAGGCTACGCGCGACCAGCAGACTCCCGCGCCGAACGTGATTTCTGAAGTGGCGGGAGTTTTATATGTGGATTCGCGATTTGCGTCCCGGGAATTTTCCGGGGTGGGGCACGATATTTTGCGAGCGATCGCGACAGAAGCGGGATCTCTGATCGAAAATGCGCGTTTGGTGCAGGCGGAGGAGGAGTCGAGGCGGTACCAGCAGGAGTTGACGATTGCGGCCAGCATTCAGCAGCGGCTGATGCAGGTGAAGATTCCGGAAGTGCCTTTTGCGAAATTGCGCGGAAAAAATCTTTCTTGTAAGGAAATTGGCGGAGATTTTTTTGATGCGGTGAATACCAAAGAAGGGCTGGCGGTGGTGCTGGCCGACGTGAGCGGCAAGGGAGTTTCGGCAGCGCTGCTGGCTTCCACGCTGCAAGGAATGATTTATTCGCACTTGAGCACCGGGATGCCGTTGCTGGATGTAGTGACGGCGGTGAACCGGTTCTTCACGGAAAAGTTGGTGGGAGAAAAATATGCGACGGTGCTGCTAGCGCGACTGCGGCGAGATGGCGATTTGGAATATGTGAATTGCGGGCATGTGCAACCGCTGCTGGTTTGCCGGGGAGAAGTGATGCGGCCTCCGCATGGGAATGTTCCGGTGGGATTGCTGGCGGACGCGACCTATGAGAGCGCGCGGTGCCAGTTGAGTTCGGGCGATCGTTTTATTCTGGTGACCGATGGCGTGACGGAAGCGGAGAATGCCATGGGCGATTTCTTCGAGGACTCGCGACTGGAAGCGGCGGCGGCGAAGACTCCAACGCTGGAGGGAATTTTTTCGGCGGTGTCGGAGTTTTGTGCGGGGAATCCGTTGAATGACGATTGCACGGTAGTGGAGATTATTTATTCGGCGCCGGTAGCGGACGCGTAATCATTGTTTCGCGACGTTGTGTCGTCGCTTCGGGACTGGTTCGAGTTTTCCTACTCTCACCCCGCACTCTCGTGCGGGGTTATCACATTCCGGCCAGGCGCAGCTAATGAGGCGGTGATTCCGATTGCCGGCCTCTTCTAGCAGCGATTGTAAAGTCAAAGTCAAGGTCAAAGGCAGACGGACAGGAGTGTCCGTCCCACACAAACCGCGCCGGGCTTCGCCCGTTAGACAGCCGGGGCGGCTGTCCCCACATGAACCAAGCTTAATCCACTACCCGGTTCATTCGACGACTACGGTGTAGTTCTTGCTTTCCCAGCGGTTTTCTTGTGGCCAGTAGAAGGTGAAGGCGACTTGCGCGCCGACTGGGAGTGAGGCGGTGGGCAGGTCGAGGATGTAGGTATCGAGGCCGGTGTCGCGGGTGGGAGTGTCTTGTGGAGTTTTCCAGTTGTCGATGGTCCAGTGGACGACTGCGGGTGTCATGAGGACGAGGCGAAGCTTTTTGTAGCGTGGGACGGAGCGGGTTTTGTTATTGAACCTCCAGCCAAAGATCTGGCGGATAGGTTTTTCGACTAAATAGCGTTGAACGGTTTGCGGAGGCTGGTCGAAAATTTTGCGGTCGCGCAAGGAGCGGCGCAGTTTGATGTATTCGGAATGGGCCCAAACCAGGGGACAGGCGGAGCCGGTGGGTTTGCCGCGGAAGAGTTCGAGCGCGGGGATATCGTCGGCGTCCCAGACTTGTTCGGGCAGCAGGCGACTGTGACCGGTGGTGGAGTTTTCCATTACCGTCAATAAGGCTTCGGCTTCTTTGGGGCGTCCGGCGGCGAGTTCATAGTGGGCGCGCTCGCCGGCCAGAAGCGGCCAGGGGCGGCCGATGCCGGTGCCGTCGAAGGGTGAGCCATCTTTATGTTCTCCGTATCCATCGCCGTTGTAGCGGAACCAGCAGGGGCCTTGGGGGAGTTGCACGCGAAGCAAAGCGTCGATCACGCGGACGGTGTTGAGAACGCGAGGATCGTTGGCGGCGCGCAGTCCGAAGCGGACCAAAGCGAGAGAATCTGGACTGACGATGCGAAAAGCACGCTCCATGCCTTGACCGGGAGGACGATTCTTGATGGGGACGAAGCCTTGCGTGGGCGACGCGGCAGCATCGGTGATGGGCGGGGAGATGCGGACGTAGTAGCCCTCGACGCCGACTTGCTGGGCGAGATCGCCGCCCGTGGCGTAGACCCAGCGTTCGATATTGTCGTTCCAGGCGTCGGCGTGATCGCGAAGAGTGGAAGCGATGTCGCTGTGGCCGGTGAGTTCGGCGATGTCGGCGGCGGCGAGAAGGGCGGAAATTTCTGCGGCGAGGGTGAAGGGAGAGTATCCGCCGTCTTCTTCCCAGCGATCCTGCTGCGTGACCGGTCCATTGCGGACGATGAAACTTGCTGCCTTGCGGACCATCGGCCACCAGCGCTCGAGCTTGCCTAAGTGTTTCGCGGCTTCGCGGCGGAGAAGATCGAGCAGGAGGATGGGGAAGGCGGTCTCATCCATCTGGACTCCACTCCAGTAGGGACGGCCGTCGAGCCAAAGATTTTGCGCCCAGTTGCCGGCGGCTTCCTGCGTGGCTTCGAGATAACGAAGCACTCTTACGGCGTCCGTGACGGCACCGGCGGCGAGCAGAGCTCCGGCAGTTTCGACAAGGTCGCGGGGCCATATCAGGTGATATCCACCGAGATCTTCGTCGCCTTTGCTGAAGCCCCAGGGGATGGAGAGGCTGGCGATGATACCACCGAGAAAATCCTTGGATTCATGAGTGCGCAGGACGCCAGTAGAGGCGCGGTAGAGGTCGTTGGCGCGCAAGGGTTCATCGAGCTTGATCAATGTATTCTGCCAATTTTTCCAGTGGAAGACGTAATGCTGGCGAAGCTCGTTGTAGTCCTCGAATAAAGTGGAGCGGACTTGCTGACCGGCTTCGGTCACGATGGAGCCGAAGCCGAGGGCGAGGATGAATTCTCCGTTGCAGGCGGCGAGATCGATTTCTCCGGTGCAGGCGACGTTGCCGTTTTCGGCGCGCTGGTACTCCCATTGCATCTGGAAATGAGCCGAGAGATCCTGCCATCCATCGGAGGCGCCGACGAATCCGACAGACATTTTTTTCCAGGGCACGGAACAGGCGAAGGCGAGCGCCGTGCCATCGTGTTCGGCGAGGAACATGGGCACGCCTTTGTAATCGCCGACCCAGGCGGTATTTTCCGCCCCGCAGTTTGCGAGATGAGGCGAGAGCAGGGCGTAGAGGTGGTAGTCAGAGAGTTGGCCCTGTATTGGTTCGAAGCGAATTTTTTGCAGCAGAACGTTGCGGTAAGGGTCGGTGAGAATTTCTTTGTGAATGCGGTAGCGGCCGTTGATTTCGGTGTTAGTGAGTTCAAAGGCGGGGACGCCGGGCTCGAATGGGATGTTTTCGAAAGTGCAATGGCGTTTTTCTTCAGAGAAGAAATCGCGTCCGTTGGTGACCATGAACCCGAGGTCACGAGTGCAGGCTTGGTCGACGCGAGGGAAATACACTTCGTTGACAATTCCGTGACTGGTGGTGAACCAGATCTTGCTATGTTGATTCAGGGCGGTTCCGACGCCGGTCTTGGCGCTGGAGGTCCAGCGCGGAGGGATGCCGGGCCAGCCGGGGGCGTAGAGGGTATCGGTCATGAAAGTTTCGTCCTCTGCGATTGAGGGAACGTGTGGGCACAGGGAAACGCCTGAGCCACGCAGCGCTCAAAGTGCGTCATAGGGACAAGAACTCTGCTTCGCAAGAGTGTAATCATCGATATGGTAGCAGCCTTGTGGCTGAGTTTGGCGCCGCCGGTGCGCTGCTGCGTGCGGATGGGTGGATTGCCGGCGGGTAAACAGGGTGGGATGTCGCTGACCTGCAGCGGACGACGCAGCGCGGAAGATATCTGGCGCCATTTGCGCGGATTCTGCTGGCGATCGCTAACGGGCGGGATGAGGATTAGGACGCGGGCGCCGAGGGGCTAAAGCCGTATTAATTTTTTTGATCGCTTGCGGCACGACTAAAGTCGTGCCCTTCCCGAGCGGCGCTCTTTCACGGAGTGTCTCTAATCTCCCGCGCTGACGGCTGGCGCTTCTTCAGTTCTGGAGCGAGAATCCCACCAGGCGTGAAGTCCCTGGCGCGCAAGTTTCGAGATGGTGCCGCGGTTTTCCGAGATCACTTTCCACCAGGCGAAGCGGCCGAGCATGGGGAAGTAGATTCCGCGGAAGCAGAGACGCGCGATCAGAATGTTTACGCGGTAGCCGAGAGCCTGGTCGTCGAGTGAGTCGACGGCTTGGGAGATGGCTTCCGCGCCGTAGGCATGAGACCAGCCGTAATTGACCTCGGCGTGGGCTTCGTCGATGGTCATCTTGAGCGGCGTGTGGGCCATGGCGAAAGGGATGAATTCCTGCCAGTGCTTGGGTCGAGTGAGGCGGCCGGCCACGTCGAGCCGCTTGTAGAGCGGAGTTCCGGGCAAGGGGGTCAGCAGGCCAAAGATCGGCAGGCCGGGCGGCCAGGTTCGTACTTGAGCCAGCGTGCGTTCGGCGGCGCCTACGGTGTCGTTGTCCATGCCGAAGATGAATGACGTAATGGCGTAAACATTGCGCTGGGCAAGGCGCTGCAGAACAGCGGCATATTCCTCCGGCTTGTTGAAGCCTTTATTTACATCTTTCAAGTTGGCGGGATCGATCGACTCCATGCCGATGAAAACCCATTTTCCACCGGAAGCGGAAATCAGGTCGACCAGTTCCTGATCGCGAAGCAGGTTGGCGCTGATCTGCGCTACCCAGTTCACTTGCGCTCCGGCGGCGATAATATCGCGCAGTAAAGATTTGGTCCGCTTGAGGTTGATGGCGAAATTGTCGTCGATGAAAAAGACGGCAATCTGACCGCGCTCCTTGCGCGCGCGGGCTTTCAGCAGCAGCAATTCGTTGACGACGCTTTCGTTGGTGCGAAACCGGATGGAGTCGCCGAAAAATCCGGTGACGGTGCAGAATTCGCAGCCGTAGGGACAACCGCGTCCTGACTCGACCGGGACGATGCGGAAGGTTCCCCAGCCCTCGCCAATTTTTTGTAGCCAGCGCTTGGCGGACTTCGGCACCAGATTGAATTGCTTGAGGTCGATGGTATCCCAGGGAATCACGGGATATTGTTTGAGCGAAGGCTTGAGCTCTTTACCTGCGGCATCGACTGGCGCATAGATGTCTTTTAGTTCGCCGTGCGCGGCGTCTTCGACAATGCGCGGCCAGGTTTCGTCGGCTTCGCCGAGAGCCACGGCGTCGGCGTGACGCGGGCCGCCATCGCGGCCCAGCGCCTCATCTGCCATTTCCGTGACGTGCGGGCCTCCCATCACTACAGGCACGCCAACGGCGCGTACTGCATCTGCCATGCGATAAGCTTTGGCGATCATTCGGGTCATGGCGCCGATGCCGACCAGATCAACCTTCTGATCGATTACATAACGGGCGATTCCGGCTTCGTCCATGGGCTGGGCGTTTCCGTCGATCAGTACAACATCGTGGCCAGTGGGGGTTAAAGATTGCAGGAGGAACATCCAAAGATGCGGCATGAAATTGCGGGTCACCCCGTTATCGGGGTTGTACAGTAGAATTTTCAATAGTCCCCTGATTTCTCTTGCTGTAGTGGATTTCGTGCGCCCAAGAAAATTGGGGTCTTTTATGTGTGCGGTAGCGAACAGATGCCAGAACGCATCTTACACCATTCGAGCGGAGTCAACGGGAATTGTGGAAACTGTATCCAGCGTGAGGTTCCAATTTGGTCATAGGGCTAGCACCTTTGGCTGGTCGCGGAGGCGGTTTCGTGGCTTAGAATGGTGATCGCAGTAACGGCAGGAGCTATTCTCGCATCTAAGCTGCAAGATGCAGGGATTGTTCCGTTCAGCTTTTCAGGAAACCTTCAACTCGGGAAACTATACGTGAGGTTCGTACCTGTTATGAAATCGGTTAAGGCTGGTCTAAGCGCGGCGGTTCTGGTTGTGCTTTTTCTGGGCGTCGCCAACGCAATGCCCTTGAATTCATCGGCGCGGGCGGTGATTCCGGGAGATCTGCAACAGTTAATTTCAGTGGATTACCGGGCGATGAAGGATTCTCCAACTGCGATGCAACTCAAACAGCAACTGCTGCCGGATAACTTGAAGCAGTTCGAGGGCGCGTTGAAGGGGATTGGCATCGATCCTGATAAAGATGTCGACACGCTGACCTTCGCATCGTTCCGCACCGCAAAGCAGGGCATCAAGGGCGTGGGCGTAGCCGCGGGGCCGTTTGCCATGAAGGCGGTGCTGAAGAAGATGACGGCGCTGAAAATTAAGCCGACAAAGTATCACAACACCACCAATATCTATCCCATGGATGGAGGAATGGTGATGACATTTTTGGACGACAGCACCCTGCTGTTCGGCGATGCGGTCGCGGTGCGGATTGCACTCGATGTGCGCGATGGCGAGGTCCTGGGCCTGGATACCAATCAGACCATGGCTGACATGATGTCGAGCGTGGATTCGGCGCCGGTGTGGAGCATTCTCGATCAACTGGGGACGCAGAACGTGATGCGGTCGGCGCTGGGCGATGCGGCGAAAGTCGCCGACTATGACACCATCAAAAAGCGGCTGCTGGGTTCGCGTTACACCATGAGTTTTAATGGAGGCGTGAACTTCGATCTTACCGTGGTGTCGTCCGATTCGATCAGCGCGGCGACATTGTCTTCACTGGTGAAGGCTGGTCTGCTTTATAAAAAGATAAGCGCGACCGCGCCTGAGAAGTTGGCGGTGGACAATACCAGCGTGGATTCCGACGGCTCGGATGTGAATTTCCATTTCAAATCGACCGACCAGCAGTTTCAATCGATCATGCACTCGGAGTTGTTTGCGGCAGTTTCGCACTAGGGCAAACACTCTTTGGACGACCCGTTCGAAGCGTGGCCTCAGCGGCTAAAGCGGCGTGACGTTACGATGGCTTCGCGGCACGACTGAAGTCGTGCCCTTCCCGAGCGTGCTGCGCAGCATTTCTACTTCGGCTTTCGTGCCGTGCGCTTGGCACTGGCCCAGCCTACCTTCACGATTTGCGGCGCGCGTCCGATGGCCAGTGCATCTTGGGGAACGTCGCTGGTGATGCAGGATGCGGCGCCGACGTATGCTCCTTTACCGACGCGCAGGGGAGCGACCAGAGTGGTGTCACTCCCGATGAAGGCTCCGTCTTCAATCACGGTTGTGTGTTTGAGAGCACCATCGTAGTTGCAGGTGATGGTTCCGGCGCCGATGTTCACTCCCGCGCCTATTTCCGCGTCGCCGAGATAGGTAAGGTGGTTGGCCTTCGATCCCTTACCCAGCTTGATCTTTTTCGTCTCAACGAAATTGCCGACGTGCGCGTCTTCTCCGATGTCGCTGCCGGGGCGCAGATGAGAATAGGGTCCAAGGATGGCATTGGAGCCAACGCGAGCGCCATCGAGAATGCAGCCGTTGCGGATGAGGACTCCGTCAGCGAGTTCGGAATCCTGAATCACGGAATAAGAGCGAATGCGGCAGCCCGCGCCGATGCGTGAGCGGCCGAGAATCTGAACGAAAGGCTCGATCACGGTGTCAGCGGCGATTTCGACGTCGCTGTCGATCACGCAGGTTGAAGGATAAAAGATGGTCACGCCCGCGGCCATCAGTTCCTGACATTTGCGCAGGCGCATCTGAGCATCGAGGAACGAGAGTTCAGCGCGAGTATTGGCGCCCAGTACTTCGGCGGAGTTTTCCGTCTTCCATACGACCACGCGCTCCCCGGCCTTGCGCAAGACCTGAGCCATATCAGTGAGGTAATACTCGCTGTGGGGGTTGGCGGTGGAGAGTTTCGTGATGTGCGAAAACAATTGCGGTATGGCAAACACGTAGAACCCGGCATTGATCTCGCGAATCTTCTTCTGCGCGGGGCTGGCGGATTTTTCTTCCACAATGCCTTGAATTTCTGAGCTGCCGGTTTTCTTTCGAATGACGCGTCCGTAGCCCGTGGGGTGGTCGAGATCGGCGCTGAGCAGAGTCATCGCAGCGTCATGGTCGAGATGGAAGTTGAGCAATTGGGCGATGGTTTGCGGCGTGATCTGCGGAGCATCGCCGGAGAGAACAATCACGTGGTCATAGGCGCATAGCGCGAGCTGCGCGACCATGAGGGCGTGGCCGGTACCGCGCTGCTCAGTCTGCAAGATGAAATTTACGCCGGTGGGCGCGAGCGCGGCGCGGACGCGATCGGCTTCATGGCCGATGATGGCGAACACATCGCTCGCGGGAACGACTTGCGTGGCGGCGGCGATAACATGCGCCAGCAGCGGCTTGCCTCCAACTTCATGCAGCACTTTAGGTAGTTGCGATTTCAAGCGGGTGCCTTTCCCGGCGGCCATGATGGCGATGGCAACCCGAGGAGAGGCAGTTGTGGAAGTGGTGGATGGGATGACGTTCGCGGATCTCTTCATTTTTCCAACTATACCTTGAGGATGGGAGCAGGCAAAAGAGATCTGGCGGTTTCGGATCGTGCGCCGGACGGTTCCGAGGTTGCCGAGCTTCGCTCGACTGGACAGCCGGGGGCGGCTGTCCCCACATGGTCGCAGCGCCGGGTTAGCTATTTGCTCACGTGCGGAATAGAACGCGGCGGCAGAGTTGGTTATTCTTGCAGTTCATTTCAGGGGGAGGAAGAAATGCCGAAATACGTGATTGAGCGCGAGATCGCGGGTGCGGGGAATTTGACTCAGGACCGAATTCTTGCGATTTCGCAAAAATCCTGCAGCGTGCTGAAGAACCTTGGGTCGGAGATTCAGTGGGTCGAAAGCTTTGTCACTCCAGACAAAATCGATTGTATTTATATTGCGCCCAATGAACAGATGGTGCGCGAACACGCGAAGCAAGGTGGATTTCCGGCGAATCGGATTTCGGAAGTGAAGTGGATGATTGATCCGACTTCGGCGGAAGCATGATTCGCGACAAAGTGTTGGGGACGCAAGCAGCCCACCGCAGGCGCTAAAGCGCGGACGTTCTCAATAACGTAGTGGCACGAGTGAACTCGTGCCCTTCCCGAACAGAGGCCGGTAGTGATAACGCCGGTGTTACGATTTGTGGGAGCGTTACGGCGCGGCTGAAGCCGCGCCCTTTCAGAACGAGCTTACGAATCGAGTTCGCCAATATTAGAGTCCGAGTCCGCCGTCGACCGCGAGAATTTGACCAGTGATAAATTGCGGTGCGGTAGCGAAGAACAGGACAGCGGCCGCGATTTCGTCATCGCGGCCATTGCGCTGCATGGGAGTTTGTTTGGCCATGCGGCGCATAAATGCGGCAGCTGATTTTTCGCCGAGATCGATCATACCCGGGGCCACCGCGTTCACTGCTATTGCGGGAGCCAGAGCTTTTGCCATAACTTTCGTCAGCATGTGCAACGCGGCTTTTGAGGAGCAGTAGTGGGCGTGCGTCGGCCAGGGACGCAGACCGCCGAGGGAACCCATGTGAATGATCCTGGCTTCGATTCCTGCTGATCGAAGAGCCCCGGTGCGCTTTCGGCGCATCCACTTCAGAGCTTCGCGCGAAACCAGGAAGGGGCCGCGCGTGTTGGAGGCGAAGATGTCATCCCACTGGCGCACGGTAAGGCGCTCGAAATCGGCGGTGTTGTAGTTCCCGGCATTGTTTACAAGAATGTCGATGCGGCCAAGTTCGCGTCCCACATCTTTCATCATGGACTTGACGCTGGCTTCGTCGGTGACGTCGCAGCGCAGAGCGAAGGCGCGCACGCCGAAGCTGGCAAGGTCGACGACCGTATGCTGGGCGTCGGCTGCAGAATTGCGGTAAGTGATGGCGACGTCCGCGCCCGCTTGGGCAAGAGCCAGGGCTGAGGCGCGTCCGAGGCGGCGGGCGGCGCCGGTGATGAGACAGGCCTTGCCCCGCAGCGGCTTCGAATCGAGTGCAGACATTTTCGGATTCTACTCCCGGATTGGATATCTTGAACGATTCCCGAACTGGTCGGACCACTTTGCGTGCCTTACTTTTTTCTTGGCCGAAAATCAGCAGGCAACGGTACAATCGCGGCGTGCTGCAGTCTCGCCAAGTCGTAGTTTACTCGCGCAAAGGCTGCCATCTTTGCGAAGTGGTGAAGGAAAGTCTGACGAAACTCTCGCGCCGGGGCGGATTCACGTGGCAGGAAGTGGACGTGGATAGCGACACCGAACTACGGCGACAGTTCAACGATGAAGTGCCGGTGGTGTTCATCGACGGACGCAAAGCCTTCAAATACCGCATGGACGAACGCGAATTTCTGCGCAAGCTGGCCAGTTAGCCCATTTTTAAATCTGAAATCGTTGATCCTGTGTTCGATCGCCGTCTATTCCATTACACAGGCGTGTCTCTGGCGACACGTCGCCCAGCGATTGGATAAGTCTAACCTGCAGGGTTCTCAACACATCAGCTTCGGCAACCTCCTTGCAAATGAGTCACTGCGATCTATCGCGGAGGAGGAAATCTTTTGCTGCGACAAATTCTGGCACTGGCCTTCATTTTTGTTTGCACTACCATTGCATGGTTTATTCTCGGAGAGACTATTTCCTCGCGCACCTATGGCAGTAATGAGCAACTGCAGGGCCATGTGGCCTCCACATGGGGAACCTCGCAACAGCAATCTCCGCCCACGGCGGCCTACTTTGTCGATGACGTTGAAGAGTCGACTACCGTGGAGAATGGCAAGGTAGTGGTGCACCGCCAGACCGTCCACAGACAAACCTTTCTCCCTGTAGAAGCGAGCCGTATTCACGTGAACTTCCATCTGACGCCGCGACAGAAGGGATTGCTTTGGTACAGCACGTACGCAGTTGATTTCGCCGGTGACTATAGCTTCCGCAACGACACATCGGAACCACGGACCGTTGATTTCCGTTTGAGGTTTCCTGCGCAAAAGGCCATCTACGATGGTCTCCAGATGAAAATTCACGATCAGGAAGTTGCGCTCTTGACCGACGATCAGGGCATCGTGGGGCGGGCAACGTTGGGACCGGGACAAACCGCCAGTCTGCACGTTGCCTATCGCTCGCAAGGTTTGGATTCCTGGCGCTACCAGTTGGGCGATGGCGTGGCGCAGGCGCGAGATTTCATGCTTACGATGCAGACCGATTTCCGGGACATCGATTTTGCTGACGATACGCTCTCGCCCACTGCCAAGCAGCCGATCCCCGGCGGCTGGCAGCTGACATGGCAGTACTCGAATCTGGTTTCGGGTTTTGAAATTGGCATGACCATGCCAGCGAAGTTGCAGCCGGGGCCGCTAGCCGGAGAAATCAGCTACGCGGCGCCGGTATCCTTGTTCTTTTTCTTCTTTCTGATGTTCGTCATAACCACCCTGCGCAATGTCGACTTGCATCCCGTAAACTACTTTTTCCTGGCAACGGCTTTTTTTGCCTTTCATCTGCTGCTGGCTTACCTGGTGGATCATATTTCGATTCATGCGGCGATGGGGCTGGCTTCGGTGGTTTCAGTGACGCTGGTGGTGACTTATTTGCGGCTGGTGGTTGGTCTGCGGTTTGCCGCCTTGGAGGCGGGAACGGCGCAATTGATCTATCTCGTGTTGTTCTCGTACGCGTTCTTCTGGAAAGGATTTACGGGACTCGCGATCACGATCATTGCGATCATTACCCTGTTCGTAGTGATGCAAGTCACCGGAAGGATTCGCTGGTCCGAGCGATTCGCTGCACGGGGTGAAGCGCCAGTGCCGAGAGTGGGGTGACGCGGTCTAGCGATTGGAATGAGAACGCAATGCTGTATAGACTTGAGGCAGCACAAGGGAAGCGCATAACTATGGAGAAAGACAGCGAACGCACTCCTGAAGCGGAATCCGCCCAGGCAGCGGGGCATGTTGCGAGTGCTCACAAGATTTTGAAGACCCTGCAAGAGAAGATCGGATCGCATCCGGAACTGGGTGCTGCGATTACGAAGCTGGAGATGGCGCTTAATATTCTAGCGGTGAAGACCGGCGGAGTGCTTTAGGACGAGCGAGAATTCCGACGGGTGGTTGGCAGCGAGCTCGCGAGCTTTCGGCTACAATCATTTCCGCTACAATCATCCCGCCCATGTTGCGCACTGATCTTTACGCCGATCCCACAAATATTTTTGTGCACGATGCGATTCTGGCCTCCTGCCGAAAGCATGCGCTGAAAACCGCGCTGGTGGATGCTTCGTGCGGGCGGCGGATGACTTATGCCGAATACGGTGAAACGGTGGAAGCGCTGGCGCGCGGTTTGGTTGCTGCTGGGGTCCAGCCGGGTGAAGTAGTTGCTATTTTCTTGCCCAATTCGTGGGAGTTCTGTGTGGCCTATCATGCGGCAACGTTAGCGGGCGCGATTCCGACGCTGCTGAATCCTACTTATCGCGAGCGTGAAGTTCGATATCAGTTGGAGAATTCGGGAGCGGTGTTGCTGATCACCGACGCGGCGAATATTGCCGGAATCAATCTGTCAGGGCTGCCGAATTTGCGGCGCGTATTTTGCACGGGGGAGCAGGGAAGTGTAGGTGAGCCGTTCTCCGACTTGCTGAAGCCGGTGAGCGCCAGGGTGCCGGAGCCGGATCGAGGCTCGCAGGAGACATTGGCGGCGCTGCCTTATTCGAGCGGCACGACTGGACTGCCCAAGGGTGTGATGCTCTCACACTACAACTTGGTGGCAAACGTGTATCAGTTAATAGGGCCGGGAGCGGCGTTGCTGAAGTCGACTGACAATCTGCTTTGCTTTCTTCCGCTGTATCACATCTACGGGCTGAATGTGGCGCTGAATCCGATGCTGATGATGGGGGCGACGCTGGTGCTGACGCCGCGTTTCAACGTGGCGCAGGTTTGTTCGCTGCTGGTGGAGGAATCGATCACTACGATGTTGATGGTCCCTCCCGCGATGAACGCGTTGTGCCTGGCGGCGGAAGCGGGACAGTTTCCCAAAAATCACAAGCTGCACTGGGTGAAGTCAGGAGCTGCGCCGCTGGCGCCGGAATTGCCGCGAAGATTCACCGCGCTGACCGGCGTTCTGGTTTGCCAGGGTTATGGAATGACCGAGGCTTCGCCGGTCACGCATGTGGGCTATCTCGAGCCGGAACTTTACCGTCCGGATTCGATTGGGCATCCTCTGGTGCGGACGGAGTGCCGAGTGGTGGGGACGGAGAATTTTGCCGCGCCGGAGAACGGCGCGAGTGAGGTTGCGCCGGATCAGCCGGGAGAGTTGGTGATGCGCGGTCCGCAGTTCATGCAGGGATATTGGAAAGAGCCGGATGCAACCGCGGCTGCGCTGCGCGATGGATGGTATTGGTCGGGCGACATTGTCACGCGCGATCGCGAAGGTTTTTACCGCGTGGTTGACCGGCGAAAAGAAATGATCAAGTACAAAGGCTTTCCGGTGGCGCCGGCGGAAGTGGAAGCGGTGTTACTGGAACATCCCGCGGTGCGGGAGTGTGGAGTGGTGGGACGTCCAGATGCCGCGGCGGGGGAAATTCCGGTGGCGTTCATTGCGCTACGCGACGGATTTGCGAATGGCAGGAAGATGGAAGAAGAGTTGTGCGCCTTCGTGGGCGAACGGCTGACTCACTACAAGCAGCCGCGCGAAGTGCATTTTGTGGAGGTCGTCCCCAAAACGGCTTCGGGAAAAATTCTGCGGCGCGAGTTGAGACAATTCATTCACTGATCGCGGAAGCGCGGCGACGCCACCGGTTCCAACATTAGGGAACACGCACTAGAAATGACAGGGAATTGACAATTTCCTGACAATCGCCTGCAACGCCCGTCCCAGACTGATTCTCGCGCAGTAGCGGACATGCCACGCGCTTCTGCCTCAACCCAGTTTTCACTCGCAGGAGGATCCTTATGAATGCATTTGACAAAGTCAAAGCTTGCAGCGCAACTCTAGCGCTGATTCTTGCTTGCGGCTGGTCCGCGAGCGCGCAGGCCTCTCCCGGAGGCACCAGCGTGATTGCATCGACCGTTCCGGCGAATGGAGATGTGAACCCGTACGGAGTGGCTCTGGTGCCGAATAGTAAAGGTTCGTTAATCAAGGGAAATATTCTGGTCAGTAATTTCAACAATAGCGCGAATCTCCAAGGTACTGGTACAACGATTGTGCAGATTTCGCCGGAAGGTGTGGTCACTCTGTTCGCTCAAATCGATGCCGCCAAGCTGCCGGGGCCTTGCCCGGGCGGCATTGGCTTGACCACGGCATTGGCAGTGCTGCGCAGCGGATGGGTGATCGTGGGAAGTTTGCCGACCACCGATGGTACGTCGGCGACTGTGCAAGCAGGATGCTTACTGCTGCTGAATAGCGATGGAGCAGTGGTTCAGACTTTCTATGGTTCGTTGATCAACGGTCCATGGGATATGGCGGCTTTTGATTCCGGAAGCAGCGCGGATCTTTTTGTGACCAATGTTTTAAACGGCACGCAGGCAGCGGGCGGGAAAGTAGTTCACCAAGGAACAGTGGCGAGGCTCATGCTCACTGGTCTATATGGAGCGATGCCCAGCTTGCAATCGATTACCGTGATTGCCTCGGGCTTCTCGGAGAGGACTGATCCTGCAGCTTTGGTGATTGGGCCGACCGGCCTGGCTCTGAGCGGCAACGCGGAAACATTGTATGTGGCTGACAGCCTGAACGATCGCATCGTGGCGATCTCGGATCCGGTGACTCGGGTTACGTCCGCCGGAACCGGCACCACGATTACGCGAGATCGTTTCCTCAATGATCCTTTGGGATTGACGGTCGCGCCCGACAGCAGCATCCTGGCGGTCAACGGAAACAACGGCTTCCTGGTTACGATTACACCGGGCGGTGACCAGCTCACTGAAGATCTGTTGGATAACAATGGAAAACCGCCCGGAGCAGGCGCTTTATTTGGATTGGTGGTCGAGGGCCACAACCTTTATTACGTGGATGATGCCACGAACACATTGAATCTGTTCCAGTGACGGTGTTTCAGTGATTTAAGAGAGTGGCGCACTCTCTACCCACCTTTCGCGAAGGTAGCGGAAGGTGGGTTTTTTTTGGTGCAGGCATTCGACAAATCGATTTGTTCGATAGGTTTATGTGAATCCGCATTTCCATTGTTCGCGGCGTACACTTCCTGTAGTATTCCTGCCTCATGTTTCGAATTCTGCTGCTGTTCTTACGGCGGTTGTGGCTGCCGTTTGTGGTGTTTGCTGCGTTCAGCCTGATGTGTGTGCTGGTCTACATGCACCTGGAGGGTCTGAGCTGGCAGGATGCGCTGTTCTGGATGATTCACCCTCACGCGATCGACTCTCAGCGCGTACACAATTCGACTAAGCTGTTTTCTATTTTTGTGTATTGCGGCGTGTTCGCATTTCAGATCTGGGTGGCGGAACGGGTTGCGGTCACGATCTTCAACCGGCAGGGAATGGAGGCCTGGAGAACCATGGTGAACGATGTCAGCATCGAAAAATTGCGCGATCACTTCATCATCTGCGGCTACGGACAAGTGGGAAGAACGGTGGTGGACCAACTGACGCGGCTGAAGATTCCGTTTGTGTTGATTGAGACCAGCGAAGGATTATGCCGAGAACTGCTGAAGGATAAAGTCCTCGCCATCCAGGGCGACGCCAAAAGGCACGACGTGCTGCAATCGGCTGGAATTGAGCGGGCGCGGGGAGTCTGCATTGTGATCGATAATGATGCGGATAATCTGTACATCACGGTGACGGCTAAGGCGTTGAATCCGAAAGCTCGCATTATTACGCGGGCCGGACAGTCGCGCTATGCGCAAGCCATGCGCAATTCGGGCGCGGACGAGGTGATCATTCCGGAATACGAGGGCGGCTTGATGACGGGCCGCATGATTGCCAAGTTCTATCCCGATGCGCAGTCGCACCTGGAGTGAGCCCTATTTCTCTGTGCCGCTCTCGCCGGCAATTTTCTTCGTCATCAGGAAGCTCCAGATGGCGTCGTTGGCGTTAAGAGCATTGCTGGTTTTGCCGACCTCTTTTTCGCTTATGTATTGCTCGCCGCCCGGCCAGGTATTGCCGCCATTCTTTACGCCGAAGAGCACGACCTGAGCGTTATCCTGGCAGCCGCTGTAAGTGTAGGTTTTCGTTTCCTTCCCGCCCTTGTCCGCCGATGGCAACTTCGCCTGTTCTGGCTTTTCGGCGCAGTGGTCGAACTTTGCCCAGGTCTTCGCGCTATCTTCCGCGGAGAGCACGTGGAAGCGTCCGGGTTTGTAAGTGCCGCCATTGTCGGGAACGATGGGATCGTCGGTGCCATTGATGAAAAGCACGGATGCGGCGCGTGCCGGCAGGCATATCATCGTCTTGGGCATGGCCGCGCCGACTACGGCAATTGCGGCTACGCGATCCGCCATGTTACAGCCCACGCGCAGCGCCATAAAGCCACCATCGCCCAAGCCAGTGGCGTAGATGCGGCGAGTGTCTACCGAGTACTTCAGCGGGAGTTGATCCAGTATCTGATTGAGGAAAGCGACGTCATCGGGAGGCTCGGATTTATTCCTGTTCTCGTTGGGATTCTCGCCCCCGTTCTGGCCTCCACCCTGTCCGCCGCCGGGATATCCGCCACCGCCGCCACCGGGATAACCTCCGCCCCCACCTCCTGGGTATCCGCCTCCGCCGCCGGGGTAGCCTCCCCACCCGCCGCGACGGCCGCCGCGGCGGGGCTGCAGAGGCTGTTCGATTTGTTCCGTGCGGACTCCTACATTCCATGAGCCGTGCGCGGCGTTGGGATAGACGGCGATAATGCTGTCTTTATCGGCAAGACGATTGAAGTGGGTGATCCCCGCCATATCGGCGGCGTCCTGATTTCGCCCGTGCAAAAGAATGACAACCGGATAGTGTTGCTGCTGGTTGTAGCCTTGCGGCAGATGGACGACGTAGGTGCGCGACACGTCGTTGACGTCGACCTTTTCCTGCGAGTCCTGCGGCGGCACAGCTTTTTCCTGCGAATCATTTTTTGAGGAGTCTGGCTTTGGGGATTCCTGCGCGTACACAGGGAGTAAGCAGAGTGACCCCAGAAAAGAGACGGCCAGCAGGTAGGGGAAGCCCAATCGACGGAGGAGCGGAAGATTCATTGGGGAGACTTTCAATTTCATTCTTGCAATTCCTCTATTGTTTCGGCAGATACGCCGAAATGGCTTAACGAGACAGAGAACGGCCCGAGGCCGTCATTGGCTATGAACCCCTAGCATGTCACAGGGTTGCTAGCGAGCGGCAGGGAGTTTTGCAAAGTTTTGTAAGTCGGCTGAAGATCCTGAAATGGGGAACTTTTTTGGCAGACCGTCGTAACTACATTTGACCAGACGGTGGGACTGAATCCGGCTGGATCGGGAGGCATTTATGGACGGTAATTTGATTGGGCTGGCTGCAGTGGTGATGTCCCTGGGGATTCCGATGGCGGCCATGTACACATTTTTCCGGGTGAGGAAGCTGCGCAGCGAAGAGCGCCTTGCGGCCATTGCGCGGGGCGCCGAGATACCGATGCAACCGGAACTTTCGGAGGCGGCGCGTTCGCGGCGATCGGGCATTCTTCTTGTGGCGGGAGCGATCGGCTATATCGCGACTTTCGTTCTCATTGGAAGAGTCGAGCCCGATGCGATGATCGCAGCTACGTTTGGGATCATTCCGCTGGCGGTAGGCATTGGATTTTTTGTGGATCACGCATTGATTCGGCGGGATGCAAAAGCGCTCTAGAGCGGCATCCAAAGAAAAACGCTCAACGCGGGAACGGTGCGCGAGGTTTCGTCTTAAATCGCGTGCCGTTCTGACAAAGAAAAATATACAAGAATCGTTCGCATAGTTTTCTGGGCATGCATCGGACAAAAATGAGCGCTGAGTTTACACGTTAGTACGTACGGTTTTGACCGTATAACGATTTTCCCTTCTTAGTGTCAAAATTCCACCTACCGCAAATTTCTTCACACAGTTTCGCTTCATGAAGGTTTCTCGCAAGTATTCCCATGCAAAGCAGATATGCGTGGTAGACGAACGCTGGCCCCAACGTTGCATCTTCCCACTGGTGTCTGATCGAGAGCTCACATTCTTGATTCAGGAGGTAATTCAAACCATATGAAAAGCAGAAACCCTTTAGGCCATTACTGCCTGATATTGCTGGCGATTTTCGCAATGGTCGTCGCTGCGCCGGTAAAAGCGCGGTCGCAAAACGGAGCGCCACAGAACGCTCAGCCGCAGAGCACTCAGTCGCAGAACATGCCAGATCGGGACGATGTGACGCGGCGACAGCTCGCCAACTTCGACAGCTTCCTGGATAGCCACCCAGAGGTCGCAGAACAGCTACGTAAGGATCCATCGCTGGTGGATAATCAGGAGTTTGTTGAAAAACATCCGCAGCTGCAGCAGTACCTGCAACAGCATCCGGAAATCCACGAAGAACTTAGCCAGAACCCTAACGCGTTTATCCATCAAGAGGAACGCTTTGACCGTAGCGGCGATCGTCCTCCTCATCGGGATGTGACGCGAAGTGAACTGGCGAATATGGACGCATTTCTGGATAGCCATCCGGAGATCGCGGAGCAATTGCGCAAAGATCCGTCCCTAGTGGATAACAAGCAGTTCGTGAAAGACCATCCCGCGTTGCAGCAGTTCCTTGCCGATCATGTGGGCATTCGCGAGGAATACAAGGAAGATCCGAATGCATTCATGCATCGAGAGGATCGCTTTGACCGTCACGAAGATCACGCTGGCGATCGAGACGTGACCCGGAGTGAGTTGGCGAATATGGACAGGTTCTTGGATAGCCATCCCGAGATCGCGGAGCAGTTGCGCAAGGATCCGTCGCTGGTGGACAACAAGCAGTTTGTGAAGAACCATCCAGCCTTGCAGCAATTCCTTTCCGATCATGCTGGCGTTCGCGAGGAATACAGGGAGAATCCGAATGCCTTCATGCGCGACGAGGATCGTTTCGATCGCCGAGAAGACTCCTATGGGCACGGCGACCGTGATGTTACTGGCAGAGAACTTGCCAGCTTTAACGAGTTCATGGAAGGTCACAGCAACATCGCCAGCGAACTTTCCAAGAGTCCTTCGCTAGCTAATAACCCGGAATATCTCGAGAACCACCCTGAGCTGCAGGACTATTTGAAAGCGCATCCCCAGGTGCATGAGGAGCTGAGCGAAAATCCTCAGGGTTTTCTGGCGTCGGCGCAACATTTCAACGGACACAGCGCGCAGAAGGTAGCTAACGACTCCAAGCTCAAGTAAGTGATTGGGACGATCGCGAGAGGAGGACCGCTTAGCGGTTCTCCTTTCGGCCCTTCAATGTTGCGTGAATCAAGGTAAACAACGACCTGTCTAACGGAGGCTTTTCTATGAATCGCAATGTGCCACTCAGCGCCATGCTTCCCGTTCTTCTTGCGCTTCTTCTCGCACTCCCCGGATTTGCGGCCGACAAGAAACATGCCAATCGCGCCATGATTGAGAGAATGGAGGCGGTTCCTTGCGGCGCCAACGAGCGCGGACTGACCGGCCTCGGCAGCATTTGGGCCTCGGTAGGCGTCACGCATGTGAATTCCAACGAAAAACTCTGTCCTGAGTATCTGCTTCGCACCGACGACATGGAATATCATGTGCGCCCGCTGGATCATAAACATCCCGTCCTTCTTCCCGTAGGCCAGGAAGGCGAATTCAAACTAAAGAAGAACGAGATTGAAATGCGCATCCCGGACGGCGACCGCAAGATGCGTCACTATCAGGTGGTCGCGATCAAGCCCATTGACCACTCTGAGGCACCGTCTTCCGCAAGGTACGACGTGCCCCGCAAGGACTATGCTGACAAGCCGCTGGCGGACAAAAACTATGCCGACAAGAACGCTCCCAAGACTGGAGGTAATAGTCCGCAATAGGACCTGGCGAGCAATATCACGGCTTCCGGGAGAATTTGCAGAGACTGCAGAAAACCTCGGGCAGGTGCGATAGTTCTTGAAACGAAGTCGATTATTGACCGGTGAGCAACCGGTACTGCTCAGGCGTGAGCGGCACCACGCTTAAGCGACCCTGCCGCACCAAAGGAGACTCTGAAAATAAGTTATTCGCTTTCATTTCGGACAGCGATACCGGCTTGGCGATTGGTTTGCCAACTTTGATTTTTATTTGCGGATTCTTGGGGTCGCCAGTTTCGACCGAGACGACTGAGGCGGTTCCCACGGCGCTCTTTTCATCTCCAGTGTGGTAGATCACCAACTGATCTCCCGGCTTCATGCCGCGCAGATTCTTGAGGGCAACGGGATTGGTAACGCCATCCCAGATGGTGGTCTGGTCGCGTTGCAGATCGGCGAAGGAATATACAGTGGGTTCGGTTTTCAGAAGATAGGACATAAGCAAGATTTTACTCGTCGTTTAGTTATTGGTTATTGTGGCTTCGCGTTTGGATCGGGAGGCGGCGGCGCTTTGTCGTCCTTCTTTTCTTCCGGATGGTTTTCGTAGATCGAGTACTGCCCTTGTGGGCGTTTCAGTTTGATGGTCAAGTCCAATTTAGCTTTGTTGACGTCGTAATCTTCCCCGAAGGTCTGGAATCCGCTGGCCAAAACCTGCACGCGTAATTTGCCGTAAGGAACATCGTCGAAGCTGGTTCTGCCGTCATTATTGGTTTTGAGTTCCAGTCCGCCGCGGCTTTGTTTGCCATCCGCGCTTACGGGGTGCATGATTACGGCGGCGTTGCGTATGGGTTTGCCGTTGTCGTCTTTGATGACGAGGAAAGTCAAAACCGCAACCGGTCCTTCTTCATCCTGTTGTGCGGTTGCGGCGCCAGCTAGCACCAGAATCAAGAGCAGGCAACCGATGGTTCTCCATTTTAGTTCCGCCATAATATTCGCCCTTCATTAATTCGACACCGAAGATTGCCGACCTTCTTTCTACCTGAACATTCTAGCGATTGCGACGTCCGTGCGGAAGAGAGGAAGTAGCTCAAGCCTTCTCGGAGGGCCGAACCTTGCGGTCGCCCGCGGGCTGCGATCCAAGCTGGACCAAATCGCTGGCCACGCGCGCGGTATTGTGGCGCGCGACTCCGGCCTCTTCCAAATAATCTCCCAGCACGGGGATGACGCCCAGAGATTCAATCGCATCGAGATCGGCAACGATTTGACAGGCGCCTTCGAGCGCGTACTTGGCCTTAAGCTCATCGGATACCGGCGTACGGTTGATGAGAGCGTAGTCAAAAAGTTGTTGACCGGCATGGCGATTAAGCGCGCGGATGTGATCGGCTGCGGTAAGGCCAAGGCTCTCGTTGGCCTGGGTCATCAGATTGCAGATGTAAACCTTGGTGGCGGGTGAAGTGACGATAGCCTCGGCGATGCCGCGCACCAGCAAGTTTGGAATAAGGCTGGTAAAGAGCGAGCCCGGGCCGATGCTGATGATATCGGCTCCCGCAATGGCATCAAGCGTTTGCGGCAAAGGCTCGACATCGGGAGGAACCAGGAACAATTCCTGAATGCGTCCTTTGCTGGCGGTAATCTTGGTCTCACCGCGCACGCGCGTGCCGTCTTCCATCAGGGCTTCGAGTTCAATGTTTGAGGTGGTGGCAGGATGGATGTGTCCCCGGGTGACGAGAATTTCTGAGGAAAGCCGCACCGCTTCAGCAAAATCCTCAGTGATGGAAGTTAATGCCGCCAGGAATAAATTACCGAAGCTGTGGCCCTCGAGGCCGGAGCCTTTGTTAAAGCGATGCTGGAAGAGCTGGGAGAGCAGAGCTTCGTCTTCGCTGAGGGCTACGATGCAATTGCGAATATCGCCGGGCGGGAGCATGTTCAGTTCTTTGCGCAGGCGTCCGCTGGAGCCTCCGTCGTCGCTAACAGTGACCACGGCGCAGAGGTCGCGAATCACGAGGGCGTCCGGCCGCGCCGCCGGCAGTTCTGCCGGAGTGAGCGCGAAGCGTTTGAGTCCCTTGAGCAGGGTAGAGAGACCCGTGCCCCCGCCGATGGCCACGACGCGAAGACCACGCTCGCGGGTGGTCTTCTCCAAAGGCGAGAATGTGGCAGTTTTGGTTTCCATCGAGGGAAGCTCGATTGCCAGCCTAGCTAATACGATTCGTCTTCGCGGAAGGAACCTTCCGGCGAAGCCAGGTCGGCTGCGGGGTCTGGGTACAACAGTTCCGTGAACCGGGGATCTTCGGCCAGATTATGAAAATCGGAATCGTTGCGCGCCTGGTAGCGGAGACTGGCATTCAGGCGAAGAGCTTCATCCAAGTGCTTGAGCGAATCTTCCACGTGTCCGGTAAGGCAATCGAGGGCAGCCAGACCATAGATAACAAAGTCGGTCTTCGGCGCCTGCTTGGCAAGTTTTTCGATGTGCTCGCGGGCGGTGACGTAATCGCCCACATTCATGAGCGAGACGGAGTAATCGAAATGCTCCTCGATGGTCTTGAACTGCGTAGTGGTTGAACGCTCGAGATGCTGGTTGCAGATGCTGAGGTGGATGGCCGCGCGGTCGCCCAGCTCCTTGCTGCCCCCGGCCAGCACTTTCTGAAACAGGGGCTTAGCCTTGTCGAATTTATGCTCCTGCAAGGCGCGCAGCCCGGCTTCGTAAGCCTGCAGGGCCTGCGAGGCGCGTGGATCGTCCGCGATAGAGGATTTTTTGGGATTAGCCTTTTGAGCCATGTGAAGAATTTTTCCTGTGCTCGTCGTAATAAGTACTCCTTAGCATGAACCTCGAAGAACTGATTCTCAAGTATCACTCAAGTGGCGGGTAGAGGGCAATTCGGGGAAGGGCAGTAGGGAGCGATCCGTATCGAGAACTCAGTAAAGCATTCCCTAGAACAAATCGAGAGCGTATTTTCGATACTCGGTACTGGCTGTTAGTTGATCGCCGCGGCTGTTTCCAGATCGATCTGCTTCCAATTTCCCTTGATAATGCCAGCGCGAATTTGAGCCGCGGTCTTGCCGGCTTTGTGCTGCTGATAGGAGTAATAAAGTTCCTTCAGGCAGGTGGCGCAGCGGGCGCCGTGCGTGCCTTCGAAGCAGCTATGCAGGCTGTTATGGCCCATGCGGTCGCAATAGCAATAGCAGGGCTGCTGATGCAGGACGACGGGAATGCGCGATGCCAGTTCGTAGGCGTGGGTCTGGTACGGGTATTGTGCATCCGCTCCCCAGAGCTGATCTTTTGTGAGGATGGCGGGAAGCTTCGTGCCTTTCGGCGGCGGTCCAGCATTGTAGGCGGGAATGCCGGTTTCTTCTTCCTCGCCCTGAGGCGCTGCCCACAGCGAAGTCATGGTGAGGGTTACTAATAAGAGCAGAGTGAGAGTAAGCGCGCGGTGCATAAACTTGCGACGAAAGAATCGACTCGCTGGCATAGCTGTCTCCTGAGCCCTCATTTTAACCTGCTTTGAGCCAAATTGGTGAGGGAAGCTTTGGTCACCTCTGAGAAATTGCAGCGAACTCGCTGCTACGGGGGAGTGATCTGTATACAATAGAATTCGCATGTCAGAGGTGCCCAGTACAGAGCCAAAGGCAATTCCAGTAAAACCGCTTCCGACGGCAGCAGAGGGCGAAGCGATAGATGCGGGGACCCGCCTGCGTCCGGCTCTAGGGGTATGGTTGCGCGACCTGGTGGTCTCGCTGGCGATTTCGGCGTTCATTATTGTTTTCATTTATCAGCCGGTGAAAGTAGAAGGCACCAGCATGATGCCGTCGCTCGAAGATCAGGAGCGAATCTTCGTTAATAAATTCGTCTACCGGCTGGAGCCGATTTCCCGTGGCGATATTGTGGTGTTTCGTTATCCGCGCGATCCTTCGAAAAGTTACATCAAGCGGGTGATTGGAGTGGCTGGGGATCGCATCCGCATTGATGGCGGGCAGGTGTATGTGAATGATGAAGCTCTGGAAGAGGATTATGTTCCCCCGGCCTACGCTGATTCCCGGTCGTATCCCGAGACGGTGGTTCCGCCGCATTCTTATCTGGTGCTCGGAGATCATCGTTCGATGTCAAACGACAGCCGGGATTTCGGACCGGTCGATCAGAGTTATATCTACGGCAAGGCCGTGTTTGGATATTGGCCGATGGATAAGCTGGGTAGAGTTCGGTAGGGCATTGTTGATTGCTGATTTCTGATTGCTGATTGAAAATCTTGAGGCCGGCGTTCAATCATCAATCAACAATCAGCAATGTCAGGATTTCCACAACCTTAAGCGCGTTCCGCGCTTGGTCTTGAAAGCAATCCCTGATAAAATTCTGCGAATCCACACACTGGAGCGAGAATGCAGGCTATCCTTGCGCTGGAAGACGGGCGAGTCTTCCGAGGCAAAGGTTACGGCGCCAAAGGCGAGTGCTACGGCGAAGTCGTTTTTAATACTTCCATCACCGGCTACCAGGAAATTTTCACCGACCCTTCCTACTCGGGACAAATCGTTGTCCTTACCAATCCTCAGATCGGCAACTACGGAACTAATCACGAAGATAACGAAGCCACGCGCCCGTGGATTGAAGGGCTGATCGTGCGCGAGTTTTCGAAGGTGAGTTCGAACTGGCGATCATCGCAGGTGGCGGAAGAATATCTCGAACAGTTCAAGGT
>JBAVQD010000010.1:0-10249 GCA_049693675.1 Candidatus Sulfotelmatobacter sp. | reverse complement strand
AAGTAATGCGGTCGAGTTCGTCGGCGCTGGGCAGCATCCGCTCCAGATCCTGACGCCGCCACAACAACAGGAGATAGAGCAGCGAGACAAAAATTCCACCCACCAGACCGGAAAGAATAAACGGACTTGCCGCCAGGCTTGTTGGGAACAGACCATCGGCATCGAGTGAAGAATAGTGGCCGTCCCGTGCACGGATCACGAAGAACACAACCGCGAGCACTTGCAGAAGAATGCTCAAGAACACGGTGCGATTGGCCAGGTCGAGAACAGCTTCATTATGAGTCTTGCGCCACACCAGATAAAGGACCAGGGGCGCAGCTACCGCCGCCAGCACCAGAAGCAACAGCCAGCCCAGATCGGGAATTACGACGAAGAGCCTGACGCCCTTGGAAAGAAACACTTCCGATTTTTCTTCCGGATTCCACGCGACAACGCTCAGCCCACCCCATTTTTCGAATCTGGTTAGCACGCCCAGATAGGTTGTCACGCCGAACAAACTAGTGGCAGCCAGAAAAGTTTCGGTCTTGGTGTTGTCTTTAATCAAAAACATCATGGCCAGGGCGAAACTCAGCGCGCACGCGGCGTAAGCCAGCATGGCCAGCGTAACGTGTACATGTAGCCAGGTCGATTGCAATGCCGGCACCAACGGATGAACCTCGGTCCGCAGCAACTGCATAAGAACAACGCCAACAATCGCCACCGGCATGGTTACAGTGCCGATCACCTTCACTCCGAATCTTTTCTCGGCGATCAGAGTGAGGACGGCGAGCGTCCATACGAACATAAGCAGCATCTCGTAGATGCTGGCAAACGGCGGATGTCCTGCTTCGTACCAGCGGTGTGCCACCGCGCCCGTATTGGCAATCAATCCCGCCCATGTGGCTAGCGATGCGAAGCGGATATAAGCAGGAGTTCCGGTGATCCCGAAGCCCAGATAAAGCGTGCCCGCCGCCGAATAAAAGATGAGCGTTGCGTAGAGCAGGTTGGATTCGTTGAGCAGACTGCCGCTCTTAACCACGTTGAGGAATGCCATGAACAGCAGGAACGCCACTCCCAATCCCACGCCGACCACCAGACCGGTGCCGGTGGCTGCAGGTTGCTGTTCGACAGTTGCACGTGCCATAACCATCCTCCGTTGCCGGCGTTACCTTCCGGCGAGTGCGGCTGCAGGCGCCTCAGCGGCTGAGCCGACTGGAATTTTTACTTCGGATTCGATTTTTTCCACAATGTCACGGAACCGCTGTTCAAACGCATCTTTGTTCTTGTTGGCGATTCCGCCAATCCAAAGTTGCAGTTGACCGCGCGCATCGCGCACCGGCACAACCCATAACCGCATATGAACCAGATAGAACACCACGACCAGGCCGAAGCCCATCACGATCACGCCTGCCCAAACCGCCCATTGCCCAGGCTCATGCGAAACTTCGAGTCCGGTGAAATAGGCCATCTGGACATCTTTCCCTTCGAATGCGTACGGCGATGATGCGTTTTGCTCGAGGCCGGGGATGGGCGGCAGCCAGACATTTACAGCCTGTCCGGATTTCTTCGATTGCACGATCAAATGTGCCGCCGGATTTTCCAGATCGTTCGAGCGGGCATACACCTGGCCATCGCTCACCACATAGTCGGGAATGAACTCGGCCAGGCGAACCGTTGTATCCGCATCAAGCGGAGCCGTTTCATCGAGACCAATCGTGATGTCTTTGGAGGCGCTTCCATCACGAGGAGCCGCCTCAAGCACCAGCTTGTCGATTTTTGCCGTCTTTCCGTAACTCGCCTGATAAAAACGTACGCCGCCATAAACCAAAGGTTCGTTGACTACAATCTGTTTGCGCAGAACGACCTGGCCATCTTTCACAACCGCCAGATCAGACCACCATCGTTTAGGGGAGCCGTCGGCATAATTCTCTTGCCCGGCGCCGTCGCAGCGGACGGCAAATGGAAGCTCGCGGGCGTGTCCATTCTGCGGCTTTACTTCGCTCGACTGTTGCCCGCGAGTCAGGGTGACAAACCCACGCCACCCGAACAAGGCATCGATATTGCCTCCGAGAAGAATCAGCAGCAGGCTGGCATGGACGATATAAACTGCCATTTCAGAAATACGGTTGCGTTCCCCGAACAGCGAAAAACTGCTCTCGCGTACGATTCGTTCCGGATGAAAACCAGCTTTTCGCAGTACCGCCTCCGTGGCGCTCAAGGCTGCTTCTTCGTTCTGAATCGGAATGAAGGCCTGGACTGGTACCGCTTTGCGGAAAGCCTCATCGGGACTCTTGTAGGGACGGGAGTAAAATCTCCAGGCATTGGGAAAGCGCTGAATCGAGGCCGCAATAATGCTCAGGCTGACCAGGCTCAACAGCAATACGAACCACCACGCGTGGAATACATCGGTCAGCCCGACTCCATCGAGCAGGCGCAGCACTTGTGGTGAATAAGCCCGTTGCATCTCATCGGGATCGGTCGCGGGACGCTGCAGAATTACAGTTCCAGCGGCCGACAAGATGACCACGAGAATGAGCAGAACGACTCCGGTCTTGATAGCTCCGAGAGTTTGCCAGATCTTCCGAGGTACGGATGCGGCCATGTCTTTCCCCTTCTACCGCTAGGGAAAAGCACGCGGCGCGCCATTGTTGAGAAGCCGCCAAGTTGTTGAAACAAATCATGGCAATCGGCTGTGATGGATTTCTGAAGGGAAAAATTGTGAGGCATATCACACAGCAAACCCCAGTCCTGCTGGATTTTGGCGCAGAGTTCAACGTTCGGCCGCAGCGACAAAATACCTTACAACCGCCAACCGCTGGCTCGGATTATTTCAACCGTCCTTGCGCCATTTTGACCATTTCACTGTGGGATAAGCCCCCAAGCTGCTGCAGCTTTCAACAGCTGAAGCCGTCGGCAAATACGAAGCAGGCACTCAACTCTCTGTGTTGCAATCTGTTACAACTGCTGGATAGAAATCCAGCAAGGCCGAACAGTACGGCGAAGTGCGTGCAAACGGTCTCAAGGAGAACCAAGAGTGGCGCTAAAATCATTCAATTCGAGTCCGACCGCCCGCCGCGCATTGAGTACTCTGGCATGTTTTCTCCTTGTCTTCATTTTCGCCGGACGCCTCTCAGCCGCCAAACATCCGGTAACCCTTGATCCCAAAGCCGATCCTTCCACCTGTCTCACTTGCCACGAGGACAAAACCAAGGGCAAGTCGGTGCATTCGGCTATGGCAATGGGCTGTACCGCCTGTCACGAGATTCGAACTAATAAAGATGTCACGCGCGTCAAGCTCATCACCACCACCCCCCAGGCGCTATGCCTGACCTGCCACGCGGATAAGAATGCCGCCGACTTGAAGGGTACGGTTCATCCTCCAGCCGTGCGCGACTGCATCAAGTGTCACGATCCGCACGAGTCGGATAACAAATTTCAATTGTTGAAGCCCGAGTCGGGAGATCAGAAAGAGAACCTCTGCCTGAGCTGCCACAATACCGGCCTGAATGTTTCCGAGAAAGGCAGCCGCCATGCCGCGCTCGATATGGGATGCGACACTTGCCACACCACTCACAAAGTCGGCGAGGTAGGTAAGCCCGAGTTCGATTACCACCTGACCAAAGCTCCGCCTGCATTGTGTATCGATTGCCATGACGTGAAGAGTGCCGACTTGCAGAAGGCACATCAGAATCAGCCCTTCGAAACGGCCAACTGCGTAAGCTGTCATGATCCGCACGAGTCTGCGGTTCCTAAGTTGTTGGCAAAGTTCACCCATCCCCCATTTGCCGACAAACAGTGTGAAGTCTGCCACGCTCCGGCAAAAGACGGGAAAGTAGTTCTCACGCAGCCCGATGCCAAGGCTCTGTGCGTGACCTGCCATGACGATAAAGCCAAATTGATCGACACAGCGAAAGTTCAGCATCCCGGAGCTGCGGGAGATTGCACCGATTGCCACAGCCCGCACGCCAGCCGTCAGCCGGGGCTCCCCAAAACGAATTCAGTCGACATCTGCCTGGGCTGCCACAGCGATATCGCAGACGAAGGAAAAAAGCCATATCGTCACCAGCCGGCATTCAAGCAGGGGTGTGCCACCTGTCACACGCCTCATGGCGGAGACAACGATCATCTACTTCGCGCCGCAACTACCAATTCATTGTGCCTCGAGTGCCACGGGCCCGATCGGGATCCGAAGAAGCTGGAGTCCGAGCACCTGGTTACCATCTTTAATGGTAGCGTGAAACTTCCTGAAGACTACTTCACCAAAAACAGAGTGGTGGCGTTGCCGCTGAAATTTGGCATGGGGCACCCGGTGGATGGCCACCCGGTTTCTGACCTGATGGATCCCGCAATTCCGGGTAAGGTGGCGACTCCAATGAATTGCTTGACTTGCCATCAGCCGCATTCTTCGGCCCAACCCAATCTGCTGGTGAAGGATCAGGCGAACAACATGGCATTCTGCCAGACCTGCCACAAGGATCTGACTCGGCGATAACTAGAGTGGAGAGTGACTACGATGTTTACAACCCGATGGAATCACACTCGTAGACGAGAAAACGGCCACACCCGTACCGGCCGAAAAGTTCTGGCTTTATTCGCGCTTTTCAGCCTGGTGCTCGCGGCGCCGTTGTCGGTTTTTGCGGCAAAGAAAAAGAAAGACGAGCCGCAAAAGCCGCCGCCAGTGATCGATTACTCGAACATCGTCTGGCCGAACCCGCCGGCTGTCGCGCGTATTCGCTACCAGGCCTTCTACTCCGCGGAAAAACTTTCTCAGGTCGACACTCCCAAAACGAAAAAGGACTCCTGGATGGACCGCCTTGCCGGCACAACGTCCCAGGCCGATAGCGGCAAAGTTCTCTGGCAACTGGCTGAGCCCTATGGGATGGCAATGGATTCCAAAGGCAACTTGTATGTCGCCGATCAAAAAGTCGGCGCCATCTTCATATTCAACACGGAGACTCGCGAAGTCCAACTGATCAAGAACAAGACCCATGGCCACTTCGTTCGCATTATCGGACTGGCTATGGACGATAACGATCGCCTGTTTGTCTCCGATCCCGGTCTCAGCCATATCCTGGTATTCAACGCAAAACACGAAGCCGAGGACGTAATCACAGAGGGTCTAGTGAGGCCGGGTGCAATTGCGCTCGACACCGAGAACCGGCTGCTCTACGTTTCCGATGTCGATCAGGACCAGGTTCTGGTCTACGACGCTGATACGCTGAAGTTGAAGCGCAGGATGGGTACCGGCGGTCAGAAACACGCACTCACTTCCCCCGGAGATTTTGCGCGCCCCGGCGGACTGGCAATCGATGGCGATGGCAATCTCTACGTTGCCGATACGCTCAACGATCGAATCGAGATCTTTGACGGTGACGGCAAATTCATTCGTACTTTCGGGAAAGCCGGCGACGGGCCAGGATATTTTGCCCGGCCAAAGGGCGTCGCCATCGACAGCGACGGCCACATTTGGGTAGCCGACGGCATGCAGGATCGGGTACAGGTGTTCAATCAGGAAGCGCAACTACTCATTAGTTTCGGCGGCCACGGTCTTCTTCCCGGCATGTTCCAGGGCATCGTCGATATCATGATCGACAAGCAAAACCGGGTTTTCACCTCGGAGATTTTTCCCGGCCGGGTGCAGCAGTTCCGCTATGTGACCGACGCCGAGGCCGACCAGCTTCGCAAAGAGAAAGAAGCGGCACGCGAGAAAAGGATTGGCGCAGCAGGAAAAGAACCCGGTCCTGCCGTCGTTCCGATTACGCCGCCGGCGCCTCAGGTTCAGGCCGCGGCTCCCCCCAGCAAGTAGCAGCCCTCCCAAACCGTTGCGGGATAGCCTCCTCGGCTATCCCTGTAACGGATGTTGCATCCCGCAACGTTGCACTCTTCAACAGCGCCCTTGCCCGCCACCTTCCACCTATTCTTAGATTTCAGTGCGGGATTTCACCGACAGGTTACCAAGGGTTGGTTCTTTTCCCCCACCCAGCGAGCTTTGGAGGTAGAAGCGGAAATAGTTCAAACAACATTAAGTTATTCACATTACTGGAGTTACCAGTACCGAAAAGGCCCATCCACCATCCCCGCTGTTTCGGTTAAGTAGTTGCTTTAACTAAGGCTGGAATGGGGGCAGCTGTGACAGTGAGTCGCAGCCCGGGCCTAAAGCCTCCAGAGATGTAACGCGGTACGAATACAGGAGGTTTTACCTTTTATGAAGAGAGTCATCGTACTAATGCTATTCGTCCTTGCCGTCTCGGGACTGATGATGGCCCAGAACTGGTCGTCAGCAGTGGACGTACTCGGCGCGCATAACAATCAAGGCCGCGGCTGCGCTGGCTGCCATGCCCCTCACAGCGGTTCGTTCGGTTCCGGTCACGGCGGCAGCGCTGATGCCGGTAGCTATGCATTGTGGGGACAGGACGCCAGCCCACTCTACGGCACGACCATCGCTTTCGGCGACAGCGGCAAATATTCTGAAACGCTGCCCGCCAGCATCACCAGCGGCAGCACTGAAGTCGGCGGAATTCTGCTCTGCCTCAGCTGCCACGATGGCAACGTCACCGCTTCCAACATGATGACGAATGAGTCCTACGAACAAAGAATCGGCCTGTTGACCAATACCACTTATGGAACTCAGCCGATTCCCACCCTGCTCGGCAATGATGGCACCACGGCCAACAACTACACCAACGATCACCCGGTGGGCCAGCTCGCCACCCTGTCCAACGTTGTTGCCACGGCAGCCCAAGGGTTAGTTTGGACTCCTAGCGGCACAAGCGGCAGCTATAGCGTTACCGCCGGTAGCCAATTCGCCCAGTTCGTAGCCAACTACGGATGGCCGGCGCTAGCTCCTGGAAAATGGTCGAACCCCTACGGCGTCACCGCCGCTGGAAAACCTTATGTGGTTTGCACTACCTGCCACAACCAGCACGTGATGACGGTTTACACTTCAAGCACAGCCAGCCAGATCCAGGCGGACGGCGGCGGCAAGTTCTACGCCACCTACTTCTTCATCAATGCTCCCTATAACCCGAACCTGCAGACCTACAATGGCAACCAAGCGCCATCGACGACAGAATTCTGCCGTCAGTGCCACTTTGGCGAATCGAACGAAGCTAACAACACCAACACCATCAAGGCGCAGTTCCAGTAGGAATAGTCGAACCGCGGGGGAGAGAGATATCTCTCCCCTTTTCCCTTAGCCAGCGAGGAATTATGAAATACAAACTCTCCATCTGCATCCTGCTAATGACGGCGGTAAGCGGCGCAGCCCAAGTAGCCTCTCACGCGCCCAGCGCAATCGGAGCCGCGCCAGCCGCAATGCCCGCAGCCAACCCCATGTCACTCTCACCGGTGGTGCAGATCAGCGACAAGCCGGTGGTGCGGGTAAATGGAGCAGTTCTGACCGACCGCGACCTGCTGCGCGAAATGTATGCGATTTTTCCTTACGCCAAGCAACACAATGGATTTCCCAAAGCGCAGGAAGCCAGCATCCGCCAGGGCGCGCTGGAGATGATCATCTTCGAAGAGCTGGTTTACCAGGAAGCCGAGCGCCGAAAGCTGACAGTTTCCGCGGCGAAGTTGAATCAAGCCGAAGCCGAGTTCCGCAAGCAGTTCCACAGTCCCGACGAGTACGACCAGTACATGCAGGCGGAGATGCATGGATCGCGCCAGGTGCTGCGCCAGCAGATCACCCGCTCGCTGCTGATCGAAGAAATCTTGAAAGCCGAAGTGGACGACAAGTCCGCAGTCACGCTGGCCAAGGTGCGCGCCTACTACGACGAGAACCCGAAACGCTTCCAGACCGGCGAGTCGTTCAATATCCAGAGCATTTCCTTCCTGCCGCCGCAAAAACCCACGCCGGAAATCATCGAGAAAAATCGCAAGCGCGCCGAAGACGCCCTGCGTCAGGCGAAAGCGACCAGAAACTACGAAGAGTTTGGACTACTTGCGGAAAAGATATCCGAAGATGATTTCCGCGTGAACATGGGCGATCACAAAGCGGTCGGTGCCGACAAGCTGCCGCCACAGATTGTAAAAGCGGCGCAGTCGATGCAGGCAGGCCAGGTAAGCAGTCTCATCCAAATCGGGAACGCCTTCACCATCTTCCGCCTGAATGCCCACAATCCAGCGAGAAAACAGCCCTTCGCCGAAGTGAAAGCCGACCTGCGCACCGAATTGGGCAAGAGCAACTACGAACGGCTGCGCTCGAATCTGGCGAAACAACTCCGCGCTAAAGCGAAAATCGAAATCGTATAGGCAAACGAACCGGGATCACGGCGTCATAAAAAATGCGCCGGATCCCATCTCGCTCAAATTCGTGGTGGCAAAAAGAAGCCTTTTCGGACCGACAAAATCTCTCTACATTCCTGCCCTTTTTTTCCTGTTGTGGAATTCAACTCGCTCAGCGTGGGATATGGCGCAGACCTTGCAAATCCCACATTTCAAGCACTGACCGCAGCGCCAGCAACCCCTTCATTATCAGCAACTAACGGATTTTAACAATTTCCCAAGAGTGGCAAACGTTGTGCCTTCAGTAACAGTATCTGGCCGGGAAAACAAGGGGTTTGCAGGGCAACGTGAAAGGCTTCAGCACCAAATCGGGATTTGCTTCAGAGCTAGCTTCAGGGCTCGTTGGCCTTTTGCTTCTTCTGGCGATTCCCCTCGCTTCGGCGCAGATGCAGATCGGGGACAACACCAAACTGAAAGCTGGCGGCATGTTCACCACCGGTTATCAGGGAGACTACGGAAACTCCGCCCAGATTGAATCCGACCACGGACTCGACTTCGGATTTAATGGCAATATTTCCGGTTCCTACTACAATCCAAACTTTCTTTCCTTCAACGTATCCCCTTACTACAATCAATCACGGGACGATTCGAACTTCCAGTCGTTGACTGGAGCGAGCGGCGTCACGGGTACGGCCAATCTCTTTACCGGCAGCCACTTTCCGGGCTCGATAACCTACCACGACGACCGCAACAGCACCGGAACCTTCGGCTTGGTTGGTGAACCGAACTTCACTACCCATGGCAACGGCCAGGGTTTCGGCATCGGCTGGAGCGCGTTGCTTCCCGGCTTGCCCACCCTGTCGGTCGGATTTTCCGAAGGCAGCGGATCAGGCACTGTCTATGGGACCACTGACCAAAGCGGTTCTTCCACCAAACTGTTCAATTTGCGTTCTTCCTATCCGATTGCAGGTTTCCACCTGACCGGCTTCTTCGATCACAACACGCTGGATGCGCAGTATCCGGCATTCCTGTCGGGCGAGCAGGAATCCGTATCGGATACCAGCGGCCATGATTTCGGTTTTGGCGCGAATCGCGCCCTGCCTATCAACGGCTCGTTTTACGCCACTTACAACCGCTCCGAAGCTTCCACCGATTACCTGGGCACTGTAGACAATACAACCAGCTATACGACGAGCACGGAGACCACTGGTGCCACGTTCCATCCCACGCAGAAGTTGAGCCTCTTCGCAAACGAGAGCTATACCGACAATCTCTCGGGATATCTGAGCCAGAGTGTTGTGAGCAGCGGCAGTGTCACGACTCCGTTCGACCTCGGATCCGGTTCGCACTCCATGCAGATGGGCGGCGGGGCTGCTTATGCCTTCACCAATTTTTTGTCCGCGCAGGGGCAGGCAACCTATTACGACCAGTATTACTACGACAAAAGCTATACCGGAACCTATCTCAGCGGCACGGTGAACTATTCGCGGCGGCTGTGGAATATGTTCAGCTTTTCCGCTGGCGTGGTAGACAGCAACAATGGCCAGGGTGACAACGCCGTAGGCTTCATCGGTAACGTGAATTATTTTCACCGCATCGAGGGCTGGGAGACTTCCGGTTCGTTCAGTTACGCGCAGAACGTTCAGTCGGTTTTAATCACCTATACAACATCTTCGTACAATTACACGGCCCGGATACGCCGCCGCCTGGGATATGGCTGGGCGTGGTTAGCGGCTTACAGCGGCAGCGAGACCGGTTTAACTCAGGTGGCAGGCAGCGATAGCCGCAGCGAAGGCTACTCCAGTTCGCTCAGTACGCGACGCTTCACTGTGACTGGTAACTATACGAAATCAACCGGACAGTCGATTCTCACCAGCGCCGGCTTGGTGGCGTTGCCGCCCACTCCGGGCGTGCCCAATAGCAACCTTATCCTCTATAACGGGGACAGTTATGGCGGTGGTCTTTCGGCGACGCCGGTGCGGCGCCTGACCATCTCAGGAACCTTCAGCCGGGCGCTCAGCAATACGCTCAGCGATGTAGTCAA
>JBAVQD010000009.1:0-17577 GCA_049693675.1 Candidatus Sulfotelmatobacter sp. | reverse complement strand
GCTTCTGCGGCAGCATCATGACGCGGAACGGTTCGTGCTATCGCTGCGGCAGTTGCGGGAGCACGAGCGGGTGCTCGTAGTTTCTAAGTGTTGTCACCTTTAAGTGTTGTCATTCCGACCGAGCGCGTTCTTTGCGCGACCGAGGAATCCGTTGTTGAGTTTCGTATCAGGGCATGGCTTCAGCCATGCCAAGGACCGAACCAATCTCGACGGCTTTAGCCGCCGAGGTCGAACTTAAAATTAGTGCAAACGTACTGTGAGGGGGACACGGCGCGCCGTGTCCCCCTTTCCTTATAGAGGACGCAAGCGCTGTGGGCGGTGAAGTGCTGGGGAGGTGCAATGGCTGGGCGTAGCTACTGGTTGGATCTCTTTACAGCTGTCACGTGGCAAGAATTTCTTGAAGCGGGTGGTAAGGTGTCGGGCTTTCGAGAGTCAAGATGGAGCACTCTCCAGAAGGTCAAACCTGGCGATTATTTTCTTTGTTACGTGACCGGCATCTCGAACAGCAGGCTCTCGACTGCGAAAGATCGTCCGCTGTCGCGGATGATCTTTCTTCGCTCGGAATGACAGGATTTTTTGGGGCTGAAGCCCGTTCCTCTTTAGGAGCGCTTGACGCGGCGCTGAAGCGCCGCTCTTCCACGGTGCTGCGTGGGCTCGTGATGTCTCCATTAATCTTGATCGTTGCTGACGGTTGGGCGATCGTGGCCATGAATCTCGACTGCCATCCCAGACGCTTGCGCGACCGTGGAAGAGCGGCCCTTTGAGGGCCGCGTTACGAAGCGAAACGATTGCGGGCTTTAGCCCCTGTGGTCGCTTTCCCGATCTGGAATCGTATTCTTCGTTTCGAGATAGTTATCGGGCTCGTTTCTCTTCGAACGGCGCTACGATTCTGGCATGGATGAATCGCAACGGACTTTCTTCATCACAACGGTAACCTGGCAACGCGTGCCGATCTTTCGTACGGAAGCTCGGGCCCGGCTTTTGATTGATGTGATTCTTGACTATCGCGAGCAGAGGAAATATCTGCTTCATGAGTTTGCTGTTATGCCCGACCATCTTCATGTTTTGCTCACGCCTTCGTCTGGAATCTCGGTGGAGCGCGCGGTTCAATTTATCAAGGGTGGATTTTCTTATCGACTTCGGAAGGAGGAGAAGATTCTGGTTTGGCAGCAGAGTTTTACGAATCATCGGATTCGGGATGCGGAGGATTACGAGAGGCATTGCGAGTATATCCGTTTGAATCCCGTGTGGGCGGGGTTGGTGCGGGATGCGGGGGTTTATGCGTTTTCATCGTCAGTTCATTGTTCAAGTTGGATGCAATGCCACAGGGGCTAAAGCCCAGTTTCCCTAAAATTGCTTAACGCGGCGCTGAAGCGCCGCTCTTCCACGGTGCTGCGAGGGTCCGTAGAGATTGGTCCGAGGGTCCGTGTCGGTCCGTAAAGATGGGCCAAGGGTCCGTGGAGATTGTCCAAAGGCCCGTGGAGATTCCAAGAACGCCGCTATGGGAGCCCGTGGCGATTCAAGGAAAGGCGATGCAAGAGCTCGTATTCCTGAACGTGGTGGGCGCTGGCGATTGCCGAATTTCTTGTCAAGGGGGTGACACGATATATATTCCGGTATCGTGATGAGGGGAAAGGGGAAATATTGTTGGCTATTATGTCCCATTTCTACTATGCATTATGTTATAATAGACATATAGAGTCGAAAATTTAATTTCCGGTACGGAATTTTGAGTCGCGGCCTTTTCGGGGCCGCGATTTTTATTTGGGGCGAAGAGGCGAAATCGAATGCGCAGAAAGCTGGACCGACTCGCAGGCGGGAAGCTAAAAGATCCCAAGGAACGCGGAGAGTGGGCCGAACTCTATTTCATGATGCTCGCGGCGGGCCATGGAATGAAGGTCTCAAGACCATTTGGAGTGACAAGGTACGACGTTGGAGTAGATCATCCAACGCGATCGCTCAGAGTGCAAGTGAAGTCCACCATCCACTGGCGCACGGGTCACGGATACAGCCTCAAGCTGGTCGGATCGAGACGCAAAAAGTATCAGCCCGGAACCGTTGATTTTTTCGCGATTCTCCTCATCCCCGTTGATGAGTGGTACCTCATTCCTTTCGGGATAGTCGGCGAAGCGCATTGCAGCCTCCATTTTTCTCCGCGCAACAAGCGGCAGAAATATGGGAGATATCGAGAGGCGTGGGAGCTACTGCGAGGCGAAACGGGGCTCGCGATTCAGGCTTGTTGGGATGAGGGCTGCGGCGACGGACGCGAAAACAGGTTCCTCGCGCGCCCGGAATGACAACGTTTATTGTTCTCCAACCAAATCCTAACAAGGGGCGGGGAGGTTTGAACTCCAGGCGTCGGCGAGGATGAGCCAGGCTCCCAGGCGTTTCCAGGTTTTGAGGTATTTGCCGCGGTCGCCGCGGATGGTGCCGTCGGGCTGGTGGATGGCGACGGTGTAGCGGCCGGTTTCCATGGCGAGATCGCCGGCGGATTCGATGCGGATGGTTTCGAGACGGAGATCCTGGTATCCGGCGTCGGCGAAGTGGTGGAGGAGACGCTCGACGGATTTAGGACCGTAGGCCGGGTCGTGATGTGGGGCCATCAGAGCGCCATCGGGAGCGAATAGGGCGGCGGCTTGATCGTAGTTGCCGGTGTTGAAGGCGATGACGAAATCCTGGGCGAGGTTGCGGATGAGGGACTGGACATCCATGAACGGACGTGAGTCCGCCACGGAACCTGAGTAGGGCCGGTACATCTTACTACCTCCTGGGGGAAGGCAAGAGCAAGCGGCCGCTGAGCGAGCGGAATTGCTCTGTGTGCTAGGGGGCATTCTAGCGCAAGAGACTGTGGAAAGAGAAAAATTCTGCAGAGTTAAGCAGGATTCCTGCAGTGGGACGGGAGAACACTGTAGGCGAGACGAGGAAATATTGGAGAGGGCATCCAGCGAAGGCGAGGGCGGCATCTGATTTGGGCCCGAAATTGGAGGCAAAGCAGATAGTCAAGCGAGGAATCTATGAGATTTCAAGACGTGAGACTTAAAGGCCTGGGTACGGGATTGTTGGGCGCAGGATTGTTAGGACTGGTGCTGGGAACGTGCGGGACGGTGAAGGCTCAGGACACGCGGGATGAGGCCAAGCCGCAGCAGGAAGAGCCGAAGCAGGATGAGGCGAAGCCGGCGCATCCGCAGGAAGAGCCGAAAGCGGCGAAGCCGGGGCAGGAGCAGGAAACGCCCAAGGCGGAGGAAGGGAAGCCGGCGGCAAGGAACGACAAGCAGGACAAGCAGGATGAGAAACGGAACAACGAGATGAAGCCGGCGCAGGATCAGAACCGTCCGATGCAGAATAATAATAATGATCGGGCCATGCAGAACGGCGGCGATCATGCGAAGCCGGCTGGGCAGCGGATTCCGGAGGATAAATTCCGGTCGAATTTTGGGCGGCAGCACACGTTCCGGGTGCGGACGCAGGTGGTGCAGGGACAGCCACGGTTTCAATATGGCGGGTACTGGTTCGCGCTGGCGAATCCGTGGCCGGGAGACTGGGCCTATACGGACGATTGCTACATCGACTATATCGATGGAGAGTACGTGCTGATTGATCTGCGGCATCCGGGAGTGGAGATTCCGCTGGTCGTAGTTGTGGAATAGTTTGAATTGAGGTAATGAAAGGCCCTCCGCGCGGAGATAATCTTCGTGCGGAGGGCTTTTTTTTGCATTCAGGATTTGAAGACCACGTCAAAATCTTTAACACGGGGGACACGGGGTTACACAGGGGAAGGGCGGGGGAAGACTTGTTTCTACTTGTGCGTGGGGCGAGGTTGACGATATGGTGCGCGGATGGGCGAGCGCGAAATGGTTACGCGAAATCGGAATGATGAGAAGACGGGCCAGGAGCGGGTGAAGGATGCGGGGACAGTTTGTCCGAATTGTTCGGCGGAGTTGCGGGAGCGAGGGTGCAAGTTAAGCTGTGCTGTCTGTGGATTTTATTTGAGCTGCTCGGATTTTTATTGACTGTTCATAATGTTGGCGAGGTGGAGATGCTCTGACAGGCTGAGCGCTGTGCAGCTACAATGATCAGGTATTTTATTTCTTGATCATGATGAGGAGAACGTGATGGAACGCAAAGCGAGCGCGGTTTGGAAGGGTGGATTGAAGGATGGGAAGGGAACGATCTCGGCTCCGGGCGGAGTGCTGAAGGATACGCAATATTCTTTCACCTCGAGGTTTGAGAACGGACCGGGGACCAATCCGGAGGAGTTGATTGCGGCGGCGCATGCGGCTTGTTTTTCGATGGCACTATCGGCGCAGTTGGGCGGGGCGAATTTGAAGCCGGAGAGTATCAATACGAACGTGACTTTGACGATGGAGAAGCAGGACGCGGGTTGGACCATTACATCGAGCCACATCGATGTAGTGGGAAAGGTTCCGGGCGCGGATGCGGCGACGTTTCAGAAGTATGCGGAAGCGGCGGAGAAGGGATGTCCGGTATCGAAGGTGTTGAACGCGAAGATTTCGATGACTGCGAAGCTGGGGTAGGCGGCTTCAGGATTTTGGCGTGCGCTTTTATTGACGGGTGCATTCGCGATCTTAAAACGCAGAGTGCGCTGAGAAATTCCGCGGAGTACGCTCAGTTCTCGATCGCTTCCGGAAATGCAGATCCTCTGGGCCAGTGTTTGACAGTTGGTGACGCGGCTGTAAAATAGAAGTGTTAGTCTTCCTGACTCGGCGGCCCTAAGGCCGCCGCTGCATTGCAGTCCAGTATTGCCATCGTGGCGGAATTGGCAGACGCGCATGGTTCAGGTCCATGTACCGGCAACGGTGTGGGGGTTCGAGTCCCTTCGATGGCACCATTTGTAGTTTTCCGAGAGCTCATCTGGCGATAAAGATTTAGGCGGAGCCAATCCCTGTGAATACATTCGCGGACTTTCGCAAGGATGTGCTGTTGGCTATTGTGTTACTTTAGAACGCGAAAGCATCTGTTTCTGAGGGAGATCGCTTGCGGCACGCTGGAATCGCTTTACTCCTCTTTCTTTCTCTTCTTTTTTTCAACGCACTCGCGCCCGCGCAGGATCAGCCAGCGGTGAATTCCTCGGTTGCCCCGCCGCCGCACGCTAAGCAAATTCATCTCAAGCACATTCTGGTAGTGGGCGAGACCAAGGGATGGGAACACGAGTCGGTCTCGGATGGTATGGCTGCGATCTACAACATGGGCCATGACAGCGGCTTGTGGGACGCGACGCTGCGTACCGACACTGAACTCATTACCAAGAAAGACTTAGGAAGAAACGCGAAGAACCTCGAGTACTTCGATGCCCTGGTGTTTGTGAGCACGACCGGCGAGCTTGACCTGGACGACAGCCAGAAGAAAGATATGATGTCGTTCATTAAGGACGACGGAAAAGGTTTTGTGGGCGTGCATGCCGCCCTCGACACCAATTACAAGTGGCCGGAATACGGTGAGATGATCGGCGGATGGTTCGATGAGCACCCGTGGTTCACGTTCAACGCGCCGATCGTCAATGAAGATCCGGACTTTCCCGCGGTCCGTCATTTTCCCAAAGCGTTCGTTAAGTACGACGAGATTTATCAGCCCAAGGAGTGGTCGCGCGATAAGGTCAATGTTTTGCTGAGTCTTGACCCCACAAAACTGAATTATGCAAACAACGCGCGGATCCACAGAACGGATCATGATTTTGCCGTAGCGTGGGACAAGATGTACGGCAAGGGGCGCGTTTTTTATTCGACGCTTGGGCATACCGAGGAGGCGTGGGAAGATCGCGACATCCGCAAAATGTATTTTGAAGCGATCAAGTGGGTGCTGGGAATGACGGAGGGCAGCACGGCTTCTCATCCGCGGCCGCAAGCGTCGGCAGATCAGCGCTAATGTTTCCGACTGCGAATGAACGTGGAGGAATTTTCAGGGGATGAATTTTCTCGGTTCGGCATTGTGTTGGAGCGTACTGTCGGCGGCTTTGTTGTTCGTATTTCCCGCAGTCTCCGCAGAACAAACGCCAACTCATCGTGCGCCGGCTCAATACGGAATGCCACAAAACGGCGCGGTCGTGACTTATCCACCGGCTCTGGTCCGGAAGGGAAGAGAGGTCTTCCAGCAGGATTGTTCCTTTTGCCATGGCCGCGACGCCGGCGGAGGCGAGACCGGGCCGGATCTGACGCGCTCCAAGCTTGTGACTGCGGATGTGGACGGAGACAAGATTGGCGCCGTCGTGCGCAGTGGACGTCCCGACAAAGGCATGCCGCGCTTTGATTTTTCCGATGAGGAAATTGCCAGCCTTACGGCCTTTATCCACACGCAAAAAAATAATGCTGCTGCCAAGAAAGGCGCGCGCCAGGGAGTGGACGTTTCCGATCTGCAAACCGGAAACGCCGAGGCTGGCAAGCGCTACTTCGATGGTGCGGGGGGATGCGCCGCTTGCCACTCGCCGACCGGCGATCTTGCCGGCATTGCTTCGCTTCATCAGGGTCTCGAGCTCGAAGAGCAAATGCTGTTTCCGAAACATGCGAAATCTAAAGTCACGGTAACGCTGGCTTCCGGCCAAACCGTTACGGGCACACTGGACTATGTCGACGAGTTCACCGTCGGACTCATTGATTCCGCTGGTTCGTACCGATCGTGGTCGACAGGAAATGTTCAGTACAAAGTTGATTCGCCGGTGAATGCTCATGGCGAGCTGCTGAGCCGATACACCGATGCTGACATTCACGACCTCATGGCTTATTTGCAGACTTTGCGCTAGGCGTTCTGTATTTCATCTGATGCTGAGAGGCAGGCCGCAATCATTATGAATTTTCTGAAGGCTGGATTTCTTGTTGCCACGGGCGCGATGCTCACGATTGCATTGTGCGGCCCGATGCTGGCGCAAGGAGTGAACAGCGAAATGCTTCTGCATCCTCCGGCCGATAGTTGGCCCGGCTATCATGGCGACTATTCGGGAAGACGTCACAGTGCGCTGACGCAGATCACGCCGCAGAACGTAAAAAATCTCGCTCTAGCCTGGGCGTTCCAAACCGACCAGCTCGCGCAGATCAAATCCACTCCGTTGCTGGTCGATGGCATTTTGTATTTCACAGTTCCGGAAAACATTTGGGCCGTCGATGCCCGGTCCGGCCATCAGATTTGGCATTACACTTATCCGCGCAGCCCGGGAGATCACATTGGCCATCGCGGCGTGGCGATGTATAAAAAATATCTTTTCTTTTTGTCTCCCGATGCGCACCTCGTATCGCTGAACAGCAACGATGGAACCGTGCGCTGGAACGTCGAGGTTGCAGACGTCACTAAGGGTTATAGTTATTGGACCACCATGGCGCCGCTGGTGGTTGGAGGTCGCGTACTGGTGGGTGTCTCCGGGGATTTTGATAACTTGACCGGCTACATCCGAGCAATCGATCCGGAAACTGGGGCAACGCAGTGGCAGTGGAACGCTACTCCTCCGGCGGGAACTCCGAACCAAACGACGGGAGGCATGACATGGATGACTGGAACCTACGATCCTGATCTCAACCTCGTCTATTGGGGAACCGGGAACCCGACGCCTGTGCTGAATGGTTCGACGCGGCCGGGCGATGATCTCTACACGTGCTCGATTGTCGCCTTGAATCCAGATACAGGGAAGCTGGTGTGGTCCTTTCAAGCTTCGCCGCACGACACGCACGATTGGGATGCGGTCGAGACTCCGGTGCTGGTCGATGGAGACTTCCACGGCGAGCCCCGGAAGATGCTGATGCAGAGCTCACGCAACGGCTACTTCTTTGTTCTCGACCGGACGAATGGAAAAAATCTTTTAACGGCGCCTTTCGGGCCGGTGAACTGGTCGCTGGGAGTCGATCAGCAGGGACGTCCGATTCCCAATCGCGCGAAGGAACCCGCGCCCGATGGCCGCCTGATCGCGCCGGATGAGGGCGGTATGACGAACTATCGCGCTCCCAGTTTCGATAGCCGGAACGGATTGTTTATTGTCGACGCCCATCCCAGCTACGGCATTTATTTTGCCAAGCCGGCTGATGGATTATATGGCTGGGCGGGCGCGGATTACGACGTTTGGGGCAAAGGAGTGATCGAGGCCATCGACTACCAAACCGGCAAGATCCGATGGAGCCATGAATTGGGGTCAGGCGGATCGGGGGCGGGAGTGCTGACGACGGACTCGGGTGTCACGTTCACCGGCGACGCGCTCGGCAATTTTCTGGCGCTAGATTCGAGCGACGGCAAAACGCTTTGGCACGCGGGTTCAGGCGCGCACATCGTGAGTTCTCCGATTACTTACGAACTGGATGGTCGGCAATATGTTCTGACCAGCAGCGGTAGCGTACTGTTCGTATGGACGCTTCCGAAATCGTAATGCGGAAGTTTGAATTCATCGGGATGAAGCAACTGGCCGGGACTGCTGACCGGAAACTCCTGTAGTTCCGGTCAGCAACCGCCCGACTATGTACTGCTCTGCGACTATTGCTTGTCGTCTTCTCTTGCTTCTGCGACATGAGCCTGGTGGCCAGCTTCAGAAACGGCCCTGACGAACGCGACTCCGCTTGCGGGAGTCGAAGCCCTGCCCGATAGAATCTTGCGGAACATCATGTGATGACCGTAGATGGCGCGGGTGGAATCGTTGTCCTGCTCGATGACTGCGCCTTCCAAAGTTATGCCGGCGAAGATGCCTTTCGAACGCGAGTAAGTCAGAACTTCAGTGTTCAGTAATACGTCGGTTCCGGCGGAGGTATGACGGCCGACTGGGCCGGCTGCGACCGATCCTTCTCCGGTGAGTTCAAATTTGGTAGAGAGCAAATGCTGCAGACCACGGTCGTTCATGACCAGCATAACGAGGTCCACACCTTCGACGCCGATCTGCAATCCCCAACTGCCGCCACCAACGGATACGAATGCGGGAGCGCTCCAGCCTTCCGGAGTGCGGCAGGAAGCCACGCCACGTCCGTGCTTGCCGCCAAAGATAAAGCCGCCCTTGAGTAAGTTGGGCACGACGACGATGCATTTTGCATTGCTCAAGACTTCCTCTGGAATACCTTTGTCGGGAGTCGACATGATGGATTGCAGAACATCGACGGATTTCTGCATACGCTCGATCGTGTCTTCCCGGTCTGATCCGGCAAATGCATAGGTTCCAACCATGCCGAGCAAGCTCATCAATAAGAGGGAAATTGTCTTTTTCATGAATCTTCCTTTCGAAAGTAGAAAACTAAGGAGAGACAGCTTCAGATAGGCTGACTTAGTTCAGGACCTGAAAGAGAGAGAAGAACCGCTCATCTCTGTTAACCATGATCGCTCACGCGCGAGGCTATAGCTGATCTAAATAGCTCACTTCCGCCGCTCGCTATCGCAGGTAGATTAGCGGGCGTGTCGCTGCCTTCCGCAAATTCTGCAGGATTGTGAGCAATCCTGCACAGCATCGCGCCCTTTAGCCTGTCATGGTTGAATTGCAGAAATGGGAAATGGCCTGGGTGCTGGGATGGTTTGGACTTATGACTGCGCCGGGTTCCCGACGGCAGCAACAGAGGAGGCTGGTCGATGACGATGGGTCGTAGCCGCGACCGTTTTCTCAAGAAGCTGAGGAGCATCATCGACTTTTTTTCGATGTCGAACGTCACCCATAAGATCGCGGCTCAACGCCCTGGATCACAGAGGATGTGTCCGTTCTGTAAGTTGATTACGCCGCGATCCGGGCGGTTTTGTCTGGAGTGCGGAAAGTCTTTCGCAAACACGTGAGCCAAGTTCCAAGACGCAAAGATTGAGACTTAAACGTCATTGAGAGTTAAAAATCATTGAGAGTTAAAAATCATTGAGAGTTAAGAATCGAGGAGAACACATATGCTTTGGACGATTTTTGTTGTATTGCTGATTCTTTGGCTTCTCGGCTTCAGCCTGCACATTGCTGGCGGTCTCATCCACTTGCTGCTGGTGGTAGCGTTAGTGGTTCTGGTGATTAATCTGCTGAGCGGCCGACGCGCGGTATAAGTACGAGGGAAGGTCATCGAGAGATATTGACCTTCCCGGCATTCGACATTACTTGTGCTGGAAAATGGCACGAAGGCCACGGCTGGTAAGTTGTCCGACCATGCGGAGAGAGGACTGGACAAAATTGTCCGGGCGGGAAACTTTAGCGGCCGCCACAGTTCGGGCGAGATGGGTCTTCACGCATGGGTGTCCGGTGCTGAGTGTGCACTGCTGTTTCGGTTTCGCGCGGCAGGTAGGGCAGTAGACAGACAAGATGTGCCGCAACGAGAGTTTTTCAGGGTCCACATCAACGATTATTTAATATTGTCCGCCGCAAGAGATGGTCAATTGTGCTCTTTTAACGGTTCTCTGGGTTCCGGCGGCCAAATCGGGAAACTGACATCGGAGAATGAAGATCTGCCTGCCGCAAGAGAATCAGCGGAAATGCAACCCAGAAGGTTCGCAATCGCCGGCAGACTTTAATCGTGGAGCACTATGTTCAGCAGAGAACTGTGGACCTGCAATGCGCCATCTATACCGCCGGCGTAATGAATAAAGCCCAACTTTCTGAACCGGTTCATGAAGAAGCTGACCCGGGAGCGGGTGGTGCCGACCATCTCGGCCAAGGTTTCCTGGCTGATTTTCGGGACCACGGTTTCAGGAATGCCTTCTTTGCCGAAATGAGCAAGCAACAGAAGCACCCGGGCTAACCGCTTTTCGCTGGAGTTAAACAACTGGTCGACCAGATCTTCTTCATAACGGATATTGCGCGCCAGCAAATAGGCGACAAACATTTCAGAAAATGAAGGTTCGCGGTGGAGCGCATCCATCATGGTTTTTTTGTCCACGCGCAAGATCTCGCAATCGGTCATCGCCGCCGCGGATCCCATACGCAGTAGCTGACCTGCGAGCGATCCCTCGCCAAAAAAATTTCCCGCATTTACGATTGCGATGGTCGCTTCTTTGCCGGACTGAGATACAACCGTAAGCCTGACTTTGCCTTTCTGAACGTAGAAGATGGCGTCCGCTCCATCCCCTTGGGCAAATATCACCTGCTTTTTTTCGACGGACAGAATCTTCCGGCCCTCGCCGATGGTGGCGAGAAAGGTGTCGGAGTCGAAGGTGGGGTGCTTCGTGCCGGCCGCAGGAGGGCTCATACTCAGCAATTATAATCTGCGGAAGAACCACAATATTCGTAAAACGCCGGGGAAAGCCCTAGTTCTAGAAAGTGAGCTATTTTGGACAGATTTAGAATCGCGAAGGGTTGATTATAAAGAGTTTTCCTGTGGCGAAGGACATTCGCCGGCCCTATTCCTCTCTTCATCATTATTCATCCTCATTACTATTATTCATCTGAAGCTGCCAAGCGGCGGTCGCGATGTGGCGCGGTGCGGGGCTGGCCGGTGCTCAGTTCACACTTTTCTCCAGGTTTTGCGCCGCAGGTAGGACAACGAACTGAGAGGGCTTGTTCCTTCTTGGCTTTCATAATCGCATGGTGAACCGTTGCGCCGTACGAGGCTGGTCAATTGTGAACACTTTATACGTTCCTTTCGTAAAAATTCAGATGGGCCGCCTGCGTAGTGAGCTATCTTGCTCAGACACGAAATTCTGTACCTGTCATTCTCGATACTCCTGAGTGTGTCGAGGGAGCAGCGGACGCTGATTCGGAGCTCTCATTCTTAGGTCGCTGGCCGGGTGAGATCGAGACTTGGCGAAGCGACCACATCCAGCCAAACAGCATTCTTCATCCGCGTGCCGGCCCCGAACCTGCGGTGGACACGATTCGACCCTAGTTTTTCGAAGCTCAAAATTGGCGGAACGCCTCCAGCGGATGAGAGGCGGCGGCCGCAAAAGAAGAAAGGTACAAAGATCATGCCGTTAATTCAACTCCTGGAAGTTCTTATCGTGGTGGGGGTGCTTCTGTGGCTGGTGAATCGCTTCATCCCCATGCAGTCATCCATCAAGTCAATTTTGAACGGAGTAGTGGTGATCGCCGTCGTTCTGTGGCTGCTGAATGTGTTTGGGATGTTTCATTCGCTCTCACATATTCGCGTGGGAACCTAAGCGCAGCCGGCCAAGGTCTGGATTACACCGATTCGATATCAAGGAACACGGCAGATGCCTGCCACAAGGAGATAAGTGTGAAGACAAAATTATTGTTAGTCGCCGCAGTCGCGCTGAGTTTGCCGGCAGTAGCTCAAACCAATTCTCAAACCACGGTGGAAGTGGAGCGCGTGAGTACGACTCCAACGTTTCGCGTAACCGTGATCAGCCGCAGCGTGCAAGCCATTAACTATGAGCATAGGAGCGGGAGTTCGAAGCTGGATTTTGCCGGCACCACTTTGATGCCCATGGCGAACGGCGAAGCCAAAGTGAACAGCAAGCGCGGATCGATCGAGATTGAAGCGGAATTCGGCAATCTGCAGCGGCCGACGACTTTCGGCAACGAATATCTTACCTACGTCCTGTGGGCGATTTCGCCGGAAGGCCGGGCGGTGAACCTGGGCGAAGTATTGGTTGGCGGCAACGAGCGCAGCAAACTGCAGGTGACCACTGACCTTCAGTCTTTCGCATTGATCGTGACGGCGGAGCCTTATTACGCGGTGCGGCAGCCGAGCAACGTAGTGGTGCTGGAGAATGTGATTCGCGAAGACACCAAGGGCACCAGCGAAGCGGTGAATGCGAAGTACGAACTTATGGAGCGCGGGGGCTACATTCCTACCGGCTATAAGTTCGATCCAGTGGTGTTGAACGCTAAATTGCCCCTTGAGTTCTTCGAAGCGCGCAATGCGCTGCGCATCGCTCAATCGGAAGGAGCGGAGCAGTACGCCACTGACAGTTATCAGCGCGCCGTCAAGCTGATGGATACCGCCGATAGTTATGCCATAGACAAACACATTGACCACAAACCTTTGATCGCTGTCTCCCGCGACGCGGTGCAGACTGCAGAAGATGCGCGCGCCATCGCCGTCAAAAAGATGGATGAGGTCAGGCTGGCGAACGAACGCCAGGATTCCGCGGATGCACAGGCTCAGTCGCAAGCGCAGGCGGAGGATGCTCGCCGGCAGAAGGATCAAGCCCAGTCAGCCACGGCTCAAGCAGACCTCGACGCGGCTAGAGCTCGCAACGATGCGGCGGACGCACAGGCGGCAAACGCGAAGGCTCAGTCGGATATGGCTGCTAACCAAGCCGCATCCGCGACTGCACTTTCCGCGGCGCAAGCCGACGCGGACCAATCCCGGCTGGCGGCACAGCAGGCTCAGTTGAACGCGCAACAGGCTGATACAGACAAAGCGGCGATGCGCGCGAAATTGTCGGAGCAGTTGAATTCCATCCTGCAGACTCGCGACAGCGCGCGCGGCCTCATCGTCAGCATGTCCGATGTTCTGTTTGACACCGGGAAATTCACGTTGAAGCCGGGCGCCCGCGAGAAGCTGGCGAAAGTTGCTGGAATCTTGCTGGCTTATCCCGGGCTCAACATTGAAGTCGGCGGATACACCGATAACGTCGGCGGCGATGCCATGAATCAAACCTTGTCTGAGAATCGCGCCGGCTCAGTGCGCGATTACCTGGTGCAGGAAGGCGTAGCTACTAATTCGGTCAGCGCCAAAGGCTTCGGAAATACTCTGCCCGTAGCCTCTAACGATAACTCAGCCGGGCGGCAACAGAACCGGAGAGTGGAACTTGTGGTCTCGGGCGACGCGATTGGTAGTTCGGCGAACGCCACAACAGGCAACTTGCAGTAAGCAGCGGCATTAACAGATTCCATATGGAGATAACAACTATGAAAGTAATCGGAATTGTCAGCACAGCAGTCCTGTCATTAATCCTGGCGGCTCCAGTCTATGCGCAGGAGCAGCACGATCAAGACCAAGAGAAGGCGAGGCCTGAACAGAACGAGAAAAAGGCGCAACCAGAGAAGTCTGCAAAGCCAGAAGAGAAGAGCGCTAAGCCGGAAGAGAAAAATGCCCGGCAGGAGAACAACGCGAAATCCGAACAGAAAGTTGCTCCGCGGGAGAACAACAGCAAGCCGGAAGAAAAGAATGCGCAGCAGCAACACGCACAGCAGCAACACGCACAGCCGGCGCAGCGTGCAGATGCTAACCGGGGTGGCCGCATTCCCGACGACCGGTACAAGGCCAATTTTGGCCGCGAACACAGCTTTCGAGTGAGTGAAGGCGATTACCGCAATCACCGCTTCCAATACGGCGGCTATTCCTTCGGATTCGTTGGCGCGTGGCCCGGCAACTGGCTCTACACGCAAAACGTTTATGTCATCGATATTGACGGTGTGTACTACCTTTGTAATCCGGCATATCCCGGAGTCAACGTCGAACTGGCCGTCACACTCTAGGCTGCAGAGCTAACACCTTAAACATTGCCGGCGCGGATCTGCTCTTTGGGATTCGCGCCGATTCGATCACAGAGAATAGGGAGTAAATATGATGGGAACGGTATTGATCGTAATCCTGGTGCTGGCGCTGGTTGGCGCGTTGCCACGGTGGTCGCATAGCCGGGAGTGGGGTTACGCCCCGACTGGCGGCTTAGGCCTGGTTATTTTTATCGTCCTCATTTTGGTGATTCTCGGGCGGATCTAAAACCATGAAACATCGCAAAGAATTTGCGGTCGCGTGCGATGGCGTCCGCCGCTATCTTTCAACACAAACTCTAAAAAATGAAAAAGGAGAACGGCTGTGACGAATGAACAGGTCAAGTGTGCGCATCTGCCATGCAAATGCGTCGCGCAATCGGGCGACAAGTACTGTGGTCAAGCATGTGAGGAGGCGGGATCCAAGGAAGTGGAGATTGCCTGCCAATGCGACCACGCTATTTGTCCGCTCACGGTGTGAAAAACGCTTACCAATCGAGCGTAAGGCCTCCTGACCTGGCCAAGAATTCTGCGGCGTAGCCGCCCTCAAAATCCTAAGCAACGCCATCGCTCCAGTCCCCTCCGCTGGTTGGGGACTTTCTTCCTCCATACTTTCTTCCACCTTGACAGCGTCTCACGTCGCGAAACAGAATGCTCGCGGCTGTTTGGCATTTCGCTGTTGGCGTATCGTGATTTGTATCCGCTCAACCAGCATGCGAGGGGTCTGGTGGCTCTCAATGTGACCTCAGTAAATCAACGTCCAACCAAGGAGAAATCTGTGTCTACACGACGCTACACTCTGAATGGGTTAATTCTTCCGCTCCTCCTCTTGCTGGGAACCGCGGTGACGCCGCTGGCTTACGGCGCTTCCTCCAACCGAATCGTAAGCGCGGTGAACGAGTCGGACCTGGTTCAGCTTAATGGCAGCACCCACCCGCTGGCGCTTGCCAAATATGATCAGGGCCTCGTTGCGGACGGCTTGCGAATGGAGCACATATTTGTAGTACTGCGCCGCAGTCCGGAGCAGGAACAAGCACTGCAGAAGCTAGCGGCTGCGCTGCAGAGTCCGCATTCTGCGAGTTACCACAAATGGCTGACCGCCGATGAGTTGGGCAAAACCTTCGGCCCGTCGCAGCAGGATATCGACACGATTGTCGGCTGGCTAGGCTCGCACGGCCTTCAGGTCAACTTCGTCCACAAGAGCGGAATGACGATCGACGTCTCGGGCACTGCTGGACAGGTGAGTGAAGCATTCCATACTGAGATGCACCGCTATAGCGTGAAGGGCGAGCAACATATCGCGAACGCCAGCGCGGCAAGAATTCCCGCTGCACTCGCGCCCGTCGTAGCCGGTGTCGTCTCACTGAATGACTTCATGCCGAAGCCTCTGACGCAGAAACAGAAACCGGTACCAAGCTTCTCATTCAAATGTACTGGGTGCCCCGACGGGTTTGACAATACCCAGCAGTATGACGAAGCTCCGCCGGATTTTGCCACAATCTATAATGTGGCGCCGCTTTATAAAGGAAGCAACCCGATTACAGGAAAAGGACAGACCATCGCGGTTCTGGAAGTCACCGATATCAAGACGGAGGATGTGTCAACCTTCCGCAAGGCGTTTGGTCTTTCTTCGTATTCTGGTACGTTCCGATTCGTTCATCCGGCTCCTGGTTGCACTGACCCCGGCAAGAACGGCGCGGAGGGAGAAGCGGCTCTGGATGCCGAGTGGGCTGGCGCGATCGCCCCTGATGCAAACGTGCAAGTGGCGTCGTGCGCTAGTACAGCGACCAACTTCGGAGCGTTCATTGCCGCTCAGAATCTGCTGGACAGCAAAACTCCCCCGGCCATCATGAGTCTGAGCTATGCGGGATGTGAAGCGGATCAAGGACCCGGGCCAAATGGCAACGGGTTTATCAGTGCCCTGTGGCAACAAGCGGCGGTAGAGGGAGTTTCGGTTTTCGTCTCCGCGGGCGACGGCGCTGCGGCAGGATGCGACAACTTCGACAGCGCAACATTCGCAACCGGAGGCATCGCAGTAAACGGGCTGGCCTCGACTCCGTATAATTTTGCCGCCGGCGGCACCGACTTTGCCGACACCGCCGACGGGACCAACAGCACCTACTGGAAAAACAGCAACAGCGCGACCGGCGAGTCTGCCAAGTCGTATGTACCCGAGATGACTTGGGACGATTCCTGCGCCAGCACCGTATTGTTCGAGCTGTTCGGATACTCCAGCGGCGTTTCGTTCTGTAACAGCTCCACCGGGATGAACTTCCTGGACATCGTTGGCGGCAGCGGCGGGCCCAGCTTCGTCTACAGCAAGCCTTACTGGCAAAGTTCGGTCTACGGCGTTCCTCTGGATGGCAAACGTGACTTACCCGACGCTTCTCTGTTTGCGTCGAACGGCTTCTATAGTCACGCGATTATTTTCTGCATGTCAGACGCGGCAGAAGGAGGAGCTCCGTGCAACTATTCAGTACCGCTGGATGTCTTCTTTAACAGCGCTGGCGGAACATCGTTCACCGCGCCTCAGTTTGCCAGTATTCAGGCGCTCATTAACCAGAAAGCGGGCGGCCTGCAGGGGAATCCGGCGCCGATTTATTACGATCTGGCGGCTTCGGAATACGGCAGTCCGGGCAAGCCCAACAGCACGAACCTGTCGGCGTGCAATTCGAACAACGGTAACGCGGTGGGAAGTTCTTGCATTTTCCACGACGTAACCTTAGGCAGCACGGATGTTCCCTGCTACGGCACGAACAACTGCTACCTTCCGGGTGGAGAAGAATACGGAGTACTCTCCGTATCGGACACGTCGTTGCGGGTAGCATATCCCACGACCAATGGTTGGGACTTCGCAACTGGATTAGGCAGCCCGAACGTCACAAACCTGGTGAACAACTGGCCGTAGAGTAATTCTTCGAAAAGAGCCTCACCCGGGACGCAGCATGAACCATCGGGCGCTCCGCGTGGGGCTCTTCTTTTTGATCGGGTGCTGATTTATATCGGGTGCCAACGCCTCTTTTTCAATCAGGAACTAGACAGCGTGCCGCTTGGGGGTCGAGATCTGCCACAACGCTGCCAGAGAATTCGCTGCGGTTTCGATCGCAGCTTTGGAGGATTCGAGTTCGAGGCCGTTTGCGGGACTTTGCCTGGGACGCAAAATCGGTTGTTGGGAAATGGGAACGGCGCGGCCATTCAGTCTGTTTAGCGACCCTTCGAAAAGCTGCTTCCAGCGTTGCTGGTCC
>JBAVQD010000008.1:0-24700 GCA_049693675.1 Candidatus Sulfotelmatobacter sp. | reverse complement strand
GTAGAAGTGCGGGTGCCCGATGATTTTCCTTTCGCCACCAAGGGGCTTCCTCCGGGATTCGTGGCGCAGCCAAAATTCCACAACCAGCAGTAAGGCCGCTTACTTCGCTGCCGCTTACTTCGCTTATGATAGCGAGGCATGGATGGCAACAAGGATGCCACCTCGGCTCCTCAGCGTATCAGCCTGTGGCGCTCCGCAGGGCATTGGTGGAGAGAAGCTGCGGTACGCGAGGGAAGTGCGGCGGCTGCATGGCAACTGCTGAGGATTTTTGTTGAGTTTGTTCGCGATTCGACTCCGGAGCGGCGCCGGCAGCGCTATGGCGACGCGGAATACGATTGGGTGTATCGGGTCAACACGAGCAGCGCGGGCGTGGGCTGGCGCGCCCGGTTGCTGGGATTTTTCCACTCGCCATATCAGCCGACGGAATCCGTTCTATTCCACGAAATGATCGGCGCTGTATCGGCGCGGGCGGGCTTCGACTTTCGCGAATTCATCTTCGTTGATCTCGGCTCGGGCAAGGGACGAACCCTGCTGATGGCTTCCGATTATCCTTTCCGGCGCATCGTGGGCGTGGAGCTGTTACCTGCGCTGAACGATGCCGCACAGAACAATATTTGCAAGTACCAGAGTGGGTCGCAGAAATGCTTCGCGCTGGAATCGATCTGCGGGGATGCGGCTGACTTTACCTTTCCGGATGAGCCGACCGTGCTGTTTCTTTTCAATCCCTTTCCGGAGAGTGGATTGAGGAATGTGATTGCGAATCTGGAGCGGAGTCTGCGAGAGCATCCGCGGCGGGTCTATGTGCTCTATCACAATCCTCTGCTGGAGCATGTGCTGGGCGCAAGTATTGCGCTAAAGAAAATTGGCGGCACACATCAGTATGCGATGTACGGACCGCGGTGAATAATCTGGGCGCGGTGCGGCTTACTGCTGAGCGCCCTAGCTGACGTTATAAAGTTGCAACGGGCACGCCTTTGTGTAGTGCGTGAAGTCCTGGTCGGTGGTGAATATCTGCCATTCCCGCCGGATCGCGGCGGCGCAGATCAGGAAGTGAATGGTCGATCCGGTAACGCCATGCGAGCGGCATCGGTTGTGAATGTGGGCGGCTTCCTCGTAGTCGGCCACGTCCAGATTCGGTTCGTCAAAAGCACGCAGATAATCGCGTAGTTCTGTGAAGGTCTTCTCCTGCCGGATGCCGGAGAGCAATTCCTGTCGAACCGGACCGAGGAGTTGAGCGCGCCCATCGCGAATGAGTTCTTTCAATGCGGAAGTCAGAAGTTGCTCGTGGGGGTTCAGATCTGTAAGCGCTCGCCGGAGGGCGAGCGACCAGATGGGCGTGTCGATGAGAACCAGCATACTCAGGAGTGTGGTCTTTTGCGCTCAGCTTTGTAATCGTATTCGGAATCGAAATCGAATGAGCCAAACGCTTTGAGAATGCGAAGTTGCTTGCGTCGCTTCACATACTCCGCAAGGGCAGCTGTGACGGCTTCCTTCTTAGTCTTATGACTGCCCGCTCGGCGGGCTTCTTCGATCAATTTGTCGTCCAGCGCCAGGTTTGTAGGCATGTGTGTATTCTTACACATCCTAATGTGTAAATCAAGGAATACTGAGGCAAGGTTGGGTTCGGAGGAGACACTCAGCCACGGGTTTTCTCAGGAGAATAGAATCAGAGGATGGTTCGATTTTATATGTCAGATCTTCTTCTTAATCTTGTTCTCAGTCTCGCGCTGACCGCCAGCGCCGTGGGCGAAGATGTCCACGCTATCGCGCAGGCGGTGGACGAGCATTACAACCATTTGCGGACCCTGGAGGCGGAATTTACCGAGATTTATCAGGGGTCGGGAATGGAGCGGACGGAATCGGGGACGCTTTGGCTGGCAAAAGGTGGGGCGAAAAAACCCGGCAAGATGCGATGGGAGTACCGTTCTCCAAGGGACAAGCTCTTCGTGAGTGACGGGAGAGATGCGTGGTTTTACGTTCCGGGAGACCGGCAGGCGCGCAAGACGGACGCCCGGAAGCTGGACGACATTCGATCTCCACTTGCGTTTTTGCTGGGTAAGAGCCGGCTGGAAAAGGAATTACAGGGGCTGTCACTGGCTCCGGATGTGCAGCCGCTGGTTGCGGGGGATGTAGTTCTGCGGGGGATTCCGCGGGCTTTGGCCGACCGAGTGAGTGAGATTCAGGTGGAAATCAACCCGGAGCATCAAATCGTGCGGATTGTGATCGACGACGTGGATGGATCCACCACCGAATACCGGTTTGGCGAACAAAAGGAAAATATAGCGATCGCGGCGGGAAGCTTTGAGTTCAGGCCGCCAAAGGGAACGGAAACCGTGGAGGGCGACGCAGCACCCTGAGGCCTTCCCGATTCGCCGTAGGTCCGATTGCGGTTACTTGCGGTACTGGAATTGCGTGAAAGCACAGCGAAGGTCAATGGAGATGGGGAGCGGGAATGTTAGACTGAGCCGAGAGGGTTGTGGCCCAGGCGGAAGAACAAAAGTAAATGGCGGAATTTGTTGTAAAACTCGCGGATGAGAGGGGCCGGCTGCACCAGCAAGTGGAGCACGGCTATTCCGTGGCAGAAGTGCGCGACCGATTCGCCTCGCAGGGTTATCTCGTCTACTGGGTAAAGCCGCAAGGAATACTCTCAGGCTTCTCGCTGCGGCGCGGGCGCAAGCTGAAGCAGAGTTCGTTTCTGGTGTTCAACCAGCAATTTCTAACCCTGCTCAAGGCGGGGCTGCCAATTTTGAATTCGCTGGATCTCCTCATCAAGCGGCAAAAAGATAGTAATCTGGGGCAGATTCTGGAGAACGTGCGGGAGCGGGTCAAAGGTGGAGAGTTGCTTTCCGATTCTTTTGCAACGCATCCCGCGGTGCCGAAGATCTACACCACGACCCTCATGGCCGGGGAGAAGAGCGGAAACATTGATGAAGTGTTGACCCGCTATATCAACTTTCAGCGCCTGGCGATGACATTCCGCAAGAAGCTGTTTGTATCGCTGATCTATCCCACGCTGCTGGTGAGCGTGGTGACCATCATGGTGATGTTTTTGTTTACCTACGTAGTACCCAAGTTCGCGGAATTGTTTGACAGTCTGGATCAGAAGCTGCCGGCCATCACAGTGTTCATGCTGGCAGTGGGACAGAACGCGCAGAAATACTTTCCCTTTGTGATCGCGGGCGTAGTCATCGGGGGATTCGTCTTGTGGCAGTGGCGGAAGACGGATCGCGGTGCCGATCAGATCGACCGGTTGATCCTGAGCGTGCCCTTGCTTGGGGATATCCGGTTGAAGCATCAGGTGGCCACATTCTCGCGGATGCTTTCGACGCTGCTGCAGGGTGGATTGCCGCTGGTACCCTCGATGGAGACGGCGGGTAGTTCGATGACCAGCCGGCGCATCTTAAAAGGTGTGATGCGGGCGAGCACGAGAGTGCGGGAAGGGCAGGGGCTGGCCAGCAGTCTGGAGGAACAGAATATTTTCCCCGACCTGGCGGTGGAAATGCTGGAGGTGGGCGAATCCACGGGGGCATTGCCGGCGATGCTGAATTCCGTGGCGGAGTTCTATGAGGAAGACGTGCAGACCGCGCTGGGAGCGTCCATGGCGCTGATCGAGCCGCTGATTCTAATGGTGATGGCGGTGTTCGTAGGGGGAGTATTGATCTCTTTGTATTTGCCGATATTTACCCTGGGAGTCCATTAAAAATAGCTCTTAGCCGTTAACTCTTAGCTTTTAGCCAGAACCAAAGCGAAGAGTCAGGGGATTAGAGCCAAAGGCTAAGAGCTAGAAGCTAAGAGCTTGTTTTTCGGGATGTGAGAAATGGCGATGGCGGAGAAGAAATCACTTTTCGTGCACGGGGAGAACGGCGGGCAGGTGGTGACGACGGGAAATCCGATCACCGACCTGGAACGCGCTCAGGACGTGGCGCGGCGCTATCGCTGCGAGTTTGTGGACCTTGCCGATTTTCAGCTTCATCATGAGCTGTTCAAGAAATTCTCGCCAGAGCTGATGTTCCGCTACAACTTCGTTCCTTTGGAAGAGACTGCCGATGGCAAGCTGGCCATTGCGATTGCCGATCCCAGCCAACTGATGATGATCGATGAGATCAGCTTGCTGCTGCAGAAGCGGATCGTCACCAAGGTGGCGACGCTGAAGCAGATCAGCGACATTCTCAAAAAGACCGAGCAATCGCAACGCGTTCTGGAGGAGGCCAGCGAAGGCTTCCAGATCATTCGCGAAGACGAGAATACCGGCGCCGAAGAGACGCTGACCATCGACAAGCTGACCGCGGCGGGCGATACCAGCCCGATTATCCGGCTGGTCGATACCACGATTTTTACCGCGCTGCAACGGCGAGCCTCTGACATTCATATTGAAACGCGGGATGATTCGGTGGTGATCAAGTTCCGCATCGACGGCGTCCTCACGCAGGCTATGCCGCCGATTGGCAAAGAACATCATTCCACCGTGATCTCGCGCGTCAAAGTGATGAGCGAGCTGGATATCTCCGAGCGGCGCGTGCCGCAGGATGGGCGCTTCCGGGTGAAGTACAACGGGCGCGCCATCGACTTCCGCGTGTCCATCATGCCCTCGATTCACGGCGAAGATGCGGTTCTGCGTGTGCTGGATAAAGAATCGATGAGCGAGAAGTTTCGCTCGCTTACGCTGGAGGTAGTTGGGTTTGATGAGGACGATCTAAAAAAGTTCCGGCGCTACATCAAAGAGCCTTACGGCATGGTGCTGGTCACAGGACCGACGGGCAGCGGCAAAACCACCACGCTTTACGCCGCAGTGAACGAGATCAAGACCGATGAAGATAAGATCATCACGATTGAAGATCCCGTCGAGTATCAATTGCGCGGCATTACGCAGATTCCGGTCAACGAGAAAAAAGGATTAACGTTTGCCCGCGGCTTGCGTTCGATCTTGCGCCACGACCCGGACAAAATCATGGTCGGCGAAATCCGCGACACAGAGACGGCGCAGATCGCCATTCAATCTGCCCTGACTGGACACCTGGTCTTCACCACGGTTCACGCTAACAATGTGGTAGATGTGATTGGCCGATTCCTGAACATGGGCGTGGAGCCTTACAATTTTGTCTCGGCATTGAATTGCATTCTGGCGCAGCGGCTGGTGCGGTTGATTTGCGAATCGTGCAGAACGCCGGTGAATTATCCGCCGGAGGTGCTGGAGGCCAGCGGACTGGATCCGGCGCAGTGGTCGAAAGTTCCCCTGTATGAAGGGCCGGGATGCATCGAGTGCGCGGGTACTGGTTTCCGTGGGCGAACCGCGATTCATGAATTGCTGGATCTGAGTGACCGCATCCGGGAGATGATTCTGGCGCGGAAACCCACGTCGGAAATCCGGCGGGCGGCGCGCGAAGAAGGAATGCGATTCCTGCGAGAGTCGGCGCTGGATAAAGTCAGGCTCGGGCTGACTACTTTGAAAGAGATCAATAAGGTCACCTTCATCGAGGCCATGCGGTAACGGATTCCGCACAACCGATTGCATTTTTGGCATCGCCGGGCACGCAGGCAGGCTCGACAGGCCAACGCCTGAAGTTCCCTTCCAGCTATTGCATTTGGCGAGGCTGGGCGTTTGAATTGTAGAAGTGTCCATTAAAGGGTTGAACGGCTGAAATGAGTTCTGGAAACAATACGGCAAAACCCAAGCTGGCGTGCGAGATTGCGGCGGATCGCGTGCTCGTGGGCAGGGTGGGCGCGGATGGACGGACGCTGGAAGCTTGCGCGGCGCGCGAACTGGCGCCAGGCAGCGTGGTGCCGGATCTGGTGGAAGGCAATTTGCGCCAGCGCGAGGCGGTAAGTGAAGCCGTGCATGAGACCTTGAGCAGCGTGGCGGGAAGGACGCACGACGTGATTGCGGTGGTTCCGGATGCGGCGGTGCGGGTGGTTTTGCTGGAGTTCGATACCCTGCCTGCGGATGCCGAGGAAGCCTCCGGTGTAGTGCGGTTTCGCATGAAGAAATCTCTGCCGTTTGACTTAGACAAGGCACGGGTTTCCTATCACGCGCAGAAAACAAGTGAAGGAGTTCGCGTTGTGGCTGCGGTCGCACTGGCCAGCGTGCTGGAGGATTATGAAACTGCCGTCCGCAATGCCGGATTCAGTCCGGGAGTGGTGGTGCCGTCGATGCTGGCTGCGCTGGGCGCAGCCGAGGGGCAGAAGCCTACGCTAGTGGTCAAGGTGGACGCGCGGACTACCAGTATCGCCATCCTCAACGCCGACCAGTTGCAGCTTTTCCGTACCCTGGAGAATACGCGTGGCGTCACCATTACGGGTGAGCAATTAGCTGAGGATATTTATCCGTCTGTAGTTTTTTTTCAGGATACCTATCATTTGAATATCGAAAAGATATTTGTGGCGGGGTTGTCAGATACGGGAAGTGCGGCGCCAGCGTTACGCTCGCAAACCGGAGCGGAGGTTCAGGAACTGGTAACTTCGTCGCAGTTGGGGGTTAGCACAGGAGGATCGGTACCCCGCTGGAGGATGGCCGGAGTAGTGGGAGCGCTGGTTTCTTAAGCAGGTAACGCGGCCCCGGGGAAGGTCGCCCGCCCTTATTGCGAGGCGAAAAGCGCGGCACGGGGGCCTCACAGATTCTTCGGCGAGCAAATTGCGCTCGCTTCAGGATGACAAATTTATATTATGCGTCTTGATATCAATCTCGCCAGCCAGCCGTACGAAGATGCGCGGCAGTTCTGGATGCGTTGGGGAACCGCGCTTGTGGGCGTAACTGTGCTAACGCTGGCATTGCTCACGATCACAGTCACAGGATGGTTCGCTGCGCGCCGCGATCACGCCAAAATCGCGCAACTGAAAGCCAGTATCGCGCAACGCGACGCCAAGCGGCAGCAGGCGGAGCAGTTTTTAGCTCGGCCGGAGAATCGTTCCACGCGGGATCAATCGCAATTTCTTAACGAACTGATCGAGCGCAAGGCGTTTTCCTGGACGCGGGTTTTGGAAGACCTGGAAAAAGTAATGCCGGCCCGGGTTCATCTGGTTTCCATTCATCCCGAACTGGATGACGACAACCAGCTCAAACTGAAAATGTCGGTTGCCGGCGACTCGCGGGACCGGGCCTTGGAGTTGGCCCGGCGTATGGAAGATTCGCGGCGCTTCACTCAGACGTATGTCGAGACGGAGGCGTTTCGCCCTTCGACTAGTGGAGATCCGTTTCAGTTCAATATTGTTGCCACATACGTTCCGGAGACAGTTCCGGAGCCGGCGGCAAAGGCAGAGCCAGCCTCGAAAACAGAAATCTCCAAGCGGAGCGCGCCCTGATGCCCGATTTGCGTCAGACCCGTAAAAGGATCAAGACCGTGCTGGCGGTGCTGATCGGCGTGGACCTGGTAGCAGTATTGGTATTGTTTTCGCCGCTGGTAGGTTCGACCGACTCGCGACGGTTGCAGCTCAACCAGTTGTGGAGCGAACTGCAGACGAAAACCCGGCAGGTTGAACCCCTCACCAATCTTCCGAAGAAGGTGGAGACAGCGCGCCAGCAGATCGCGGATTTCTACAAGAAGCGTTTTCCCACGCAGGATTCGCAGATTCTGATTCAACTGGGAAAGATTGCGTCCGCCAACGGGGTGACGATCGATCAGGCTAAATATAAGGCCGAGGAAGCGGATGCGGACCACCTGCAACCGGTCGAGATGAACGCGGATCTCTCCGGGAGTTACGTCGCGTTGGCCAGGTTTATCAACGCACTGGAGCGCGATGACATGCTATTCATCATCAGCAGTGTCGAACTCGGCGGCGAGCAGACCGGGCCGATCAAACTCCATATGAAACTCGAAACCTATTTGAGGTCAGGAACGCAGTGAAAGTGGGAACGGAAAATCGGAGGAACACGATCCTGGCTGCGGTGCTGGGAGTGGTGGCCGTAATAGCGGTCGCCTACCAGTTTATTCCGTCATCGTCGACGATTGCCTCCACGGGAAGCAGCGCGAATTCAGTTACATCGCCGATCGGCGCGCTCACGCATAATGCGGCGCATCACGGCTCAGGCTCGGGATCGAGTAAGAAAGAGCACGCGCCACAGAGCCTCGATCCGACTCTGCACCTGCAACAACTGGCCGCAACTGAGCAGATCAAGTACGAAGGCTCGGGAAGAAATATTTTTGTATCGCAGGCGGAAGTCGAGATCCCCAAGCCCCTGGCTCCTGGCGCTGTGGGCCCGAATGATCCCAAGCCGTATCAGGTGCCGGCCGTCACAGCGCAAGCCCCGATCCCGTTGAAGTTTTTCGGCTTCGCGAATCAGCCGGGAGAAGCGAAAAAGGTTTTTCTGTCCAAGGGAGAGGATGTTTTCATTGCCGGCGAAGGCGAGATTGTCGACCGGCGCTACAAAGTGGTTCGGATCTCAGCGACCTCGGTCGAGATTCAGGACGTAGTAGGCAGCGGTCCGCCGCAAAGTATTCCGTTAACGCAGGGATAATATCGAATCGTGAAGATGTCCAGACAGTTAACTCGTCCGCGCCATCGTACCTTGGGTAGGTTGGGCTGCAGTTCACGGGAAGATGGGTACGTCCTTCTCACGCTGCTGCTGATCGTCTCGTTGTTGGCTATCGCCTTTACGTATTCGATTTATTACGATCAGAAATTCGCCCTGGCGCAGCGGCGGCGGGAACGGGAACAGGAACTGATTCATCGCGGAGTGCAGTATTCGCGGGCGATTCGCGCCTACTATAAGAAATACGGAGCGTATCCCACGAGCCTGCAAAACCTCGACAACACCAACAACTTGCGCTACCTGCGCAAACATTACAAGGATCCGATTACCGGTAAGGATTTCCGCCTGCTCCACTATGGCGATCCGGGGGTGACTCTGGGCGGCAGCTTTGGCGGGGGAGTGATTCCGGGCGCAAGTACCGTGGGACAGATTAATGGTTCTGCGAGTTCAGGTTCAAGTAGTTCCGCGTTTGGCGGCTCGGGATTTGGTAACTCTGGATTCGGCAACTCACAATCGAGCTTCGGCAGTTCCGGAACCAGCAGTTCCGGCGGTTTCTCGCAATCGTCATCATTCGGCGGGAATTCGAACAGCGCCTTCGGTGGCAGTTCGAGTTCGCAAACATCTTCTTCTTCACAGCAGGGAACGAGTTCGACGCCAGGAACGGATGCCTCTCAGCAGGCTACGCAGACTCCGGGAACGGCTTCAGGCGATGCCAACTCTAGCGGGCAACAGGTAGTTTCTGGCGGCCCGATTGTGGGCGTGGCCAGCACCAGCAAGGAGACTACGATTCGGGAATTCAATCACAAGCGAAAATACAACGAGTGGCAATTTGTTTACGATCCGACGACCGACACGGGCGGCCTAATCCGGACGCCCAATCAGCCACCTTTACAACTGGCCGGACAGCCGATACAGAACGGACAGAATGGGCAAACCGGAAGCTCGAACACGAATGGCAGCTCGTTTGGGCAGGGGACAGGATTTGGAAGTAACAATTCCAGTTCCTTCGGAAGCAGCAATTCCAGTTCGTTCGGCGGTACGTCCGCGCCCAGCCAGCCGCCGGCGAATTCACCGCAACCGCAGTAAGCAACCGGCAGCCGCGATCTCGAAAAGGAAAAGCCTCATCTCTCGATGAGGCTCTTGAACCACTAAAATCGGTACAGAAATCTACACGCTGAAAGACGATCCGCATCCGCACGTGCTCTTCACGTTCGGATTTTCGAACTTGAAGCCGGCGCCCTCCAGGGTTTCGACGTAATCTACCATGCATCCATTCAGATACATCACCGACGTAGCATCGACGAACACCTTCAGACCGTCCATTTCGAAGGTCTTGTCCATCATGCCGGCGGCGTTTTCGAACTGCATGGAATAGGAGAAACCGGAGCAGCCGCCACCGACCACGCCGATGCGCAGACCGGCAGGCACGGGATTCTGCTGTCCCATGATCTCTTTTACTTTCGATACCGCACTGGGCGTGAGCGTAACTGGCGCGGCCTTCTTGACTTCGGGAACGTTGGTGCTAACTCCTGGGACGGTGGTGGTAGCCATTTATATCTCCTCGGCTCTGAGATTCTTAAATTATACCAGAGGGGGGAGCCTGACAGGCCATAATCGCGCCGCCTTTAACCAGCGGCTTCCAGCCCTCAGTAACTTAGATGCCTTATAGGGGCCGGAGTCGCAGCTTCGCATCCCGGATGGGCAAGGCAATGGGTTTCGGCGATTCCTCGGGCAGGGCTTGCCAAGTGGGGCTATAATTATTTCCGTTACGGCGCTGCGGAATTTCAAATGCGGTAGTTAAGCTACGCATTCTGGAATTCGCGACTGCCGAACAAAGCTTGCAATTTGTCGAGGTGTGGCTATGACCTGGACTTGGACTCCTTTACTGCTGGGCCTGGCGAGCGTTTGGGGCGTTTTCACGATTGGGCTGATCATCCTCCTGATCTATCGCAGTACGCTCACCATGCATGAGGATGAGCAGTTGTATCTTGACGATGCCAACTCGCACATGCAACAGGAGCAGACGGAATTATTGGTGAAAGTGAACCGGCTAACCAAGCCGGTGTGGGTATTTGGCGCCGGATCGGGCGTACTGCTGCTGGTGCTGCTGGGCATGTTCATTTATCAGGGACTGAACGCGGTTCAGTAAGCGCCTGCGAATTGCAAGCCGCAGCCTGCCGGAACCCTGCTGAGTGAAATGTTCAGCGCGGGACTATGCCTTATGGGTTGCGGCTACGGCTTGGGAAAAACCTCCTCTAAGAACACACAACCGCTTTGTATAATCCATTAGTGCTGCGAAAGTGGCGGAATTGGCAGACGCACCAGACTTAGGATCTGGCGGGTAAAACCGTGGGGGTTCGAGTCCCCCCTTTCGCACCAACACATTGCCGATCCTGGATCGGCCTTTATTTTTTGACCTGCTCTTTAGTTGATGCGATCGAGGGACGACTGCATTTCACGGCGAAGAGCTGGATATACAGCGCCCTTGACACTTATTCGTTTACTACGCAATATCCCGCAAGAAAACGAGCCCCGCGCAAAGGCTAGGGGATAACCGCTTCGACTGCTGCGGTCTGGCTGCTTTCGCGGCCTTCGGTATCGACCGCTGTGGTTGCGTAGTAATACGTGCTGCCGTTGGCGACGCTGGCATCGGTGTAAGCCGTCGAAGCAATCGGGCTCGCATTGACCTTCTTCATAGTTGTTGCGGTTGCACCGCGATAGACGTTGTATCCCGAGACATCGCTCGACGTCGAAGCCTTCCAGCTTAGATCAACTACGTGTTCCGCTGTGGCCTGGACAACAATCTTATACGACACCTGCGACGTTTTGCCGCCGCAGCCGGTCGCTTTCACGGCGAACGAATAGGTGGCTGCTTTGGTGGGCTTTCCAGCCAGGTCGAGCGCGGTGGTTGTGCTGGACGCTTTCGCCGTGACGCCGGCGGGCAGCGTCCCTGAGGCAATTGCCCACTTGTAGGGAGTGCAGCCGCCGCTAGCCTTGATGACCTCACTATATGTTGTGTCGACCGTGCCGTTCGGCAAGGTAGGAGTAGTGATGGCAATGTTCGATGCGAAACATTGCGCTGCGAATGAGAACATGAAAAGGGGGAGCCAAGTTTTCATGAATCTATGCTGGCGGGATTTTCGGATTCTCGACAGATTGCAGAGGTCTGCAGACTAGCTGGAGGTTTGCAGACCGCCGTGTAGAATCTTGAAAGATTTTTTTTAACGCTTTCGTTCGAGAATGCATCGCGTCTGGGAAAGGCAACGAGTTAGCTATGCGGGCGCGACGACTTTGTGATGAAAGTGGACTCAGATTGCGGACAGGGTTCGCGCGGCGCGGGCTGAATTCGATTCCGCGCGTCGCTTGCCTCTGTCTTGCTCAGATTTTGACTGAACGAACCTACTGCTGGGCGGCAGGTTTTTCTGCCGGCTTCGCAAACAGTTTAGGGTCGACTGCAGGATTCAATTCGATTGTTTTGTACTCGGACGTGCTGGAGTCCTGACCGTTCTGTTTGTTATGGCGGAGCAAGGGAAGGGTGATAGCGCTCACCGGCTTCCAATCGTCCATTTCAGTTTCGCCTTTCACAGGGCCGTGCGGGCCGATGGTTCGGTAAGTCTCTTTCAGGATGTGGCCATTCTGGGGATCGACCCACCAGCGGATTGCGGCACCATCGGCATTTACGTCGACGATGCGAGTTTCGACGTCGCCCACTTTTTCGCTTCCGTCGGCGAAGAAGAACACGTTCGGATCTTTCGCGTGCGCGGCGATAAAAATCGGATCGCGTTTGATCTGCTCCATGGTTTCGGTTTTTCTGGCCTCCGGCCAATTTTGCACTTGCCCGTTGGGCAGGCTCATGAAGGCGGCGTCTGGAGTGACGACGATATCGATGGCTCCATCTGGAGTCTGCATTTCAGCGTGCAGATGATCCGGATAAACAATCACGCTTTCCATTTGCATCGGGAAGTCGCCCTGCGCCGTCTTTTGAGTGAGCGTCATGCTTGCTTTCACCGCTTTGATTGCTGATAGCTTGGCTTCGCCGCCCATCGCGGCCACGACTTTTGCCGCCAGAGCTTTGCCTTCCGCGTTTGAGTGAGTCGGCTTGGGATTCTCTTCTTCTGTATTTTCTTTTTGTGCTCCTAGAGGTGGAGGAATGCTGATGTCGATGGTCTTCACCGGGCCGAGCGACGAAAGAGGCTTGTCGAATTCTTTTGTATTTCCGACGACCAGCACCGCTAGTTGATCGCGGTGGACATACTTTGCGGCAACGCGATTTACGTCCGCAGCGTTTACTTTTTGAATCTCGGCGGGAAACTTGTCGAGCCAGTCGGCGGGATAGCCGTAGTACTCGTAGGTCATGCGTTCGGCGAGAACCTTGCCGGGAGAATCGAGACGGAAGATGAAAGCATTCAGGATGGCGTCTTTCGCGTTCTTGATTTCATTATCTGTAATTGGGTTCTTACTCAGATTCTCGATGTCTTCATCGAGCGCCTGGATGGACTCGACCGTGCTTTGACTCTTGGTCCCGGCGACGAATTGCATCATGCCTGGGTGGCCGAAGTTTGTGCCGATGCCGCCGCCGACGTTGTAGGCCAGGCCACGCTTGGTGCGAATGTCATTAAACAGGCGTGATGAGAATCCGCCGCCGAAAGCTTCGTTGAAAACCGCGATGGAATAATAATCAGGATTATTGCGCGTGGTGCCCAACCCCACCATGTGAATGCTGCTTTGGTTTACATCTTCTTTCGAGATGAGATAGTAACCGGGAGGGGCAGGATGGAATTCGATTTTATCTTTCGGAAGTTCGGCGCCCTTGGGCCACGACTCAAAAGCCGCGCGCAGCTTGGCTTCCATGGCGGCGGCATCGAAGTCACCACTGAATCCCAGGATGATGTGATTAGGATGAACGTGAGTCTGGTGCCAGTCGATTAGATCCTGGCGTGTAATGGCGGCGATGGTGGAATACTCGGGCACGCGGGCGTAGGGATTGTCGGCTCCGTAGGCTAGCTTGGCAGATTCGCGCGCCGCGATTTCTCCGACTTCATCATTGCGCCGCGAGATGCCGTCCTCGGCTTGCTTCTTGGCGATATCGAGTTTGTCGGCGCGAAACTCCGGATTGCGCAACACATCGACGAAGATTTTGAAGACATCATCGAAATCGCCTTTCAGACAGGAGAGGCCGATGCTGGTTGAATCGGGACCACCGCTGGTTTCTACTTTCGCGGCGCGTATTTCAAGAAAGTCGTCGAGTTGGTCGCCGGTTTGCGTCTTTGTCCCGCCGGTGCGCCAGACTTCGCCGAAGAGGTCAACGAGTCCAACTTTGGCAGTTGCCTCGCTGCTCGAGCCACCGCGAATGCGCGCGCTGCCGCTGATCAACGGCAGTTCGTGATCTTCTTGCAGAAAAATCACTATGCCGTTGGAAAGCTGAATGCGTTTGGGCTGCGGCGGATGAAAAGCAGGCAGAGTTGGGATCGGGATCTGCTGCCAGGTAGCCTCTTGTGCGGCGGCATGCGGGATCGACATCAAAGTCATCGCGGCGATGACGACGGTTAAGGAGAGGATGCTGCGCGCTGTTCTAGTCGTTGTCATTGCGCACCTGCCTGATTTGGCGAGCCTGATTCTTGTGGGGCTGAATCGCGCGAGCTCTGACCGCTGCCGTGTCCTGCTGCTTTTGTTGTCTCGATCACGCCAACAGTGCGATTCGTGTCAGTGAAGGTTTCGTTTGCCACGCGGCGGATATCGGCCTTGGTTACTTTGTCGATGCGATCCACGGAGCGGAATAATTCGCGCCAATCGCCATAGCGCGTTTGATAGGTTGCGAGCTGAGTTGCCAGTCCTTCGTTATCGCCCAGGCTGCGGATCAGGTTGGCCTTGCTGCGAGTCTTGATCATCTGCAACTCATCGTCACTGATATCTTCTTTTTTCAGGCGATCGATCTCCACGTGGATGGCGTCGGCTACTTCCTGCGGAGTGTGGCCGGGCAGCGGGAAAGCGTAGAAAGCGAACAGGTGAGGATATTTCGTTCCGGGCAGTCCGCTGAAGCCTGCCGAGAACGACGCAATCTTTTTATCTCGAACCAGAGCGCGATAGAGACGAGAGGTGCGGCCTTGCGAGATCAAATCGGTGATTGCATCGTAGACAGCGTCGTCTTGGCTTCTGTAGTCAGGCCGGTGGTAGCCCTCAAGATATAACGGTTGGGTTTGCTCCAGCAATTCGACGTTGCGCTCGGAATTCTGCGGAGGCTCGGTGGTGGTGGTTTCGTCAGGCTTCTGACTCATGGGAAGACGGCCGAAATATTTCTCGAGAATCGGCATCACCTGCTCAGCTCTCACATCTCCGGCCACAGCGACCACCATATTCGCGGGCACATAATATTTGTCGAAGAATTTCTTCGCGTCGGTGGCAGAAAAATAATTCAGATCTGACATCCAGCCGACGGTCGGACGATGATAGGGATGGGCTTCAAAGGCCGCGGCATCAAATTGCTCGAGCAGGCGGCCGATGGGGTTGCTATCCGTCCGCAGGCGGCGCTCTTCGATCACGACGTTACGCTCTTTATAAAACTCGCGCAGCACGGGATGAAGAAAACGTTCAGACTCGAGATAGGCCCAGAGTTCCAGGCGATTCGAAGGCAGCGAGTAGTGGTAGCCGGTCTCGTCGTAATCTGTGAAAGCGTTAAGGTCTTGTCCGCCGTTCTGCTCGATGATCTTGCCAAACTGGTTGGGCACCACAAATTTGTCAGCTTCGGCGATGGCGTCTTTCCAGGCTTTTTCCAGTTGCTTCAACTTGGCCTCGTCGCGGCCTACTTCCTTGTCACGCTCGACGATGTATGCGGCGTAGGCGATTTCGACTTTTTCCAGTGCAACTTTCTCTGCGGGGTAGTTGGTGGTGCCGATCGTATCCGTGCCCTTGAAAGCCATGTGCTCGAACATGTGGGCTAGCCCGGTTTGGCGCATGGGATCCTGCGCGGAGCCGGCATCGACGAGGGTAAAGAATGAGAAGACCGGCGCCTCTGGGCGCTCGCAGATGAGCAAGGTGAGGCCGTTGGGCAGTTGCTTGACGGTGATGCGCTTCTCAAAAGAAGTAACATCCTGGGCGCAGCCGAGCGCAGTAAGGATCAAAACGATAGCAAGGTTTCTGAGCAAGGGTTTCATTGGAGCTCCGGACAACCGAAAGTACTTTGGTGAACCATTCTTACGAGAAAGATGTTTGGACGGATCATGTTTTAGACTGTGATGAAGGGTAGAAGTTTCGAAATTACGTGGCAGGAAGGGAAGTTGTCAAACCGATCGGGTGCGTTTATTTAGCCAAAAGCGTAGGGAGAGAGCCGTATTTGGCGTCAGGCGGGGTTTGATGCACAATGCCTGCTGGAGCGTGCGCGATGGATTCGACGATTGAGGTTCAAGGCAAGCAACTCAAGCTGTCGAACCTGGAGAAAGTTCTTTATCCGGCGACGGGCTTTACGAAACAGCAGGTCATCGATTATTACGTGCGGATTGCACCGGCGATGCTGCCGCATTTGGCGGGGCGGGCGCTCACCCGCAAGCGCTATCCCGACGGCGTGGATGCGGAATTTTTTTACGAAAAGAATGCGCCGCAACACCGTCCCGATTGGGTGAAGACGGCGCCGATCTGGAGCGAGGGAAATCACCGCACGGTGCATTACATTCTGGCAGATGATTTGCCCACGCTGGTGTGGCTGGCAAACCTGGCGGCGATCGAGTTGCATCCGTCGCTGGCTTTGGCGAAAGACATCACTTGCCCGACCATGATGGTTTTCGATCTCGATCCTGGTCCGCCGGCGAACATTGTGCAATGTTGCCAGGTTGGGATTTGGCTGCGGGAAATCTTCGATCATTTTGGACTGCAGAGTTTTCCTAAGACTTCCGGCTCCAAGGGACTGCAAATTTACGTGCCGCTGAACACTCCCACAACATACGAATCGACTAAAACTTTCGCGCGCGCTTTGGCGCAACTGCTGGAACAGGAGCATCCCAAGATGGTTGTGTCCGATATGAAAAAGTCGCTTCGGACGGGAAAAGTTTTTGTCGACTGGAGTCAGAATGACGAACATAAAACCACAGTGGCCGTGTACTCGTTGCGGGCGCGCGAGCATCCTACAGTTTCGACTCCCGTAAGCTGGAATGAAGTGGAGCACGCGCTCGCAAAAAAAGATGCGAACCGGCTGGTGTTTGAAGCGCCGCAAACTGTGGCGCGCGTGGAAAAGATGGGCGATCTATTCGCTCCCGCGCTGAAGTTGAAACAGCGGCTTCCAGACCTCAAGGCGGTTGCGGAGTCGGCGGCTGCGGAAACGGACGAACCGATCTCGATCGCGGCCCAGGCCGAAGAGGAACCAAAGAAAGTCCGTCGCCGCGCGGTGAAGAAGGCCGCGAAGCCGCGGACGCGCACGACGGCGCGCAAGATATAATCCCGTGCGTTACAAGTTTTCTTCGAGAGTTCACAATGGCTCAACTTTTTGTCGGGACATCGGGATGGGCTTATCCAACATGGAAGCCCGATTTCTATCCCGCCAAGCTGGCGCAGAAGAAATTTCTGGAGCATTACGCAACGCAACTCAACACGGTCGAAGTGAACTTTACTTTCCGGCAACTGGTGAAAGAGACCACAATCCAGAACTGGATCGAGCACACGCCCGCGCACTTTCGTTTCGGCGTGAAAGCTCACCAGGTAATTACCCACATCAAGCGATTGAAGGGAACGGAAGAATTTCTGCCGCGTTTTCTGGCGACAATTGCGCCCTTGGCGAGTGCGGGAAAACTTGGCCCAGTGCTTTTTCAGTTGCCGCCGAACCTGAAGGCGGATGCCTCGCTGCTGAGAGATTTTTTGACAATCGTTCCCCGCGCCTTGCCGGCGGCTTTCGAGTTCCGTCATGATTCGTGGTTCACGGATGAGACGTGGGAGGTGTTGAAATCCCGCGGCGTGGCGCTGTGCGTGGCAGAGACGGAAGAACGCATCACGCCCGATGTGGTTACGGGTTCGTTTATCTATTACAGGTTTCGCAAGCCGAGTTATACCGAGGAAGAGCGGCGCGGCATGGTAGCGCGAATTGGCGAGCACATGGCTGCCGGGCGCGACGTCTTCGCGTATTTCAAGCATGAAGAGACTCCGGAAGGCGCTTTGTACGCGCGGAATCTGCTGCGTGAGGTAGGACAGATGTAGAGCGTAATGTTACGTGCTTTCAACGAATGATGGTTTGGCACCCGGTTCGTCACTTCCGCTAGCGTCCGATAACGAGCATACTTATCCTCCCGATCATGATTTCGGATGCAAACTCTCGCGTGCTTTCCAGTTTTCTTGATTACTTGAGAATCGAAAAGGGGCTGGCACCGCTTACTACAAGCGCTTACTCAACCGACATCTCCCAGTTCTCTGAATTTTTGGGAAAGCACAAACGCGTGCTCCTGACGGCGCGCCGTACCGATGTTCGAGATTTTCTGCAGCAGCTTTTTTCTCATCAAGTCGATGGCCGCAGCGTGGGACGAAAACTATCGGCGCTGCGCCATCTTTACCAGTATCTCTTGCTGGATAAAAAAATCGACCATGATCCTACGCTGGACATCGAGTCGCCGAGACAATGGAAAGTTCTGCCTAAGGCATTGGCGCGCGAGGAAATGGAATCGACGTTGGCGGCTCCGCTCAAGCGCCAGATTCCGGCGAGCAATGCTAAGCAGGCCACGGCGCTGGCAATTCGAGATGGGGCCATGCTGGAAGTTTTCTACGCCGGAGCTCTGCGGGTTTCGGAAATGGTCAATGCAAAACTTGAAGATCTGAAACTTGACGCCGGATACATGCTGGTGCGCGGCAAAGGCGATAAGGAACGGGTAGTGCCTCTGGGGAGATCGGCGCAAGATGCGCTGAGTGAATATCTGAAGCAGGCGCGTCCGGATTTGGCGGCAGGAAAGCGAAGTGGGTCGCCGGTTTCCTTTTGCGTCATCAATTCGCCGCTGCTGTTTATCGCTCGGGGAGGCCGCAAACTAACGCGGCAACGCGTTTGGCAGATGGTGCGGGCTGCCTCTGCCGGTTCAGGGCGCGTGGCTTCGCCGCACATGCTGCGGCACTCTTGCGCCACGCATATGGTGGAGAATGGCGCAGATTTGCGTACCGTGCAAACCATTCTCGGTCATGCGGATATTTCGACAACGCAGGTTTACACCCACCTCGCGCTCGATCGGCTTAGGACCGTGTATCAGAAACATCATCCACGAGCGAAAGCGAGATAACGAGGGAATTGCTGATTTCTGATTGTTGATTGCTGATTGAAGTGAGTTGTTCTCAGAGGACGGCCCGTTGCGCTCTTCAATCAACAATCAACAATCAACAATCAGAAATACAAATTAGTTATCCGCCGATGAACAAAGGAACTACCACTGTCGCAAAAGCCGTAGCGGATTTTCTCCGCCACTTGCGGGAGCGTAATGCTTCGCCGCACACGATCAAGGCCTATAAACAGGATCTAACTCTCTTCGCCGCCTATGCAGGTTCACGCGGATGGAAACAGATCGACCACATAGTGGTTCGAGGATTTCTCTCGCAGCTCTATGACAAGGGGTTGAGCAAGACTTCCGTGGCGCGGGCGCTGGCAGCGGTGCGCTCGCTCTATCGCTGGCTGGCCCGGGAAGGCGTGGTCGAGCAGAATCCGGCGAAGCTGGTATCCACTCCGAAGCTGGCAAAGAAACTCCCCCGCGTGCCGACGATTGAAGAAATGAATTTTGTGATCGACGGAGAAATGCCCGAGGTAGCGGCTTTTCCGGAGCGCGACCGGCTGATGCTGGAATTGCTTTACGGATGCGGCATCCGTAATTCGGAGCTTACGGGGATCAACCTGGAAGACATCAGCCTGAGTTCCGAGGCAGTTCTGATTCGGGGCAAGGGAAAAAAGGAACGCTACGTTCCGTTTGGCGATTCGGTGAAGAGTGCGCTTGCAGCGTATTTACCGGAACGGCAGAAAGTGATCGGGGCAAGTGGCAATCATTCAAACGCATTGCTCATCAACCGGCGTGGAGGGCGGCTCACCACGCGCAGCGTGGGTCGCATCATTAAGAAGATTGCCGTTGCGAAGGGGTTATCTCCTGATGTACACCCCCACACGCTGCGTCATGCTTTCGGCACGCACATGCTCGAAGAAGGCGCGGACCTTCGCGCAATTCAGGAGTTACTTGGGCATGAACGTCTGGCGACTACACAGCGCTACACGCAGTTGTCGATGAAGCACGTGTTGCAGGTTTACGATCAGACGCATCCCCGGGCGAAGTAAGACAGGACTTAATGCGGTCGCGGAGGTTCTTTCCGAAGGCCTTCCCACATTTCGACCACGTGCGCTTTCAGTGTGGCGGTCAGTTTTTCGTACGCCGCTTCCGAGGCTTCGCTCTCTGGCGGTGGAAAAATGGGATCGCCGAAGATTATTTTCAGCGGCTTGAAACCCTGAAATGATTTGTTTCTCGGCCACACTTTATAAAATCCTTCGATGGCCACGGGCACGATCGGTACCTGCAGATGAATCGAAAGAATGGCCGCGCCTTTCTTGAAGATTTTCGGGGTGCCATCGATTGAGCGCTCGCCTTCGGGATAAAGTATGAGGGGACGCCCTTGGCGGAGGCCGTAGGCTCCAGCGCGCATGGCGGGAATCAGGTTCGCATCCGGATCTACCACCACCACGCGGACTGAACGCGCGAGGCGCCGCATGAATCCTTCGCCGAAAATTTCGCTGGTGCCTACAGCGAATACTTTATCAAAAACTTTCGGAGGAAGTACGCTGGCCAGGATGGCAGCATCCAGATAGCTCTGATGATTGGAGGAAATTAAATATGCGCCGGTTCTCGGCAGTTTGTCGATTCCGCTCACGTGCAGGCTGAACCGGTCGAGCGCAACCACCTGGATCAGTCGCGAAACCAGATACCAGAATGTTGCGCTGGCCGGTTGCGGCACGGCCAAGGCACGGACTTCTTCCGGATCGGGCTCATCAGCCAGAATCGTCTTCCATCCGGCGAAGGTTGCGTGGAGCGCAGGAGTGCGGGCGCCAGTGGATGCGCTCTGCAATACGGCGTCGATCAGATCACGTACCGTGTAAATTCCGCCGAGTTGCGATTCGTCGACATCGCCGCCGAGTTGTTCTTCGAGTTGGCTGAGCAACTCGACGCGCTGCATGGAATCAAATCCGAGGTCAAGTTCCAGATTATGAGCAGGGCGCAATTTTGCTGGCGGTGTGCGAGCGGCCTGGTGAACGATGCGCAGCGCGTCCTGCACGATGGGCTGGTCCAGCCACGCGGTTTCTTGTTCCGTGAGCGGACGTTCGGCCGGTAGTTCGGAATCCTCTGAAGGCTTACTCGTTTCGTTTTCTTTTACGCGCTTTTCCACTTCGAAGCGTTTGATCTTGCGCGTAGTGGTGCGAGGCAGATCCTCTTGCCAGATCTCGTAACTGCCAATGCGTTTGGTGGAGGGAATCTGCTGGGAGAGGCTCTCAATGTCGTAGCGGATCACTTCCTTGGCGTTTACAATTGTTTTCTGGCGCAGCACATCGAAGTCAGGCACGACTACGGCGTGCAGACGATCGCCGCCTTCGCCGGGCCTCGCTTCCAGCCCCATGACCGCGAGTTCCTTGATGTAAGGCGACTTCAGATAGTGCGCCTCAACCTCTTCGGGATAAACATTCTTTCCGTTGCTGAGAACAATGACTTCTTTCTTGCGGCCGGTGAGAAATAAATTATCGTCGGCGTCGAAGTAGCCGAGATCGCCAGTGTAGAACCACCCGTCACGCAGGACTGCGGCAGTGGCATCGGGACGGTTCCAATAACCCTTCATGACCACCGGACCGCGCAGCGCGATTTCACCTGATGAAGGTCCGCCGTCTTCCGGCGCTTGCTGATCGACGATCCTGGCCTCCACGCCCTTCAGGGCTTTGCCCACCGAGCCGATCACGTTGTCTCCCGGCGAATTCGCGAAGACGGCTGCGGTAGTTTCTGTCAAGCCATAAGCTTGAAGCACGTCGATTCCCAGATCGTGGAAATCGGTTGCGATCTTGGGATCGAATCGCGATCCACCGGTGACGAGATAACGCATCTTCTGGCCAAGAGTTTCGTGAATCTTGCCAAAGAAAAGCTTTCCGGCGTTGATGCCGATTCTCCGCAGATTGCGATTGAGGATCACTAGAGCAGAAAAGATTCTTCGCGTTAGAATTCCGCGCTTGCGGATTTCTTCAAAGATGCGCTGGTGAATCAAGTAGAAAAATTGCGGAACGACGGCGATGGTGGTGATGTTGCGCTCGCGCAACGCACGCAGGAGTTCAGTCGTGTTTAAGGTTTCCAGATAGACGACGCGAGAGCCTTTCACTAGCGGAAGCAGCAGATTGGCCATCTGCGCGAGCACGTGGAACATCGGCAGAACTCCCAACAGCGCGTCGGATGGGCCGATCTCGACCCAGTGAAACACGGATTCCACCTCGCCCAGAAAATTCGCGTGGGTGAGCATTACACCTTTGGGATCGGCGGTGGTTCCGGAGGTGTAGAGCAGGGAAGCGATGTCATCCGGGGCAGAGGGCACAGGCTGAAAATTTCCTGGGCCACTCTCGAAGATCGTCGGCAAGTCCGTTGACCACGAGCCTTTCGTGGTGCGACCAGACAGACGTTCCGGGTCCATGAGCACGAGACGAACGTGAAGGTCTAAAACTGCGTGGCGAGCGGACGCGGCATGGTTTGCGTCGCAGAAGAGGACTGAGGTTCCACTATCCTTTAACAACGTGGTCAGTTGGTCGGCGTGCAGTGCGGTGTCGAGGGGCACGACCGTGCATCCCGAGGCAATGATTCCTAGATACGCTGCTACCCAGCGGGGATGGTTATCGGCCACGATGGCCAGCCGCGATCCGCGTGCAAATTTATTTTCGTGGATCCAGTGTCCAACAGATTCCGCCATCCGGCGAAGCTCGGCGTAGGTGCAATTTTCGATTTGTTCGTTGCGTTGAAGTTCGAGGGCGATGTTGTCTGGCCAGCGCTCCTCGCACTCGACAAAGCGGTCGTAAAAAGTGGGCATCGGTCGTGGGGAATATACACGAAAACGAGCTACTACAGTTCCGGATGAGGGGGATTTCCGGGAAAGCGGCGGCTTGCTGGATCGGGTTTCTGTTCATGCGAGAGAGGCATTGCGGGTCAGGTTCCAAATCACCTAACTTTGCATCTAAATGTGCTAGGCTAAATAGGATACGCTAGGGCTGTCCCCGCCCTCTGAAGGATTTCACAGTTTGATAAACACTTTTATTGGCAAGGTTTTTGGGACCAAGAACGAGCGGGTCGTCAAGAGCATGATGCCCCGGGTCAAGGCTATCAATGCGCTCGAGCCACAGATGCGGAAGCTGAGCGATGATGAACTGCGCGCGAAAACAGAAGAGTTCCGGAAGCGCATTCAGGAACGATTGAGCCGTATAGAAAATAATCCCGCGGCGGACTTGAACTCCGAAGCTGAGGCCGACGTTGATATTGATCGGGCGAAGCCGTTGGAGAAAGAGCAGTACGAAATGCTACAGGATGCTCTGGACGAAATCCTGGAGGAAGCGTTTGCGGTAGTGCGTGAGGCGGGACGGCGTGTGTTGAACATGCGCCATTTCGACGTGCAGTTGATCGGTGGAATGGTGCAGCACAAGGGAATGATCTCGGAGATGAAGACGGGCGAAGGCAAAACGCTTGTCGCTACGCTTCCGGTCTACCTCAACGCGCTTAGCGGGCGCGGCGTTCATGTGGTCACGGTCAACGATTATCTGGCTAAGCGCGACTCGGAATGGATGGGCAGGCTCTACCGGTTTCTTGGGCTGACGGTGGGCGTGATCGTTCATGACCTGGATGACGAACAACGGCGTGCCGCCTATGCGGCCGATGTCACCTATGGAACCAATAACGAATTTGGTTTTGACTACCTGCGCGACAACATGAAATTCGATTTGAAAGATTGCGTGCAGCGCGGGCACAATTTCGCGATTGTGGATGAAGTGGATTCCATTCTCATTGACGAGGCCCGCACGCCGCTGATCATTTCAGGCGCGAGTGAAGAGTCGACGGACAAATATTACAAAGTGAACCGGATTATTCCGAAGCTGGAAAAGGGCGAAGAAATCGAAGGCCCTCCCGGGGAGGCTGCGGAGCTCACCGGCGATTTCGTGGTGGATGAAAAGCACCGCAATATCACGGTCACGGATGATGGCTGGTTGAAAGTGGAGCAGTTGCTCGGAATCGGAAACATTGCTGATCCAGAAAACTGGCCGCTGAAGCATCACGTTGAGACTGCCGTGAAAGCGCATGCACTCTACCGTCGCGACGTGGAGTACGTGGTGAAAGACGGCGAGGTCATCATCGTCGATGAATTTACTGGACGCATGATGCCAGGGCGGCGCTGGTCCGATGGATTGCATCAGGCGATCGAAGCCAAAGAGGGCGTCAAGATTGAGCGCGAGAATCAGACGCTGGCGACGATTACGTTCCAGAATTATTTCCGCATGTTCAAGAAGCTTTCGGGCATGACCGGTACGGCGGAAACGGAAGCGACGGAATTTGACAATATTTATAAGCTTGATGTCATCGTTATTCCGACCAATAAGCAGATGCAACGGCTGGAAAATCCTGACGTCGTTTTCCGCACGGAGAAAGAAAAGTATTTTGCGGTTGCGGATGAGATTCAGAAGCTGGCGGAAAAAGGTCAACCCGTGCTCGTGGGTACGACTTCGGTTGAGAAATCCGAGCGGATCGACCAGTTGTTGAAAAAGAAGGGCATCAAGAATCACGTCGTATTGAATGCCAAGTTTCACGAGCGTGAAGCTGAGATCGTGGCGCAGGCCGGAAGAAAGGGCGCGATTACGATTGCCACAAACATGGCCGGCCGCGGTACCGATATCTTGTTGGGCGGTAATCCTGAATTCATGGCCAAGCAGGAGCTGGTGAAGAAGGGAATCGCGCAGCAACTGCGCGTAGCACAGGGCAAGATCGAAGGTCCGCAAGAAGATGGAATCACTTCCATTTTTTATTACAACGGCAACGAGTACACCGTTCCCACCGACAAGTGGACCGACGCTTTCAATCGCTACAAGGTGCAGACTGACAAAGAACACGATGACGTGATCGCCGTCGGAGGGCTGCACATTCTCGGCACGGAGCGGCACGAATCGCGGCGCATCGATAACCAGCTTCGTGGACGCGCTGGCCGGCAGGGCGATCCGGGATCGTCGCGCTTCTATCTTGCGCT
>JBAVQD010000007.1:0-13198 GCA_049693675.1 Candidatus Sulfotelmatobacter sp. | reverse complement strand
GGCGTAGCCGTAGGCGCAGCCAACTGCTCGACAAACGGCTCCACTCCGGCGCGCAATCCGCCCACAGCAGTTTTCCCGCTCATCACCGCCGTCAACCGGTTTTCCAATATCAGCGACGAATCGAAATTCTCCACCTGCAAGAACCACTCCGCCGCCTGCTCCAGAGCCTTCTTCGGAATCAATCCCACAATCTCGCTCGACACCGGCATCACTCCATACCGGGCCGCCTCGCGCTTCACCACTTCAAAAACGCGATGTACCGGGGTCTGCTCAAAATCTGTGAGATTCATGGAGACCTGCGCCAGCCCGCGCACCAGAAATCCCGCGCCCTTCACAAACCGCATTCCGCCATTCGAAAAGCGCACAGCCTTGGCAATCTTTTTCGCGATCTCCACATCCGGCGTGTTCAGAAACACGTTGTAAGCAATCAGAAACTTGCGGGCTCCCACCACCGTCGCACCCGCCGTCGAATGCAGCCGCGCCTCGCCAAAATCGGGCCTCCGCGCCGGGTTCGTGGCAATCTCCGCTCGAATGCCCTCAAACTGTCCGCGCCGGATGTTCTCCAGATTCTGCCGCTCCGGCGTGGTCGCCGCAGCTTCGTACAAATACACCGGAATCTGATACCGCTTCCAGATTTCCTCCCCCACATGCCGCGCTATCGCAACGCAATCTTCAATCGTCACGCCATCAATCGGGATAAACGGCACCACATCAGTCGCGCCCATGCGCGGATGCGCCCCCTTGTGCACATTCAGATCAATCAACTCCGCAGCCTTGCCCACCCCGCGAATCGCCGCCTCCTGAATCGCCTCCCGCTCGCCCACCAGCGTGATCACGCTGCGGTTGTGGTCCGCATCCATCTCGCGGTCCAGCAGGTAGACTCCGTCCACCTTCATGGCGGCAACAATGGCGTCAACCTTGCCCTTGTCGCGTCCCTCAGAAAAATTCGGCACACACTCCACTAGCGTTGACATAAGTGAGAAGAATAGCTGGGCTGCAGTAATCGAAGCAAGGCTCGCAGCCGATGGCGCTGCCTTAGCATCACTCCCTAAGGGATGGCCGCTTCTGAATGAGTGCTAACTCCACGAGAAGGCCGATCGGAGTCAAGTCGATCTGCGGTTCACTCTGTCCCGAGTTTCGCCGTCCCGGTTGCAATCCCACATGGCAGACCACGTCGCGGCTCTTGCACAACCGATGCGAATCCGCACAAACTCCGGAGCTACTACGGCGATCTGTTCGGCTGGATATTCGACACGAGCGCTAGGGTGTTCCGGCTTAATTCCTGTCGCGGCCAGATTATTTCACCCCGCCCGCCTTGTCCCTGGACCATCCGCTAATACGGTTTCATCGGATCCACATTCTCCAACTGGGTGTAGGTACCGCGCAGGTAGAGGTTTGGGTTGATGTCGTTGGGATTCTGCAGCAGGATATTATTGGTGCCGTCCTGCTGCCACGCGCTGGTGCCATATTTATTGGTGACGGTGCTCACCGCTCCGGTCTGGGGATTGCGCACCAGTTGGTTGTCTCCCGCGTAGAGAGTGTAGGCCTGGGCGCTGCGGGTCATGTAGTCCATGTGCTGCTGCCATTGCTGCTGGCCGACGTTGAAGCGGTCGTTTTGGCCCTTCTGGAAGTTGGCGTTGCTCGTGTTGAGTGCATTCCGCAACGCTGCGGCGTTTTGCATGATCCGGGCTTGAGCCGCTGCCGTTTGCCGTTGCATCGCGGCCTGGTTGGCCGCTGTATCGCCGGCCAGCTTTTGCTGAAAGCGTTGCAACCATTCCGGTGTCGCCTTGTAAGCGTCGGCCAGCATTGGGACGAGAGTACGCATCACGTCGTCCAGTCGGCCATTGGGCGCTCGGATAGTCCGTACGCTCGCGTAAGTGGTCCAAGTGAAATTTTCCGGTCGGCGGGGAAATATGTCCTTGGTCCTAAAAGTTTGCTGACGTACGGAGAAATATTCCTCCATGGTCTGTCCGCGGTAAGCGTATTGGATGCGGCTGCAAACCGCGCCACCGCTATCCGGAGTCGTGCCAAAGGCGGCCATCGACCGCTGGTTGTAGATGTCGATCTGCTGTTGCCACTGCTGGGCATCGTCGCTCGGCTCGATGCGGCCGAGGATGGGATCGGGTCGCACTAAGGGCGCGGCATATTCCAGAAACTCCTCGGGACTTATCGGCTCCATTGTCTTGCAATGGAAGCGGCGGAAGTTGTCCATGTGGCTGGGATTGGTTGCCCAGTTCGAGCCAAAATCGGGCATCATCTGGGCACCGTAAAGCCCGTCCGGGCTGGAGATTCGCCACGCCAAAGTCGGCGCGAGCCCGCAGCTGTCGTCGCGAATCAGGATGCCATCAAAATTCCAGTCTACGGGAATCTGAAAACGCGCCACCACAATTCCCCACGCGGGGTCCTGGATCTCCACCCAGCGCGTGCGGTTGGTGATGTTTACTCTGCCGGGTGCGGCGCCGGTCTCGTGGCTCGGCGGCGGGAGCCTGGTTTCGTATTCCGGCGCGGTGTGGGGAGCCGGATTGATGGCTGCCTGTCCCGCGAACCAGAGCGTTGCCGGCATCGCAGATAGCGCGGGAGTAGCAGCTTGCAATTCACTCTGCGGGACCGAAGATTCGGCCACGAAAAAGCGTCCGCCCGGAGCCGCGATGCCGATCACCACCAGCGACACGCCTTCGCCGTCCTGGTCGATTCCGGTAAAGTGACCGATGGCGATGTCGAGGCCGTTTAACCTGTCAGGATCATTCTGCAGCACCTGGAAATTCTGGTACTTCGTGCTAAGATGCGCAGCCACATTTTTCACGACGTCGGTAGGCTGCCGGGCATCCCCGGAAAACGGCGCCAGAAAAGCCCAGCTTCTGCCCGGCGATTGAATGTTGACTCCGGCGGCATTCTCCGGACAATTGTTCTTGTTCGGTCCGTAACAACCGACGTTTGGTCTCGCCGCCCAGCCCTCCGGGATCATGATGCTGAAAGCGCCGTAAGCATCCTTATAGAGCGTCCCGGCGCCCGCATTCGACGATGTTGGAGGCGGCGTCCGACTGTTGCTTTGCCACACACTCGAGCCTGAGCTCGAACCGGTCTGGGCCGCAAGTCCCGTGGCAATAAAAATCATGGACATTGCGACCTTGATAAACCGACCTGACCCAAACGCTACCGCGCGGGCACCTCGGCTCACTGGCCTCACCAAATCCTCCTGAACTGAGGGCGGGCAGCCTGCCCTCCAAATCCGAAGGCACGCCATCGCGCCGGTAGCTTCGGCAGCACCTTATCCCACCCTTGCACAAAACGCAAGCAAAGACCACCCGAGGGCGATTAGCGCCCTATTGCGCTGTATTCTGCTTTCGCCCGCTTCAGTATGGGGATACCTGCATTGGCGTCTTTTCACCGCGCGAGGAAATCTTTACAAGCGGCGAGGGTTCGGACGCGGGCAGCAGCATCGGCATCAAGGTTTGAAGCTGGCTCCTGCAAGTCCGGGAGTGATGGCGGAAGCCGCCCGGCCTTTGCCATGGCGAACGACCGGGTTCACGCGGCCTCTCGGGCACGGGTCCTCAACCAGCGTTTTCCACGCGATTACAAGCATTGTCATTTGCTCGTCCCTAGCAATTCATCCCAGGGCACGGATGGCCGCCGACAATCTTTCTTTTTTCCTTTTTTCGTCTGCGCCGGACCGACTGAACCTTAACTCGCCCTTCATTTTTTCTTCCAGAACCTTCCCACTCCCAACCGCACCTGAACCGTATTCAGCCCCGGATTGAAGTCTCCCAGTCCTGCATTCGAAATATGCAAGTACCGCACATCCACGCTCCAGTTATATTTTTCACCGAGAATATGCGTGCCCAAAGCCGCGCTGGGCGAGAAGTTTACTGTGTTCGTATACGTAGGAATATTGTGATTGCTGAACAGCACTCCGCCGCTCAGTTCGAAATAAGGCGAGAACCGGCCATGGCGTTCAAAATTCCACTTCAGCACCAGAGCGTTGAATCCCCACGCATACGCCGTATTCGCCGGCTGAAAGATCAGATAGACGGGAACCACGTCGACCGCATATTCAAAGCGTCCTCGTAAAATGCTCGGCAAATGCGGACCCGTCAGCACCCAACCGTAGCGCGCCCCCGCATCAAATGCTTCCGTATGCTGAGTCCCGCCCGGCACCGAGTGTCCGCCCCCGGCCCAAACTTGAACTTCATTTCCGCCTTCCTCCGGCCCGTCCTGCGCCCATCCCACTCCCATCGCAGCCAGCAAGAAGACGAAAAGAATAAATCCGTTCATTCGATCCATGTAAAGGAGGTTGCCCGACTACCGCTGATTTTGCAAGCGGCCACCAGCCTGCTCAAGCGAAGCACCTGATTGTGATGCGCGTCACAGCCGCCTTCTCTCTTCCGCTCTATGATTCGTGTTGAACCTGATTTACCTCAGTCATCGTTCATCGGAGGCTCCGATGTCCACACCGTTATCCAAGCCAACTGCAAAAATTCTGCTGTTGCTTTCCGTTACCCTGGTTTTCGTGGCCCTGCTTTCCGCTCAGCAGACGCAGCCCGCTCCGAAAACGAATCCGCCTTCTTACGCTGCTATCCCTGTCGAGGCGGTGCGGCAGACCAATCCCGTCAAGTCCTCCCCCGAATCGCTGGCTCGCGCGAAGAAATGGTGGACTCTGGACTGCGCCATGTGCCACGGCACCAGCGGAGACGGAAAAGGTACTCTGGCCGCCGACATGAAACTCAAACTCGTCGACTTCACCGATCCCAACACATTGAAGGATCGCACCGACGGTGAAATTTTCTACATCATCAAGAACGGCCATCAGGATATGCCACCCGAGGGCGATCGCATCAAGCCCGAAGAAAATTGGGACCTGGTTAACTACGTCCGCGCCCTGGCCAAGACAAAAGTAGCGCTGTTGGCAGGAAGCCATTAAGGGCACGCGGAGACTTTTTGTCTCCCCGTCCTTAATCTGACTGCGCGCTGCTCGGCGTTTTCTGCAGGGCTACGGCTGATGCCATAACGCTCGGCAAAACAAAAGGCGCGGCTCATAAGCCGCGCCTCAGAATCCAACGGAAGCAAATTGTTGCCGCTCTGCTAAGCGACCCGGCTCCGCCTTCCACCCTTTTCCCACCACACGGCAGGATCTTCCGGCCGATTCAGCATCTGCGACAGCTCTTTTTTGATTTCTGCCAGCCGGTTGGCGCGCATCTCGATGGCCGACTGATCAATCTGAGTATCCGACCCCTTACCCGTAAAGCGCGCGTTCATGTTCCGCAAATCCGTGATTTCCTGACGAAGACTGGAGAGGTGTTCCAATATGTATGGCATAGACTCAATCTTACCTTAGATTCCGAAAGCTGCCGGATTATTTGTGCCCTCTCCACGAAGCCTTTGTCGTTCCCAATCGGGCGTCAGCCCGGTGAAGAACCTGCTCGGGGCCGAGACCGACTTGCGAAAATTAGGCTGTTCCCCATTGTTTTTTACGGCCCCGTGATCTAGCATCCCGGACTTGGGAGGTTTGCCGATGACAACTTCAGACAATATCTCGTTGATGAATCGTTGGTATCGTGAAGTCTGGCAGGAAAGTAAGAACGAGACTATCTACGAATTGCTCGCCCCCAATGCCGTATTAACTGGAACAAATGGCCCCAAAGAACAAATCCACGGCCCTGAGGAATTCGCAGCCTTCGCCGAACAGATTCGCCGCGCGTTCTCCGCTACGGAGTTCGTTGTCGAAGATTCGTTCGGTGTCGACGACAAGGTCGTTGCGCGATGGTCAGCCACGATGACTCATAACGGAAACGGCTTGGGAGTGCCCGCTACGGGCAAGCAAGTCAGGGTCACGGGTACGTCCATTGCCCGAATCGAAAACGGAAAGATAGTCGAAGGTTGGGACAACTGGGATCGTCTGGCAATGCTCGAACAGATCGGAGCCTATTACCCACCAGAGGCAGTGGTCCTGTCTAAAACCGCGTAATCGCCTGTAGCTGGCGGGTGCGCAGCTGGCCCTATGTGGATTTCGGTCTTTGCATGGACCGGCACAGCCGAGGCTGCCCCACCTGTCGCGCCCTTCGACAGGTGGGCACTTGAGGCGATGGAATCAGAAGCTTGGCTGTTGGCATGTTACCTCCTACGTGCTAAGGGTCGCTGGTGGCGAAGGAATAAGGATTCGAGGTCCGGGGATGCCCACTCGTCGAAATGCGCGACGAGCGGGGCAGCCTTCTCCACATGGTGATGCCCCGAAAGAGGGCGCAGTATTGGGTGGGCCAGCCCCCAATTCGAACTCGACCGCTCACGCTTCATAGCCGGACGCAACCCCTTGACAACTGCCCACTCACATCTCTACAATTAGCACTCAGTAGGCGAGACTGCTAACAGGCCGCCTAATTCCCGACAATTTGATAGTTTCTTGCTCCATCAACCTTCTACTCAACTTTTGAAAGGAGTTGCAACCATGGCTAAATTTAGCCCGCTACATGACCGCATTCTGGTACGTCGCGTGGAGGAAGCATCCACCACTCGCGGCGGCATCATTATCCCCGACAGCGCAAAAGATAAGCCGCAAGAGGGCATCGTGGTATCTACCGGCAAAGGCCGCACCAACGATGAAGGCAAAACCTTCCCGCTCGCAGTTCACGAGGACGACCGCATCCTGTTCGGCAAGTACTCCGGAACCGAGATCAAAATCGACGGCGAAGACTTCATCATCATGAAAGAAGACGAAGTCCTTGGCATCCTCACTGGCGCAGCCAGCCCAACCGGCAGCAGTAAGAAAGAAACCGTCGGAGCAAAGCGTTAAATAAACGATACGCGAAGTATCGTAATAGGGCCAAGGTTTACCCTGTGAACCCCAGCGCCCCCTGTGTTTAAAGATTTTTCTATCTCTGAAGGAGAAAAGCATCATGGCAAAACAAATCGTACACGGAGAAGAGTCCCGCCAGGCAATCCTGCGCGGCGTCAATCTTCTAGCCGACGCAGTAAAAGTCACACTCGGCCCCAAGGGCCGCAACGTAGTTATTGAAAAGAAATTCGGTTCGCCGACGATCACCAAAGACGGCGTCACCGTTGCCAAAGAAATCGAACTCAAGGACGGGCTCGAGAACATGGGCGCCCAGATGGTTCGCGAAGTGGCCAGCAAAACATCAGACGTAGCCGGCGACGGCACCACCACCGCAACCGTCCTAGCCCAAGCAATTTACCGCGAAGGCGTAAAGACCGTAGCCGCCGGCGCCAATCCAATGGCGATGAAGCGCGGCATCGAAAAAGCAGTCTCATTAGTCTGCGGCGCCTACGACAAGAAAACCGGCGAGCGCGCCAAAGGCGAACTCGACAAATTCTCCAAACCCGTCTCGGGGGAAATGATCGCTCAGGTCGGCACGATCTCGGCGAACAACGATGAGACCATTGGTCACATCATTGCCGAAGCGATGAAAAAGGTTGGCAAGGACGGCGTCATCACAGTTGAAGAGTCGAAGACGCTGGAGACGCAGTTGGAAGTGGTCGAAGGCATGCAGTTCGACCGCGGATATCTCTCTCCTTATTTCGTCACCGATCCCGAGCGCATGGAAGTTGCTCTGGAAAACGCCTACATCCTGATCAACGAGAAGAAGATCAGCTCGATGAAAGATCTTCTGCCGTTGCTCGAGCAGATTGCCAAGAGCGGCAAGCCGCTGGTCATCATCGCAGAAGACGTCGAGGGTGAAGCACTGGCAACGCTCGTGGTCAACAAGCTGCGTGGAACGCTGCAAGTCGCGGCCGTCAAGGCTCCGGGCTTCGGCGATCGTCGCAAGGCGATGCTGCAGGATATCGCCATCATCACCGGCGGCAAGGCGATCACGGAAGATCTGGGCATCAAGCTCGAGAACGTGCAGATCAGCGATCTCGGCCAGGCCAAGAAGATCACCATCGACAAGGACAACACCACGATCGTCGAAGGCAAAGGCAAGCACTCCGAGATCGAAGGCCGCGTGAAGGAAATTCGCAGCCAGGTCGAAAAGACCACCAGCGACTACGACCGCGAGAAGTTGCAGGAGCGGTTGGCGAAGCTGGTCGGTGGCGTAGCCGTAATCAAAGTCGGCGCCGCGACCGAGACTGAAATGAAAGAAAAGAAAGCCCGCGTGGAAGATGCCATGCATGCAACCCGTGCGGCCGTGGAAGAAGGCATTGTCCCCGGCGGCGGAGTGGCACTGGCGCGTTGCGCAGCAGCACTCGATAAGCTGAAGCTCGAGGGTGATGAGCAGATCGGTGTCAACATCGTGAAGCGCGCCATCCAGGAGCCTCTGCGCCAGATCGTCGAAAACGCCGGCCAGGAAGGCGCGGTCGTGCTCGGCAAGGTGCTGGACTCCAAGGACCCGAACTTCGGCTACAACGCCCTCAACGATGACTATGAGGACTTGGTCAAGGCTGGCGTACTCGATCCCACGAAGGTGGTGCGCACTGCACTCACCAACGCCGGCTCGATCGCTGCATTGATGCTGACCACCGAAGCCCTGGTAGCGGAGATTCCGGAAAAGAAGGAAGCTCCAATGCCCGGCGGCCACGGTGGCGGCGGTATGGAAGGCATGTACTAGGACTGGCCGTCCAGGCAGACACGCCTTCGGCGCAAAATCAGCAGCCCCGCTCGCAAGAGCGGGGCTTTTTTTGTTGATCCAGTCCGGCCTTCACGGCACGAGTAAACGCGTGCCCTTCCCGTGCTTGCCTGCGCACAAAACTTCCGATCTTGCTCGCGCACAATTAAGAGCTGGCCAGAATCACGCTCGGGAAGGGCGCGACTTTTAGTCGTGCCGCAAAGGTCTCGTGGACTATGCGGCTTCAGCCGCTGAGGGCCAGCCGTCTAATTTGAAGCCGGGGTAGGCTGAGCAATATCGATACTCCGAAGCCGCGCTCACCAGCCCACGCTTGACCGGATTCTGATGGATATAACTCCGATGAATGTCAAAATCCTCTGCATCGCGGATACGATGGTCGGTGAATCCGCGTTGCCATACTTCGCCTTTCCGGCCTAGCTCTACTCCTAGTGCGTGAGAATGTCCACCTTTGACGAATTGAATTGACCGCTCCAGCGTGACGCCTGAGGCCGGCGTCAGCAACATGTGGAGGTGTTCAGGCATTATGACAAAAGCGTGGAGTTCGAATCTTCCCTGGCGACGATAGCCGTAGAGAGTCTTGAGGAAAAGCCGAGAGTACGATTCGACGACGAAGAGCCTTTGCCGTTGCCACGTCGAGAAGGTGACGAAATACGTTCCGTGTGGTTTGAGATCACGAGTCGGCTTCAAGAGCCCACCTCAGCGGCTGAAGCCGCTTTTTTCCCAGACTAATACGGCACGACTGAAGTCGTGCCCTTCCCGAGCGTTTTATTGCCGGCGGTATGCTGCTTTGGGAAATCGACGACCGTCAAGCCGAACGTAAGGAAAGCAATACTACACAGGTCCCGCCCTTTTTCCACAACCCCGCATGCTCTCCTCGTGACAACCGACCTTGAGCTCCGCCATAAGCTTCCAGTAGTATCGGAACAACCGTGCAATTCTCGCAGCAATACGCCCCTAAGATCGCGGCGACCGAAGACTTCCCTTCCAAGTCCAGCAAATCCAATATTTTGCGTGTAACTTCCCTGTTCTCAATATTTTACTCAGATCTTACCGTCATCCCTTCCGCGCAAATCCCCGCGAATCAGGAATTTAGAATTAAAGATCTGAAATTTTTTTAACCCAGATCAACCTTGCAGGGTTTGCGCAGCCGCCGTGAGAGCCGCTTCGAGTCCTTCCGCCTTCGGGGCGCCGCCTTGGGCCAGGTCTTTGCTGCCGCCGCCGCGTCCGCCGAGCGGCGTGACAACTTGTTTCAGGAGGGCGGCCATGTCATAAGGCTGGCCAGCAGATTGAGCAAAGACGAGCGCGGGTTGCGGCGCTTGAGTGGCAAGAAGTGCGACGACGGCGGGCGAGAGCCGCGTGAGTTTTTGGGCGACAAGTTTTATAAAAGCCAAGTCACGTTCTGGAAAAATTCGCGCGATTACTTTGCGGCCATTGGCTTCGGGAGTTTCGGCCAGCAGAGCTGCGGCGTGTACGGAGGCCAAATCGTCATGCGATTGCTCGCGTTGCTTGCGCAGCGACTTGATCTCATCAAGCGACTTGCGGGCGTGCTCGGGAACGTCGTAGATGTGAGAAGAAAAAAGCGCGGCGGTTTCGGTGAGCGTTGTGAAATCGCGGCGGGCGGTTCTGACGGCGCGCAGTCCGGCCACGAATTCCACGCGATATCCTTGGCGAGCTTTTTCAGTTTTGCGCAGAAGGATGCCGGCGATTTGCCCGGTGTAGTTGACGTGCGTGCCTCCGCAGGCGGAAAGATCGAAATCGCGGATATCGATCAGGCGCAGTTCATCCCGTTCCGCGGGCGGAAGTTTGCGCAAGCCGAGGTTCGCGGCTTCGTCGCAAGTTACAAAGCGAATATCGACCCGACGATTCTCGAGAACGATTTCATTGGCCAAACGCTCGGCGGATTCTACTTGCTCTTGAGTAAGAGAAGGCGAATCAAGATCAATCGAGCAATAGTCGTCCGCCATGTGGAAGGAAACGGTTCGCATGTTGAAGAGTCGAATGAATGCGGCTGAGAGGACGTGTTGCGCGGAATGCTGCTGCATGTGATCGCGGCGGCGGGCAGCGTCGATCTCGCCATGGACGCGGGCTCCGGGCTGAAGATCCTTTAACGGCGTTTCGAGATAGTGGATGACTTTACCGTCTTCGGAGTCGGCGACTTCCGTGACGCGAATAATGTCAGAATTTTCTGACGTGAGCCAGCCCGTGTCATGAATCTGGCCACCACTGGTAGGGTAGAAAGCGGTGCGGTCGAGAACCAGCGCCGGGCGTGGGGTTTCGACGATCCTGACGATCTCAGCGTCGAAATGGCAGAGAAAAGAATCGCGGTAATATAGGCGGTCGGTCATGCTTTCTACAGCATAGGTATCAACCTGAGGGTTATCAAGTCGTTCCCACCGGCGGCGGCGGCGCGTTTACTCCGCAGTATTCAATGTTATCTTGAGGTGACCGCGCAACCGCATAAAGCCAATGATGGATGTTCTCAGAAGACTTTTTGAAGAACGATTTCAAGCCTCTCCCGCGAAAATCGAGCCTCTGCAGGGGGAATTGGGCGGGTCAGGACGGAAGATCGTTCGGCTGGCCAGCGGCCAGGTCAGCGCCATTGGAATTCTGTATGGAGTGCGCGAAGAAAATATCGCATTCCTGCAGTTCTCCAAACATTTTCACAAGCATGGCTTGCCAGTGCCGGAAATTTATGCGGAAGATTTGGCCCACGGCGCTTATCTCGAAGAGGATTTCGGCGACACCACTCTGTTCGACTTCCTCTCGAAGCATCGCGATGGGGAAAAGATTGCGCCGGACGCCATCGAAGCGTACCGCAAGGTGGTCGCGGTATTACCGCGATTTCAGATCGAGGCAGGGCGCGATCTCGACTACAGCGTTTGCTATCCGCGCGGAAGTTTCGACCGGCAATCGATTGCGTGGGATTTGAATTATTTCAAGTATTATTTTCTCCGGCTGGCTGGAATTTCCTTTAGCGAGCAGGCGCTGGAAGATGACTTCGACAGCCTGACAAACTTTTTGTTGAGCGCCGACCGCGACTATTTTATGTACCGCGATTTCCAATCACGTAATGTGATGCTGAAAGACGGTCAGCCGTTTTTTCTCGATTATCAGGGCGGGCGCAAAGGGGCTCTACAGTACGACATTGCTTCCCTGCTCTATGACGCCAAGGCAGACTTGCCGCCGGAGTTGCGGCAACAATTGCTTGATCTTTATATCGAGAGGCTGGGTGACTTTACAAAGATCGATCGCGAAGAATTTCTGCGCTACTTGTACGCTTATGTTTATGTGCGCATTCTGCAGGCGCTGGGAGCTTATGGCTTTCGCGGATTTTACGAGCGCAAGGCGCATTTTCTTCAAAGCGTGCCTTACGCGTTGAAGAATTTGCGCTGGTTGCTGCACAACGTGAAGCTGCCGATCGCTCTGCCGGCATTGATGGAAGCGTTTAACAGCATGCTGGCTTCGGAGAAACTGCAGGGGCTGGCTTCCGATGCCGACAATCTGCGGGTGCGGATTTTGAGTTTTTCTTTTCATCGCGGGTTGCCGAAAGATGAGAGTGGAAATGGGGGCGGATTTGTTTTCGATGGACGGAGCTTGCCGAATCCGGGGCGGGAAGAGCGATTCAAGGCGCTCACAGGAAAAGATAAGGCGGTGATCGAGTATCTGAATCAGCAGGAGAGCGTGCACCAGTTTCTGGCCAGCGTAATGTCGCTGGTGGATGCGAGCATAAACAATTATCAGCAGCGCCGCTTCAAAAACCTGATGGTGTCGTTCGGATGCACGGGCGGGCAACATCGGTCGGTATTTCTGGCGGAGCAGGTAGCGAAACGGCTGCGTGGGCGGAACGGCGTGGAAGTGGTGCTGCAGCATCGCGAATTGGAGAATCTTGACGGGGAAAAGTCGAGCCGATGAAGGCGATGATTCTGGCGGCCGGGCTGGGTACGCGGCTCCGGCCGCTTACCAATGACCGTCCTAAGGCGTTAGTGGAAATTGGCGGAAGGACGCTGCTGGAGATTGCGCTGGCGCGGCTACGCACGTTTGGGATTAGCGAGGTGATTGTGAATGTGCACCACTTCGCGGACGTAGTGATCGACTACCTGAAGGCCAACAATAATTTCGGAATGCGCATTGAAGTTTCGCGCGAAGACGAATTGCTGGACACTGGCGGCGGATTGAAAAAGGCTGCCTGGTTTTTTCTGGAGGATTCTACAGGTCGAGATGAGCCTTTCATTCTGCACAATGTCGATGTCATCAGCACGATTGATCTAGGGCGCATGCTTCAGTTTCATAACGAACATCAAGCTTTGGCTTCGCTGGCAGTGCAGGAGCGGGAGACTTCGCGGTATTTGCTGTTCGATGAGCAGCTTCGGCTTTGCGGACGGCGCGCGGGACGCGATGGGGTTCCTGAGCAGGTTCGAGATTGTCAGCAAGTAAAAGCACTGGCATTTTCCGGTGTGCATGTTATTTCGCCTCGTATTTTCTCGGTGATGACGGAGGATGGCGCGTTCTCGATTATCTCAACTTACTTGCGGCAGGCTGCACAAGATGAAAATATTTTTGGTTTCCGCGCGGACGAATATTCCTGGCGGGATTTGGGACGACCGGAGAATGTGGCGCAGGCGGAG
>JBAVQD010000006.1:0-7688 GCA_049693675.1 Candidatus Sulfotelmatobacter sp. | reverse complement strand
GCGCCTTATCGAGTCCAGCCTTTGATGCAGTAACGTCGACCATCAGCCTCTTGTAAGGCCTGAGATGCTGGCCTTCATCCACCTTGTAACCCGTGCCATAGTATCCCTTCGCATCACGAATCAGCCCGTGAACGCCGGTAACGGGGCACGCCAGTCTGTTGCCTCGTGGGCCAGGTGGGCGCGCGACAGTTCGGGGGCGAGATGGCGACTGCAATCCTCCGTCGCGAGACCAATTGAGCTGGTCACCCGATTGTGCCTCCGGCAATGGAGGCCTCTCGGGCGCTTTCCCGACCGCGAGTTTAGCCCAGTGGCCTCGCTCCGGGCGTGGAACGCGCAGTGCGGAACACACCAGCGCCATGTAGCTTCCTGAGACGTTGAACTGCTCAGCCACTTTGATCATTGGCATCGACCAGACCATCTCGTAAAGCTCTTGTCTCGAAACCAGGTCTGCCCCCATCAGAGCATTTCTCGAGTGCACAGGGTTTTTGGGAGGTGAGTCCCGCGTAACCTGGCCAGGTGACCTATTCCGGATTTGCTATGGAGCACTTTCGAGGACGTCACGGTTGCGGCGCCAATCTGGAACGCGAGAATCTGCGAAGAAAGGAGCGACCGAATCCATTCGAAAGTTTTGCATCGTCAACTGCTCTCATCACCAGACAAGTATCGAAACGCAGGGACGCATCCGACAGCGGTATGACAACAAGATGATCTACGCGAAAATCTGGGGCACACGCCTGCGTGAGAATCCCTACGCCAGCACGCTCGAGCACTAACTGAACAGCCTGTTCGTAAGTGAAGGTCTCATGCAGATTCTTCGATGAGATCTTTTCTCGCTTAGCCGTTTCGAGAATCGCATCGTGAATCGTTGGGTGAACTTGCCTGGCATTCAAAATCCAGTCATCGTCTGCCAGATCTCCAAGGACCAGTCCTTTGCGGCAAGCGTATCGGTGAGAATCGGGCAAAACAGCGTATAGCGGTCTTCGCGCAAATGGTACCGCGGTGATGCGGATTTCCTCAGGGGGTGCCGTCACCAGCGCCAGATTCAACTCTCCCACCAAAACACCGCGCACCGAGTCCATCGCAAAGCGGGAGCATAAGCGAATTCTGACATTTGTGTATGAGGGACGCCGCGTAGCCAGGATGCCCGAAACCCAATCGTGATCGGCATCTGGCGAGTAGCCGATTACAAGCGAGTCGTCGGCCCGACAATCGGCGCGAGCGAGATTAAGAGCACGTTCAGCGTGGAAAATGGCGAGCCGCGCTTCGTCGACGAAAGTGCGACCTGCATCCGTAAGCTCTCAACGATGCGGCCTTTGTCGCGCGCGAACAGACGCACTCCATGCGAGCGCTCAATCTGCTGGAGTTGCTTGCTGAGGCTGGGCTGGGCGATGCGTAGCCGATGAGATGCCCGAGTAAAGTGCATCTCAGCCAGAACAACCACGGAATACAAATGACGAAGCTCCAGATCCAGGCGCATGGATCTTTCACGCCGGGGCCGCCGCCTCCTTGCGTGCGACGCGAGTGGCCCACGAACGATCGAATACCACTAACTCTAGTACGCACGGGAATAGCGATTCGTATCAATCCGGACGGGTCATTTAGAAGAACTGATTTCAGATTTGTCAGGAGGATGGCGCTTCTTGCGAACGGATCTCGTCCCCCTTCAGCGCAAGCTTCAAGAAAGAGGTGGGGAGAAGGCAAGACCTAGAGAGCACGACAGTGTTGTCTACCAGCGACCCAATACAAGAATTCTGTGGATGTGCTACTTCGATCAAAGCGGGAAGCGCATCCGGGGATCAACCTTCACCGAGGACTGGCAGGAAGCGAACGAGAAACTCCGCGAACGGCTCGGCGCCCTAGAGGTCCTTGGAAACCTTCGTCCTGAACTGATTCGGCGCGCTCTGCTTTTTCGTCGGCCCTGTTGCATGTGCGCCTCGACTGGAAAAAAGCGACCGTGCACAAACCGTGCCAATATGAGCGGGATTCAAACCATTTGGGTTAACTTTGAACGAAAAGCAGATTCCCCAAATTGTTGGAAACAATAGAAATCAAAAAAAAGAATGGAACGGTTGGAGTAAATCATTCTGCGCCCAAGGCAGGTGCGCTACCAGGCTGCGCTACGCCCCGACATGACTAGCAGAATTGATTCTAAAGCACTTTCCAACTTCGTGACCACTCCAATTGATGATTTTCGGCCTCGACTGCGCCAGAAGTGTGCCAATATCCGCTCACTGCACCGTGACTGTGCCACTTTGTTCATCCGTTAACTGCGCCATTTCGCTGGCGCCGCGGTTGAGCTTTTTCCAGAGCTTCGCGCTTCATCTGCAACCATAAGATCTTGCCTTCCTTGCGTGGATAAACAACCCCATCGTGTTTCTGTGGTCTATGCATTCACCATCTCCTGTCTGAATGAAGCGCGGAATGACTCGAGATCCGACTTGAGAAACCGGATGTTGCGACCCATTACGCGGAGATGGGGAATCTGCTTTCGTTCAACCCAAAGATACACAGTCTGCGGGCTCACTCCAAGGAATTTTGCCGCCTCCTTCACTCTCATCGGAGGTTCGAGCGCGCGGGCCGAGTGATCGATCGGTTTCGTGTCGTCATATGGGTGCTCTCGACTCGCGGCGGTCGGCAAAGTCCCCGAGGTGCGCATTGGGATCACGACTTGCGATGGCTTCCCTTGGGCTGACAAAGGCTGCCTCCTGATTGCACCAATTAGGGCCTTTTACCTCGGTCCCGAAACTCAGTCAAAGGACGCCGCGGAGCCAAAGGGCGCAGTAATGGCTTGATCTCCCAGGTTTGTGCACTTACCTGGCCACCACGAGTTGATCGAACGGCTTTGGGCTGTCTGCGACCGGCGTGGGACGCGGTCCGGAGGGACACGAAGGCGCCGGATCGAAGGTTCTTCAATAAGAAATTGTTGGATTTCTGAGTATCCAATAAGCGGATGCGGACCGTAATGCTCGACCAGTCAGCCTCTGTGCAGTATTCAACCATCCTTTCCGCGAGGTGGCACGAGAGTATCTGTTGACGCAGGAGGCGCGGGCGAAACACGGAGAGATCAGGTGCCGGATAGCCGCCCCAGCGTTCGTCACCGATAAGATGGACCTGCGTGGGAACCTGCATACCTGTCTAACGTGCCCTCGATGACGGCACGGCGTTTCTTGGGCCGCGCGGCGTGTGGCGGCGGGAGAATGGCGCAGGGCGCCACCGGTGCAACGGCGTTCGGGAAGTACCGCCGACGCAGCGCAATCCTTCGCGGACCATGAAGCCGAGCGCCGCACCAAGGTTCAGCAAACCTTGGGCATCAGAGTATTGAAACCGATTGAAGTCAAACCTTCCGAAGGATGGGTGGTTCCTTTCATCAGCGATTCCACCATCCGCTTCGAGATGTCCATCTTCAAATTTGAGACGGTCTATGGCCCCCTTGGAGTAAAGTAGAGGTGTGCGGTTCAAATCGATACTGTCGGCATTGCTTGCAATCTTGCTTCTGTCGGTTTCGTGTGCAGGTCCCGCCTGCGCCGCAGGTTGCGATCTAAAAGCACTCCCGTCAATTGAAATCGGACAGAACCATCAGGATTATCCCTCTAGCGGCGTTTTGGATGATGCGGCGCCCGGCGACTGTGATGGGTGTGATGGGATGGACGTGGGCGGAGCCGAGAAAGTTGCGAACCCTTCCCGAGCAGTGTCGATGGGCGGCTGCTGTCATCATCAAGTCTGCGGACATAACGACATAGCAGCAATTATTTCCCCGTCGCACCAAATCGAGCAGCCTCCGGCAGTCTTTGTGGCGATGGTTCTGTTCGACCGGACAGACGTACTTTCCGTTTTCCCATTAGACCTCGTCTCGCACTCTCCTCCCCTTTCCCCTCCGAAACGCAACGCAATCCTCCGAATCTAAGCTCAGGCCCTTCATGCCTCGTTCATCTTTTGATGTGCTGGCCGGAGTGTGCCGTCTATTCCTAGCTTAGGATTCGGGCCTGGTTGCTCCGCTGTCAGTGCCAAACCTGTTGGCCTCACTGACTCAGGAGCTTCCCATGGCAAATCGTCGTTTCTTTCTGCAAACCGTCTTTGGTGCGGGTGCTGGCCTGATCGCCAGCCGCGCGTCCGCTGAGCGCACTGATCACTCCACTAGCCCCACCTCCCAAGTCGCCGCACGCGGGGGATACCAAGGCAATAGCAGCGGGTCACTCTCGAAGGTAGATTCCCGCGACGGCGCAGTCACCCACGCCCCCGTGATTACAACCGACATCGGCGACCTGCCGTTCGAGATGGATGGGGACATCAAAGCCTTTCGGCTCACAGCGCACGTCTTCAAGCGGCAGATTGCGCCAAACAAGACGATCGATGTTTGGGGTTTCAACGGCTCGGCCCCCGGCCCGACTATACAGGTCACACAAGGCGACAAAGTCCGGGTGATCTTCAAGAACGAACTGCCAGAGCCAAGCTCGCTGCATTGGCACGGCTTCGAAGACCAGATCGGTAACGACGGTATGCCCGGAATCAGCCAGGAGCCGGTGAGGCCCGGTCAGACCTTCACCTACAACTTTGTCATCAAGCAGGAAGGGACCTATTTCTATCACTCACACATGGCGATGCAGGAACTGGCCGGGATGCTCGGAGCCTTCATCATGCACCCGAAGGTTCCGTATCGCCCGTATTGCGATAAAGACTTTGTCATTCACCTGCAGGAGTACGCCGTACTGGCGAACTCCACGACGCCCGACACCATGATGATGGAGTTCAACTGGCTCTTGCTGAACGGCAAAGCCAGTCCTGTATCCACACCGCTAATCGTCAGACAGGGAGATCGTGTTCGCATCCGCTTCGTAAACCTTGGCATGGATCACCATCCGATGCACCTGCACGGGCACACGTTCTACGTGACCGGAACCGAGGGTGGCCGCATACCGGAGACTGCATGGTGGCCCGGAAACACGGTTCTGGTCGGAGTCGCACAAGCCCGCAATGTGGAGTTCGTTGCCAACAACCCCGGCGACTGGATGCTGCACTGCCATCTGCCCCACCACATGATGAATCAGATGGCTTCGCAGGCAGGCCCGATCACGAGAATGGCAGGCTTCCCGGATGGTAAAGGGCTGCGCGGGGATGACAGCCACGGACGCTTGACGCTACGCGGCGAGGACGGCGACGACATGAGGGGCATGGACATGCGCACTATGCAGGGCATGAATATGACGCCGTCAAATACCCCGCCAGATCCCGCAATACCTTCTGCTGCTCTTGCTGGAGGAAAAGAGGCGACGGCTCCCGATGGGCCGCTTGCAAACACCCAACTCGACGCCGGCATGATGGGAATGATGCGTGAGCAGGCCAGACGGGGACCGAAGTTGAGCGAGTTGCAGCAGCGCAACCTTGACGCCTTCGATATGGGTGCCGACAGCATGATGGCGCAGGAGAGCGAAACATCGCCGAACGCCAATAATGTGCCCAACTTCCCCCAGGACGCCTACATGGAAGGTCCCATGATGAACATGGATAGGCTGGTCGAGAAGCCCGAGAACCTTGGCTTGCGTCCGAACTGGAGCCGCTTTATGCAAGGCATGATGACCTTTGTGCGCGTTCTGCCCCCAGAGCAATACGACCGGGTTGTTTCGGCCATGCGGAGCGCAAACCGTCCTGGCGATCCTTACGCTGCGCTCTACAGCGGTTCCACCAACAACTCGCGCGGATGAGTGCAGAGGTAACCAGGCTGCGATTAGATGCCCGAAGACGAGCCATCAATCGCACAAACAGAAGGAACGCTCAAAACCAGTTCAGCCGACCCGCGAGGTCTTGGAGACAAGATGAAATTTAGAAATTTGGCACTCACCCTTACGATAGGAGCCGCTGCCTGCACCTTGCGGGCGCAGCAATCGATACCCGACGTGCTGGGCATGAAAATGGGGCAGCAGCAGCCTAGCCCTCAGCAACAACCAGCTCCCAAACCGAACCTCATCCAGCAAGCTCCCGATCCGATGAAGAATATGGGTCAAGACGCCGGCGATCCAAGAGCAAAGGCAGCGGCGGCAAGCGTCGAGCAGTCGTTTCAACAGCAAGTGGATCAGCCACACGGAAAGCCAGGTGTGGACAGCGATGCCAGGTCCATCAAAGTCCCGATCCAAGACCTTCAAGAACCGGAAGCGATTGGCTTTCAAGCAGGTTCAGACCTCCCGGCGCCCGAGTTGTTGCGTACGGTCGTCAACCAAGAGCCGATGACGGTCGAAAACTTCATGGACATGGCCGATAAGAGCAATCCAACGCTGGCGCAAGCGCAGCGCAATGTCGATCGCTCTAAGCAGCAGGCTCGTCAGATCAGCTTGCCGCCTGACCCAATCGTTGGCTACTCCGCCGACGAGGTCCGTGGCGGCAGCTATCATGGCGGCGAAGAGGGCGCATTCTTCTCCCAAGAGGTCGTGCTGGGCCGGAAACTAGCTCTTCGACGCGACATCTACCGCGCGGAGGGCCGTTCCAACGAACTTGCCGTCGAAATTCAGCGCGCCCGCGTGCATAACGATGTAGGGCGTGCGTTCTTCGATGCCTTGTCTGCTCAGCAGGCGGTCGTGATTCACGACAGACTCCTCAAGGTCGCGCTCGACGCGGATACAAACAGTCACGAGTTGGAGCGGATCGGCCAGGCGGACGCTTCCGACGTCCTGAACGCTGAGATCGCCGCCGAGCAGGCCAAGGTTGAGTTCATCGACGCGCAGCGTATGTTCCTCGCCGCATTTACGCAGCTTGCCACCTTCGCAGGCCAATCCTCACTCCCGCCTCATCCGCTTAAGGGGCAATTGGTCGAGCCTCCAGAGCTTGACGCCGAAGGGATGGTCGTCACTGACATGCAGGAAAGTCCTGCTGTCAAGCAAGCGGAGGCGAACGTTGCCGTTGCGGAAGCTCGCGTCAAGTCTGCCAAGCGAGAGAGGGTGCCCAACCTCAATCTAAAGACTGGCGAGTGGTACTCGGGCGAGGATCTTGGTTCGACAAACATTGCGGCTGGCCCCGAGACCTTCGTCGAGGCGAGTGTTCAGCTGCCGCTTTGGAATCGCAATCAGGGCAATATCGAAGCAGCCCGCGTGGAGTTGGAGCGCGCCCGTCAGAATGTCACCCGTATCCAGCTCCTCACTCGAAACCGCGCGGAACCCTTCGCACAGCAGTATCAGACTGCCCGCTACACTGCGGAGAAATATCGCACAGAGATGTTGCCCAGAGCACGGCGCGCTTACGAACTTGAAGTCACAAAATACCAGCAGATGGCGCTAGCCTACCCGCATGTGCTGACGGCGCAGCATATGCTTTTCACCCTGCAACTCACCTACATTCATGCACTCAACGAGGAATGGCGGACCGCGATCGCATTGCAGAACTACACACTGATGGATGGCCTCGACGAACCTATGGGTGTAGGCCAGGACTCAACAATGATGAACACTCCGACAGCTCCGGGAGGCAGCAACTGATGACTCGCTCTCTGTGTTCACTAACGATTAACAAAGGCAGTGTGCCAATGAGGCGCATCTCGAAATGTGGGCAAACAGAACATCGTGCTTTGCCACTGTGCTGACCTGCTCCCCATTTTCCGCACAAAGCTGAGTATGATTTCAGCGAAAGAAAGGGGAAGCGGGTATGTCGAGGAGCAATCACACGGAAGCGCAGATGATCGGGGCGCTGAAGCAGTTGGAGGCGGG
>JBAVQD010000005.1:0-9606 GCA_049693675.1 Candidatus Sulfotelmatobacter sp. | reverse complement strand
CCGTCTCATACTCCACGTGCGCCGTCGCAATCGTGATCCCGCGAGCTTTTTCTTCCGGAGCGTTATCAATCGAATCAAACGACCGAAAGACAATCTTCGGATTATGCTTCTGCAACACCTTGGTGATGGCCGCCGTCAACGTGGTCTTGCCATGATCGATGTGACCAATCGTCCCTACGTTGCAGTGCGGCTTATTCCGATCAAATTTCTCTTTCGCCATTTCCTAGCTCCTCAGGGTCTTAAATCCCATTCGCTCTCTCTTGACGGGTCGCTCTGGCTCATAGTCAAGAACGGCAGTCGAGAAGTAGTCCCACTTTAGCAACATCAAAACGCTCGTTTGGCCAACCTGCACTTGCTTCTTGGATCCCAAATGAATCCAAGCTCCAAGCTCATCGACCGATTCAACAAACGCTGACAAAGTTGATTTCTCGAACAATCCCTTTAAAGCAATCTTGCCTTCCGGGGAAAGTCGAAACCGAACCAACCTTCCTTCGAGAATCATTGCAAACTTCCCAGCAAATCCCTCCGACCCAGCGTCTCCAGAAGGAGCACCTTCAGGCGCTCCAAGTCCTGCACGGCTGCAGAATCGATAATGTCATCTGCCAACTCCATTCCGATGGCCACATTCTTTGGCTCACGCGGCGTGCTGATTCTGGCAACCCACCGAAACTTCACGCCTTCCCGGATCAGAGCCTCGAGCCGATATGGCTCCCCTAAACCTTCCAATACCTCTTCGATTCTCTGCCCCAGCATCTGGCCCCGCTGCAACTGAGTCTTCTCTCCGTACTGCCCTACCAGCACACCCCTCGCGTATTCCTCTTCAGAAATACCCATCTTGCGCGCAACTTCTCGTTGCTCTTGGTTCAGCTTGGGCAGTTCAGCCTTCGGCGCATTCATCGCCTTCTGCCAGTCTTCCACTGAACTAGTCACGCCCGAAACAAAAACGTTGAAGTGTGGAGCTGCCATGATTACTTCGTAGTCCCCTGCACCTTAGCTATGATTTCCTCCGCCACCGATCGCGGAGCCTCCTCATAGCGCGCAAAATGCATCGAGTACTCAGCCCGCCCCTGCGTCGACGAACGCATGTGGGTCGCATAGCCGAACATCTCTGCCAACGGCACGATCGCTTTAATAACCTGCGACCCGGCGCGATGCTCCATGCCTTCAATGCGTCCACGCCGCGAACTCAAATCGCCCATGATCACACCGGCATAATCTTCCGGCGTTACCACTTCCACCTGCATCACCGGCTCCAGCAAAACCGGCGAAGCCTTGCGCGCAGCTTCCTTGAACGCCATCGAACCGGCAATCTTGAACGCCATTTCATTCGAATCGACATCGTGATAGCTGCCGTCGTACAACGTCGCTTTCACATCGACCATCGGATAGCCCGCCAGAATTCCGCCTTCGAGCGCTTCCTGAATACCCTGATCAATTGGCTTGATAAATTCTTTGGGCACCGAACCGCCAACAATGTCGTTGACGAACTCGTAGCCCGTGCCCGCGGGTTGCGGATCCAGCCTGATCTTGGCGTGGCCGTACTGGCCGCGTCCGCCGGTCTGGCGAATGTATTTGCCTTCCGCCTCGGAATGCCTGCGAATGGTTTCGCGATAGGCTACCTGCGGCTTGCCAACATTTGCTTCGACCTTGTACTCGCGCATCATGCGGTCGACGATGATTTCCAGATGCAACTCGCCCATTCCGCTGATGATGGTCTGCCCGCTATCGGGATCGGTGTGAACTTTGAAGGTGGGATCTTCCTGAGCCAGACGACCCAGGGCCATGCCCATTTTTTCCTGATCGGCTTTCGTCTTGGGTTCAACTGCAACCGAAATTACGGGAACCGCAAACGTAATATTTTCCAGCGCAATGGGATGATCTTCATTGCAAATTGTATCGCCCGTACTCACGCCCTTCAGACCTACCGCGGCGCAAATATCGCCCGCAAGAATCTCGCTGATTTCTTCCCGCTTGTTGGCGTGCATCTTCAGCAGACGCCCGATGCGCTCACTCCGGCGGCGTCCCGTGTTCAACACTGAATCGCCGGTCTTGAGGTGCCCCGAGTAAACGCGGATAAACGTCAACTGGCCGACAAACGGATCAGCCATAATCTTGAACGCCAGCGCGGAAAATGGCTCTTTGTCATCCGCCTTGCGGTGAATCGTCTCACCGTTATCGGGATTCAACCCATGAGTTTCCGGCACATCCAGCGGCGAAGGCAAATAATCCACCACCGCATCCAGCAGCGGCTGTACGCCTTTATTCTTGAACGCCGTTCCCACCACCACCGGAAACACTTTCAGCGCGATGGTCGATTTGCGCAGAGACGCACGCAACGCGTCCGCGCTGATCTCTTCGCCTTCCAGAAACTTATGCAGGATTTCGTCGTCGTTCTCGGCAATGCTTTCGACCAGCTGCGCGTGAAACGCTTCAGCTTTTTTCTTCAACTCGGCGGGAATTTCTTCGGTAACGTATTCGGCGCCCATCGTGTCGTCCTGCCACACGATCGCCTTCATGTTGATCAGATCGATGACGCCTTTGAACTTATCTTCCTGGCCAATTGGAATCTGAATCGCGACGGGCTTGGCGCTCAAACGTTTGCGGATGGTATCGACCGCATGCTCGAAATCCGCGCCCATCTTGTCGATCTTATTAATGAAGCAAATCCGCGGAACGCCGTATTTGTCGGCCTGACGCCAAACTTTTTCCGACTGCGGCTGCACTCCATGCACCGCATCAAACACCGCGACCGCGCCGTCGAGCACGCGCAGCGACCGCTCCACTTCGGCCGTGAAATCCACGTGGCCGGGCGTATCAATAATGTTGATGCGAATATCGCGCCAGGTGCAGGTCGTAGCCGCGGACGTAATCGTAATGCCGCGCTCCTGCTCCTGTTCCATCCAGTCCATGGTCGCAGTGCCTTCGTGCACCTCTCCGATGCGGTGCGTCTTTCCCGTATAAAACAGGATGCGCTCCGTCGTAGTGGTCTTACCGGCATCGATGTGGGCCATGATGCCGATATTCCTGCAGCGTTCTAGTGGGACTGTTCTAGGCACGACAATTAACTCTTTCTGGGCTCCGAAAATTTCGTTCAATTGTAGATTGCTGATTTTTGATTGTTGATTGAAAATCGAGCCAGCCTCTTCAATCAGCAATCAAAAATCAACAATCAGCAATTCTTTACCACCGGTAATGCGCGAAAGCCTTATTGGCTTCGGCCATGCGGTGAACATCTTCTTTCTTCTTGATGGCCGCGCCTTTTCCATTGGCGGCGTCCAGCAATTCATTACTCAACTTGTCAACCATGCCGCGCTCGGCGCGACCGCGCGCATAAGTCAGCAACCAGCGGATCGCCAGCGAAGTACGCCGGTCGGCATTCACTTCCACCGGCACCTGATAGTTCGCGCCGCCAACTCGACGAGTCTTCACTTCCAGCAGCGGCTTCGCGTTCTCGACAGCCTTGGTGAACAGCTTCAAAGCTTCGTCGCCGCCCTTTTCTTGCACCTTGGTGAGGGCTTCATAAAAAATGCCCTCTGCCGTCGAACGCTTACCCTGCCACATCATCGAGTTGATGAACTTGGTTACCAGATTCGAGCCATAAACTGCATCGGCTGGCACGGTCCGCTTTGCTGTATGTCCTTTACGAGGCATTCCGTCTTAACCCTTCTTCGCCCGCTTGGCGCCATATTTCGAACGTCCCTGCTGACGACCGGCCACACCCACCGCATCAAGCGTGCCGCGAATCACGTGATAACGCACGCCCGGCAGATCTTTTACGCGGCCGCCGCGGATCAGCACAATCGAGTGCTCCTGCAGGTTATGGCCGACACCGGGGATATAAGTGGTGACTTCAATTCCATTGGTCAAACGCACGCGCGCCACTTTCCGCAGCGCTGAGTTCGGCTTCTTCGGCGTTTGCGTGTATACGCGCGTACAAACTCCGCGCTTCTGCGGGCAGCCTTGCAGCGCCGGACTCGCTGTCTTATACCGTGGCCGCTTGCGGCCCTTCGCCACCAATTGATTGAAAGTAGGCACTCTTTGCCGCTCCTTCTTCACACCGACTTCACACCGATGTTGCGCAGCGCGATTACCGCGCAGCATCATCGCTCTCCCGGTCTGAATTGCATGATCCGGGCTGGCAGGCTCGGTGGCCACCATGCTTCTCGCCGCACACCAACCCACGGAGAGAGATTTTGGGTTCCCGATCTAGGTTTGAACTGTCGACGGTGGCACCCGGCCAAAACTCCGGGGGTACTCCGTATCGCCAGCTCTGTCCTGCATATCCTTCCGCAGACCGCCAGTGCTAATCACTTACTCGCACCGGCTGCCCGAGGGCGAAAGGCAGCGCAGGAACATTTCAGCGAGGAAAGTTTCCAAACGAAAACTCAATTCGGAAACGCATTTCAAAAGCTCATCCGGAATTCTGCGCAGCACCCCGCAAAACTCACGGCTTACAGCAAGCTTGGATTAACTCGCGGAACCAAACTACTATAGCAACTCGAGCGAAACATCGTCAACCCATGTTTTTGCCTGGCAGTTGTCCAGTTTTGATTTTCCGCTTTGGGATTGAGCTGTTCTCCTCCCGCAACGGGAAGAGTTCCCACATTGGTCAGTATTGACCAGCCTACAGTTCGCTTTTACCCTACGCTACTTGTGACCGTCCAAAGGAGGTATTTATGGGTGGTCACCCTTCCACAGGAATATCCTGCGTAATTTGCAGCAAGCCAGTCGATCTAACGGTCGATCTGTACGCCGATGAGAATGGTAAGGCCGTCCATTCGAATTGCTACATCCAGCACATTGCTGGGTCTCGCTGCAATCCATCCGCCACTATGATGGCCGACTAGGTTCAAACTGTACCACCACATTTTGCATCCTACTGCAAATGCGGAATAACTGATCGTGGAAAGCGGCGCGGGGTGCAGCCAGCTTGCTGAATCCGCCTGCAGCCTCTACACTACAAAAGTTTTCCGTTCCAATTCATTATTCATAATCAGATGAGCGAATCGCCCCGCGGATGCTACGGGAGGCGACGAGAGGTTGCATGGGAAGGTTCGGCTGCGTTCAGTGGGCGGAAGTAGTCATCACAATCTTTTTCTTTCTTTTGTTGTCAGCCTGCGGAGGAAACAAGCCCGCAGGCGCGAACCCGTTTCCGGCAAAGATTACTCTGAATCCTTCGATCAGCGCTTCCTTGCAATGGGGAAGCACGCTGGCATTCACCGCCAGCGCCCAGAACGGCGCAAACTCAACCATTTCGCCGACCTTCGCTTTCTCTTTAACTCCCGACAGCCCGCCGGGAATCCTATCGATCTCTCCCAGTGGATTCGCTTGCGCCGGAACCTGGAACGCCCCGTACTACAACGTCTGCACGCCGGCCGGATCGGGCACCGTGCAGGTAATCGCTACGGCGCTGGGCCAGATTAGCCCACCCACCACGGTCTTCGTCCATCCTCCTATCGACAACGTTCAGATCAGCATCGTTCCTCCGGTGAATTCTCTGCCTCCCGCGTGCCCTTCGCAGACCGCACTTCCTCTGGCTTGTCAGATCCCTTTTAATAGCAGCGCCGCCAACTATTGCCTCTCGCAAAATCAGAAGCAAACCTTACAAGCCACGGCTTACAGCCAGGGAGTCGACATCACGGCTTCGGTTGGACCGTTCACCTGGACCCAGGCTAATTTCAACGTCGTTACCATCACTCCCATCGCGAGTGCTTCGTCAAACCTCATCACCAATCAGGCTACTGTGGCGCCCAACACGCCGGGCCAGACCCAAGTAATCGCTTCCGCCTCGGGAGTATTCAGCCAACCCTATATCGCCGAGACTTGCCCGGTGCAGTGCATCAGTCTACAGCTTGGTTCGAACGGCTCACAAAACATCGGCCAGACCAACTTCATCGCCACCAAGGGGGCCTCGGAGACTATTACTGCGACGGCGGTTGACGTCCAGGGCTGCATCGTGCCCAAGCCCCCGTTGACTTGGACTTCTTCCGCTCCCGCTGCGATTACCGCTGGCGCCCCTGCAACGACAACCACCACTACGACTACGACCACCACGACACCCCCTCCTGCGGCGTCCAACGGATGCTCCGGCGCAGCAAGTTGTACAATCGGTACTCTACAACCGGGCACGTCAGCCATCACCGCCTCGTGCAGCCCGCCCACTTGCAATGTCGGTTTCCCGCTGAATCCGGCCGGGTTTACCGGACTCTACGCTCCGGAGCCGGTTTATCCGGTCAATTCCATATCCGGACTGGTCACTGGCGTCCCGGTCTCGACCAGCGTGCTGGCAACCAGTCAGGATTGCTACGGCAATTCTCAGTGCGCCGTCGCACTCTATGATGTCTCGACGGCAAAGAACATTGCCGCTAGTCCCAACTCGATGCCTGCACCGCCTAATTCCTTGATGTTCGATCCCACGGGAGACAAAGCCTACGTCGGCAGCCAGTATGGATCATTCCTCGTCGCGACCGCGAACCTTGGTTCCTCCACTACCAATCCTTTTACGTTCCTGCCGAACCCTGCCAGCACTCTGGGGATTGTGACCGGTAAAGTTCTAGCCGTCTCGCCCAACGGCAATCTGGCGGTTTTCGCCGATACAATCTCCACTCCCAACCAGGTCTACGTCGTCAACACTAGCTCCTCCGCTGCGGTCACTACAGCTCTGTATATCAACAGCGCAACCACGGCGACATTTTCCCCAGACAGTTCGAAAGCTTACATCCTCGGCAACGGCGGCAACACTTTATACGTCTACTCGACTCTGCAGGCTCCTTTGACGATTCCTCTTTCGGCGCCAGCCACTTCAATTGCATTTTCTTCCACCGGAGCGTTTGCTTTCATCGCCGGCGGAAGCTCGACCTCGAACATCGACGTTCTCAGCACCTGCAACAACTCGCCGGTTAGCTTAACGCTCACCGGGCTGCCAACGACGCCTACATTCCTCAAGATGGTCCCGGCCGTCAGCGCCCCCATGGGTAACTCTACGGTTCCGCTTCTCAACCAGAGCGACTTGGCCAACCTCGATGTTTTCCTGGGCATCGACAACACCGGTATCGACGTAATCGCGACGACCACTACAACCCAGCTAGTCCCTCCGCCGCCCGCACTCTGCCCGCAGCAGCAGATTGCGCTCCCCACCATTTTCCAAACGTCCTTGCCTTTCAGTCCTATTCACATCAATCTTCAACGGGGCACTTTCCATCCGCTGAATTTCTTCGTCGCACCCGGCGGCGCCGCGGCCTACATCGTCACCAGCGACCAGGGTGTCCTGATCTATAACTTCGTCACTTCATCCGTCAGCGCCATCCCACTGAATGGAGGCGCCGCGCCGGTTGCCGCCGACATCACCGCGGACGGCCAATTCCTTTACGTAGCCGGTACCGACGGAATTCTGCACGAACTGGACACCAATACAGCAACCGACGTCATGGAAGTCCCCTTCTACCAACTCCCCAACTCGTCGAATAATTTTTGCTACAACTCATATTCCTGCAACCTCAATATCGTGGCCATAAAGCCATGAGCGATTCGGCGGGACTGATTCAGGTAGCATTCGTATCAGGATTTGCCTTCAGGCACACCGCAATTGACAGGTGAACCTAGCCGCCTTCAGGCACTGGGTTTTTGGGTGGCGCAGCGCTTCCAGCGCTGCGATTCAAGCATCCCAAGAAGATAGGGCTTTATAGCCCCTGAGGGCCTCATGCTGGCTTCTGCAATTCCTTCGCCACGCTATCGAGCACGCCATTCACGAACTGCACCGATTCCAGACTGGAAAACTTCCGCGCAATCTCCAGCGATTCGTTGATCACCACCGCCCGCGGCGTCTCTGGATAGGCCAGAAACTCCGCCACTCCCGCGCGCAGCAAATTTCGATCCACCGCCGCCATGCGCTCCATGCGCCAGTGTTCCGCATGCCGCTCGATCAGCTTGTCGATCTCCGGCCCGCGATCCGTCGCCACCCGAAACAAATCCTCGGCAAACCCACGAACGTCCGCGCTGGTGCCGGCATGTTCCGCCCAAAACGTACGCTGCACATGGTCCACCGTCTGCTTACCCATGTCCGCCTGAAACAGCATTTGCAGAACCAGTTCGCGGGATTTACGCCGTGTACCCATAAAGAGATTGTTGTGGAAGTGGTGATTCAGTTTACTGCACAGGAAGATTATTTGCGCCGCTTTGCCTTGATCTTTACGCCTTTGGGCTTGTCATTCCGACGACTCGCGGAGCGAGGCGGAGGAACCTGCTTTTTGCTAACAGCTGATGGCTGACGACTGATAGCCTCCTTCAACGACGCCATCTCCACCGCCGCCAGCGCCGCCTCAAATCCCTTATTCCCCATCTTCAACCCAGCGCGATCAATCGCCTGCTCAAGGTTCTCGCAAGTAAGCACGCCAAAAGCATGCGGCACGCCCGTCTCCTGCGCCGACTGACCGATCCCGCGAGTCACCTCGTTCACGATCACGTCGTAATGCGCCGTATCCCCGCGCAACAAACATCCAAGACAGATGATCGCGTCGTATTTCCCAGTTTCCGCCATCTTCCGCGCCGCCAAGGGAATCTCAAATGCCCCGGGGACACGAATCAGCTCAATATCTTCGCCAAGCTTCGCTCCGCACCGCACAAGGCCATCAATTGCGGCGGCAAGCAAACGCTCCACAATGAACGAATTAAAACGGCTAACAACTATTGCAAAGCGCTTTCCCGTAGCGCGCAGCTCGCCTTCGAGCGCGAGATGATCGGTGTCCGCTACATTTTCTATAACACGCGGGCCCCAGACGGCCACGAGCGTGCCCCCCGGCAGCTTGATACAAAAACTTCCGATCGAGTGCTCTGGCTCGCGCCCCAACTGTTCTCTTACAACGTTGTAGTCTTGGCGTTTTACCAAATCCAAGGCAGTATCGAGATCGGAAACCATCACACTAAGATCGGCATCATCCCAAGGCTTTTTGCGATAAATCAGGTTGAAGCGGAGCTGCCTTGGAAGGAATGTAGCGGAACGAGAGAAGTCGTTTTCTCCAACGAATCCTTTGCGCAGTCCCAACGACTCCAACAGCTTTACTAAAACGCTGAAGTCCTCCGATGACTTTGCAAGCAACTCGATATCCACCGACTTGATCAAGCTTTTCTCTGTGCCTTTGTTACGGATTTACCCTGTGTTCCTCTGTGCCCTCTGTGGTGAAGATTTTGACCTACTTCCCCTTAAACCCCGCTGCCCGCTTCTCCAAAAACGCCAAAGTCCCTTCCTTCTTATCCTCAGTGGCGCAAGCCACGGCAAACAACACGGCCTCCAAATACAACCCTTCGCTCAAAGTCATCTCCATGCCTTTGTTGACGGCCTCCATCGCATACTGAACTGCCAGCGGTGCATTCGCAATAATCTTCGCTGCAATCGCCTCCGACCGAGGAATCAGCTCCGCCGCCACAGTAACTTCATTCACCAGCCCGATGCGATGCGCTTCCTGTGCCGTAATCATTTCGCCCGCCAGCACCATCTGCATCGCAATGCCTTTGCCGACCAGTCGCGGCAGCCGCTGCGTTCCGCCATAACCCGGAATAATCCCCAGCTTCACCTCAGGCTGCCCCAGCTTCGCGTTCTCACTCGCCAGC
>JBAVQD010000004.1:0-7323 GCA_049693675.1 Candidatus Sulfotelmatobacter sp. | reverse complement strand
CTCTGGACCGAACAATTCCGTCACCGCGCGGATGAACGCCGATAGCTCGCGCTGGCGGCTCTATAACGCTCTCTAGTTCAGCCGCGATTCCCAGTCGTCTGGCACCCTGCCTGCGGGTCCAGGAGCGGGTTGATTTTTTGGATGCGAATGCGGCGGAACCAACTCCACACCTTTGATCATCGCCCGCTTCTCGTAATCGTAGAACCAGTCCTCACCCGGCTCGAAGCTGGCAATGATCGGATGACCTGTTGCCGCTGCATGTTTGGATGCATGCTGACTTGGAGAACTATCGCAGCATCCGATGTGGCCACACTCCGCACACCGGCGGAGATGAAGCCACCAACCTGTCGGTGACGCCAGGCATTCCACACATCCGTCGCCACTTGGTTTCGAAGCGGGGTTGATTCCGCGGCGATCTTTTTTCATTCCGAGTTTTCCTTTCGTGTCCTCTGCTGGCAAAATAATGTTCGCAAAGAATGTCAGGCCACCAGCAATATCTTTCCCGCGCCACCCTTTTCTGCCTCCGCCTGCGCCTCGGCTGCCTCGCGCAGAGGCAGTTTCTGGCTGATCGGAATTACCAGCTTGCCATCTCGCACCGCTTCCGCCATGAACTCGAGCGTCTTCCTGTCGAATTTCGAGAATACGTGCGCGACTTTCACCGATGGATACTTCGCGGCGTTCTGCGGTGCATCGACAACCGATGCATACACTCCTCCCGGCTTGACCCTGGCGATCAGCTTCTCCGCGGTTCTTCCGCCGACCGTATCCGCCACGGCATCGAGCGGCGGAAGATTCGCAAGCGCGGTGTCGTCGTCGGTTGCAACCACCTGATCGGCGCCGACCGTCTTCGTCTCGTCCTTCTGCATCTGCCTCTTCAAAACTCCCGCGATCACAGTCGCCCCGCGTTGCTTCGCGGTGAACACGGCCGAACGCCCGACATTTCCCGCAGCACCTACGACAAGAACCGTCTGGCCCGCTTTGATTCCGGTAGCTGACATGAGCTGGTTGCCGGTAGTCGTCACCAGCGGCAGCGCCGCCGCCTGGATCAAATCGAGCCCCTTGGGAACTTTCGCCAGTACCGCGGCTTTCACGACACAAAGCTCGGCGTAAGTATTGTCCGCCATAGCGAACACCTGGTCGCCGACGGAAAATCCTTCCACTCCCGCCCCAACCTTCACGACAGTCCCCGCAATGTCGACTCCGATGAGGCCCGGGAACTGGAGGGGATAAAAATCCTTGGTTAACCCGGCACGCCGCTTGTAGTCGATCGGATTCACGCTGGTGGCGGCGACCCGCACCAGCACTTCGCCCGGACCCGGAACCGGGTCAGGGTAGTCTTCGAACTTGAGTACTTCGGGACCGCCATATTGGTGGACAACAATTGCTTTCATACGTCATCTCCTTAAATAAGGTAGGGAACAGTCGCACACGAAACTTAGATGAGCGAACCTGGAATTGGTCGCCGGGTTGATGGAATCCCGAAATTCGAAAACTGGAAAAAGAGGGACAGTCATGGCGATCATTGAGTGAGAAACCATCCATCGATTATTGAGCGCAACATTGCTGCGCTCAACATTGCTGCGCTCAACAATGGCTCGTCTTCGCCGAAGTTCGGTATTTCGCCCACCTCGTTCGCACACGCCATAAATACCCAGCGCCAACTGTACATTATATAGTACAGTCTTACAGGCGCCGGAATGGCGAACGGTAAAGCTCCGCAGAAAATTCAACTCGTTTTCTTTCGCACGAATGCAGGCATCGAACCTGTCCGCGATTGGTTAAAAGGATTGGACGCGGCCGCCCGTCAGGCCATTGGAAAAGACTTATTACGGGCACAATGGCGATGGCCGGCAGGTATGCCCCTATGTCGCCCCATGGGTCAGGGATTATGGGTCAGGGATTGTGGGAAGTGCGAACTGATTTGCCCGGAAATCGCACCGCTCGCGTGCTGCTCACGCTTTATCGGGGCCGCCTTGTGGCGTTGCACGGATTTATCAAGAAAACCCGAACCACCGCAACCGACGAGTTGGTATTAGCCCGCAATCGCCAAAAGGAGTTGGAACGATGAGCAAGAAGAACTTGGGATCCGGCATTGACGACTTTCTGAAGAAGGAAAACATCTTCGAGGAATCACAGGCGCAAGCCATCAAAGAGGTTGTTGCATGGCAACTCGCCAAAGCAATGAAAAAGAGAAAGATTTCCAAGGCTCGCATGGCCGCCTTGCTCAAAACCAGCCGCTCCCAGGTCGATCGCATTCTCGACCCCAAACACGACATCACCCTTTCCAGCCTGCAACGCGCCGCAGCCCTGGTCGGCCACCGCGTCGTCATCGAACTGGTTTGAGACGCGCTCGGCCGCTGACCAGCTCAGTCTACTGGGAGGACCAATGGCGGAAACTTTCGAAGCATACCGAACTCGAGTCCTAAGCTATCTTGGCGATGAGGAGCCCGTCGGTGTACAACAAGCCACCCCATCGCAACTCGATCGGCGTCTGCGCGATGTCGCGCCCGAGGCGTTGATCCGGCGTCCTGCACCTGAAAAGTGGTCAATCGCCGAGATCGCAGCGCACTTGGCGGACGCGGAGCTGGCGATGGGGTGGCGATTGCGAAACATGCTGGCGAATCCGGGCGTGGCCTTAACCTGGTGGGATCAGGCTGTATGGGCGGAGCGCCTGGGTTACGCGCAGCAAGATGCGAGCCTTTCGGCAGCGGTGTTTCGGGCGCTGCGCGAGAGCAACCTGCGACTGTTGGAGTCGGTCCCGCGCGAACGGTGGGTGGAGTGCTATGGGGTCCACGAGGTACGCGGACCGCAAACGGTCGAGGAGTTCGTCCGCATGGAAGCGGCACACGACTTGAACCATCTTCGGCAGATCGATCGCATCTTGGGTGGGCGTATGACCGGGCAATCGTGATGGCTCGGGAATGCCGGGTGCCCCGTCCTTCGCGTTCGTTGCGAAGGGCGGGAGTCGGAAATGACGGCGCCACGCGGGTTTTGATCACGTGTCCGCAACACAATCAAGTAGCACTAGCAGCATCGCCGCCCGCCCTTGCAACAAACGCAAGGATGGGGCACCCTCTGTGGGAACAGTACACGCAGATTTCGTTTAAGGGTGGGCCACCCGCCCACATTCGGTGCGGCGGGCGCAACTATCCTGGCCCTGCGGACCGGCAGCGAACAATTTGGGGGTTCGTTACTTTTGCCTCGGGGAGTTCCATAATCGAGCCTAGTATTACACCCAAGAGTGCCGTGACGCTGCCGGGTGCCCCGTCCTTCGCGTTCGTTGCGAAGGGCGGGAGCGGGAAATGACGGCGCCACGTGGGTTTTGATCACGTGTCCGCAACACAATCAAATAGCACAAGCAGCATCGCCGCCCACCCTTGCAACAAACGCAAGGATGGGCACCCTCTGTGGGAACAGTACACGCAGATTTCGTTTAAGGGTGGGCCACCCGCCCCGCGTGATACCTTGGTCCAATGGTTTTGCCTTTTCTTGTCAGGCATACTCGCCGCCAGGTATGAATTTCGAAGGAATCAGAACCAGCGGATGAGTACACCGTATCGGAATTGGAGACGTCAATGAGCAACGTACAAATCGACCAAAAGAGCTATGAGATGCCCCCGCGAGAGGGGATCAGCATCGCGCAATTTCTCACCGTCGCCGACATCGAGCGATCGGCTCGCTACTACGAGAAGGTCTTCGGCGCTCGCATTCTGACCCTAGGTGACGGGAACGCGCCTGCGTACCTTCTGCTGGCGAATATCTGGATGATTCTGAACGTAGGCGGCGGGCCGACCCCGGATAAGCCGACGGTCACGCTCAGCGTCCCCGACCCGAATCACATCAACAGCTTTATGAATTTCCGCGTCGCAGATATTCAAACGTGCTACAAATTATGGAAAAGTCGAGGAGCCGAGTTCATCACCGAGCCGATCCACAAGTACGGCGAGATACGCTGCTACATCCGCGATCCTGACGGTTACATTATCGAAGTCGGACAGAGTACGACCGTCACCTACGGTTAGAGCTCGGCCCGTACGTGGTGCGGATTTAATCTCAACTATCTGCGCTCGCGTTCGATGGAATCAGTGCGTCTCGAAAAAGCGTATAGTGGCGCGGCGATTTCCTCCAGTCGGATCGAGACATGTATAATCCCGCGCATGCAAGGAATATCGTGGAGCACAATTGCGCTCGGCTCGCTGTTGCTCGTGTCGGCCTCAAAGGGAGGACAGGAAATGAAATCTCCGCAAGCTGAAAAGTCAAAGCCGCCGGTCAAAACGGAGCAGCGTGGGCGCATCCTTGGAATCGGCGGTGTATTTTTCAAATCCGCGAATCGCGATCAGACGCGCGAATGGTATTCCAAGCATCTTGGACTCGCCGACAAAGGCCAGGGCGCGATGCTTCCCTGGCGCGAACATGACGACCCGCAAAAGGAACACGTTACCGTTTGGACTGTTTTTGCCTCCTCCTCGAACTATTTCCCCGCCAGCCAACCGTTCATGATCAACTACATCGTGGACGACATGGATGCTTTGCTCGACCGCCTAAAACAAGAGGGAGTAAAGATCGACGCCAAGCGAATGGATGAATCCTACGGTCGCTTCGCCTGGATCTATGACTCGGATGGGAATAAGATCGAGCTCTGGCAGCCGCTGCCCTAAGGGCGTTCCACTGCGCTTACTCAATCGGTTTTCTGCAGCTACCGCTCGATTTGCTACGGTCGATCACATCAATAACTTGCCGGCGAGCCAGTAATCGACACTGAACCTTCCCGGACCAGAGCAGATCAGCCATACAAAGAAGAGGACGTACAGGACTTCAGGAAGGTAGAGGAAATCGTCGAGCCAGCTAAGCGGCGAAAGTCCTTTCGGCAGGGTGGAAACCGCGCTGGTCAGGGTGGCGACAACCATATCGATCATTAAAGCCACCGAGGCCGGGCTCGAAAGAAGCCCCACGGTCACCAAGGATCCACCAACGAATTCGACACCCGCCACGAAATAGGCCGTCTGCTGCGGAAACGGGGCTTTGGCCTGAACCAGCGTTTCGTAAACAGGTTTCGTACCGCCGGCGACAAACAATTTGTTTCCCCCGGAAATGGCGAAGAACAGCCCAATCGAAATCCGAACCAGTAGGATGGCGTATTGTTCCAAATCACCGCTACCCTGCAGCGCAAACTGGACCAACCGCTTCCAATCCATGTCTTATCCCTCCATCGGAAGTCGTTAGCGAATTCTCGCGCCTCGAGATTATGAATCCATCCGTTCGATCCATTGAGCGCGAAATGCGGGAGCCACGAATGGATCCGCGAAGTACTGGGTTTCCCGCGCAACCTTGTCGCCGACGAACTCCATAATACTCACGGTGTAGGACGGCTTGCCGTCATACGTCAGGATGAGTTCGGTCACCCAAAGATCGCCGCTGCCAACGATTCGCCGGATAGTAAACCGCTTTTTGTTCGGCTGACTAGCCCGTTGCCCCTGGATGTTGCGCCTGCCGCGAGTTCGCTCGCCTGACTGCGGGTAATCCAGCACCGCGTCCTCTTGATAGATGAGGTGCTCGGTTTCAAAATCGTTGGCATCGGACGCCGCCCAATGCTGATCCAGTACCGCTCGGATCTCCTGATCTCGCGCTCCAGAAGACTGCTCCGTCTTTCGTTGAGCGTTCTTTTGCCGATCGTTCTTTTGTTGAGCGTTCTTTCGTCGAGCGTTCATCTTCAGCCCTCCAATTTGACAGGAAGCTGAATGCTCTAGCGGCATTCAGCCAGAACAAAATGCGCCGCGCAATTGGACGATAGTATCGCCGATACTTTCGTATCGACTGCGGTAGCGCAGTCGACCTGCCTCCGTCCAGTCTTGAAATCGATCGAAGTCAAGGAAACTTTCCCCCGCACGCAGGATATGAAGGTGTCGTCGATACTAAGGTCCAATTGTCTTGCTCCCTCGCCTCTGGCCTAATCGCAATCGTTCGAGATCACGTTGGTTGAGCTTACAAATCTCTTTTACGAAGGAGAACACACCGTGCCGAAACTTGTGACGAAATCTGTGGCCCAAGAACAACCAGAAAAGAAGACAGAAAGATGCATCGCGGTGAAACGTATCGCCGGCCTTACTCTCGTTGCGGCAGCCGTGGCAGTGTTCGCCAGCCTCAGCGTCGCGGCTCTTTTCGCACAAGGTCAAGGCGAGGACAAGTACTCGCTGAAATCGCCGAGCGGAATCGCATTCTCCGACTTCAGTTGGATACGAGGACTGGGCGGTGGCCTCTTCCGCCGCAACCAACGAAATACTCAAGGTCATCGTAGCCAATCCGTCCATGATTACGGCGTACAAGGCTGGCGTTCCGGTCAACGGCCAGCCTTTCCCGGATGGCTCCATGATCGTGAAGCTGCAGTGGAAGCCAAAGAAGAGCACGGAGGCCCAGTTCCCCGTAGATGTGCCCGACGTCTTCACCCAAGCTTTCGTTATGGAAAAGGACAGCAAGAGATTTCCGAAAACCGGCGGGTGGGGATACGCAGTGTTTAACTACGATGCCGCATCGGACCAGTTCACGGCCGATCCCAAAAGCCTCTCAGACTGCGGAAACGCCTGCCACACGGCCGTGAAAGCGAAAGACTATGGCTTCCACCCCTACGAGAAGCGCTGAACCGTGCGAGCCGAACGCCGAGTATTCGGCGTGGGGCCGTCGCAGAACCGATCAGGTGCCGGCGTACCAGGCGTAGCCTGACTCTGGAGACGCAGAGCCCAGTCCCTTACCGAAACCTTTCAGGCTGTCGGTGACGGTCATGTGGGTGATGAATTTCACGTTTTTGTAGCCGACTTGGCGAGCAACCCGCAGGCGAAGCGGCCCGCCGTTACCCACTGGCAGTTCATTACCATTCATTCCATAAGTGAGAAAAGTCTGCGGATGCATCGCATCGGCCATGTCGATGCTTTCCCACCACTCGGGCTCGATCGAGAAGTAAACAACGTACCGGGCTTGTGGCAGCACTTCCACGGCTTCCAAAACGCTAGAAAGAGGCACGCCGATCCACTCGGCGATATAGGACCAGCCCTCTTCGCACTGGATCATCGTGATCTGGCTGCGCGAAGGATAACCTTTAAGCTGGTCGAGCGAAAACGATGCAGGCCGCGCAACCATGCCGTCAACGGCGAGTCGCCAGTCAGCGAATCCTCCGCTCTGCAGGCGCTTGAACGCATCACCCAGCGGCGCCATTTCATTGGGAAACGGACGCTGCGAAATCTGGCTCCGGGAAAACTCACGCGCCAGCGAATGCCGCGTCAGCAGGCGTTGCGAAGCATAAGTCAGCGTTTCGCCAAGGCCCCAGATTCC
>JBAVQD010000003.1:0-12604 GCA_049693675.1 Candidatus Sulfotelmatobacter sp. | reverse complement strand
ACGACGCCGTTGTTACTCCCTTCGAGCCCACCTGGTCGCGAGCTGTTTATCACTTGTATGTCGTTCGCACGGGCGACCGTGACGGAATGATGAAGCACTTGAAGAAAGCAGGAATCGGCACCGGAATCCACTACCCAATTCCGCTGCACCTGCAGAAAGCTTACGCCGGAATGAATTACAGCAAGGGCGACTTCCCGGTTACGGAAAGAGCCGCCGCGGAAATCGTCTCTTTGCCGATGTTCCCGCAGTTGACAGCAGAACAACAGAGCCGGGTGGTCGAAGAAATTCTTGCCTTTACTTCCAACGGCGCTCGTAAACCGGCGGAAGGCGAAGTCAACATGACGACTACAGCAGAAATAACCGCTTAACCGGAAATGTCGACAGCCGTTTGCATCGTGGTTGAAAACTTGCCCGTACCTTTAGATCGTCGCGTTTGGAAGGAAGCATGCGCGCTGCGCGATGCGGGATACAGGGTGTCGGTCATCTGTCCCAAGGGGAAGACTCTTCACAAAGCCAGCTACGAGCTTCTTGACGGAATCGAGATTTATCGGCATCGTCACTGGGAGGCCTCGACCGCGTCCGGATACCTTCTAGAATATGGCTTGGCTCTGGTTTCCGAGTTCTTGCTGGCCCTGAAGGTCTTCGCGCGTACCCGATTTCGGGTGTTGCAGGCATGCAATCCTCCGGACACGATTTTCTTGGTCGCCCTATTGCTGAAGCCATTCGGTGTACGGTTCATTTTCGACCAGCACGATCTTGGTCCCGAACTCTTTGAAGCAAAATTTGGAACGAGGGCGGGCATGCTTTACAGGTTAGTCTGCTGGGCTGAGCGATGCTCGTTCCGAGCAGCAAACACCTGCATCGCTACGAACGAATCGTTCAAAGAGATTGCAGTAGCACGAGGAGGCAAGGATCCGGAACGGGTTTTCGTGGTACGGAACTCCCCTGACCTCAAAGCTTTTCGCCGCGCCGCCGTCCCAACTGCGAATAAATTTGGAAAGCAGCTACTGGTCGCCTACGTGGGTTTCATGGGGACACAGGATGGCGTCGACTTGCTGCTCGAATCAATCGAATACATCGTGAAGCATGAGAAGCGGGAGGATACGCATTTCGTGCTCATCGGCGGTGGCACGGTTATTTCCGAGCTGCAGGCAATCATCGCCAAGAAGAATTTGGAAGCCTACGTAACACTCACCGGTCAGGTTTCTCACGAGGAAGTGGCCGCTCACCTCTCAAACGCGGATGTTGGGGTTGCCCCTGATCCCAAAAATGCTTTGAACGATCACTCATCGATGATCAAGATTTTTGAATATATGGCGTTCGCCTTACCCGTGGTGCTTTTTGATTTGAAGGAAGGACGGAGATTAGCAGACTCCGCTGCTCTTTACGCTGTCCCCAACGACCCCGTCGACTTTGCCGGGCAGATCAGCAAGCTGCTCAATTGTACGGAACTGCGCAAAGAACTTGGTGAAATTGGCCGGCGGCGGGTTGAAGAAAAACTGAACTGGGAAGTAGAAAAAGTATCGCTGATTCGAGCTTATGAAACAGCGCTTCAGTCTGGACGCGCCTGATGATCATGGAACTATCAATGCGCGACCCGCGTCTCAGGACCTGGAGTGCGAGAAGTATTGTGCGGCGCACATGCCACGTTCTTTTCTTGGTCTTCGCATCGTCCCTATTATGTTATTCGGCTGACATGGTTCTGATTCGTTCCGCCGGAGAAACGCCGTCCGAGCAACGTGAACTGGAAATTGCCAGCGAGTTTTATGGGTTAGACCTTAAAGTTGTTACCGCTGGAGAACCTGCTGAGCAGATTCTTGCTTCGGTTCGGCGCAGTGGGACTGTGGCCGTAGCAATTGAAGCGGACGCCCTGGCTCATCTGGATCAAAAAGCGCTGCTGCGCGCTCTGCATCGAGCCGGTGGAAGCAACGTACCGTTGCTCATCTTGGACATCACACCAGAGACGAACCCAACCATCTTTAAGGCTTGGTCAGGCGGTCTGGTAGCCGGTGTTCAACCGCTCTCCACTGCAGGACCGTTTCGCTATTTAGTAGGGAGTCTTGCAGGTGTAACCGATCAACTGACTGGACTTGAAATCCCAGCTGCCGGTGACGATGCGTTCTACTTCGCCGGAACAAATTCCAGCCGCACAAGAGCAGTTATCTCGCTAAAAAATGGCATGCAAGTGGCTCCGGTCTTCCTGGAAGTCGAAGTGAACCAGCAACGTATATTTCTGTTGTGCAAAAAAGATTCCCCAGCCAGCGAGAAGCCTCGCGCCGAAAATACAGAGACCGCATTTGCGGAAGTGGCTCCGGAGATGATCTTTGCAAAGTACTGCGCAGGCGATCGAGGCTGGCACGCGCTCCATCATGACGCCAACCTTACGATCGATGACCCGTGGCTGCGTGAGCCTTATGGCCACTTAGATTACAAAAACCTCCTCGCGGAGATGCAGAAGCATAACTTTCATACGACCATCGCTTTCATACCCTGGAATTACGATCGCAGCGAACAACAGGTGGTTGCACTTTTTCGCGACCATCCGGAAAGGTTTTCGATCTGCGTTCACGGGGATAATCACGATCACAAAGAATTTGACGACTACGAAAGCAAGTCTCTCAGTCTGCAGATCGCTGCTCTGAGACAGTCCGTGGCGAGGATGGAGAAATTTCAGGCTCTGACCGGAATTCCTTACGACAAGGTCTTTGTTTTTCCCCACAATATTGGTTCGGAACGAATTCTGGAACAGCTGAAGACTTACAATTTTGACGCCACGGTCAACTCCCTAAGTGTTCCCATGGACCGTTCGCGTCCAGCGTCCCCCCTCTTTATGCTGCGGCCGGTCACATTATCCTTCGGAGAGTTTCCCAGCATCGCTCGCTATGGCGCGGTAATGCCGAAACCGACTAGCTTCATTGCAATTAACGAATTCCTCGACAATCCCATCTTTTTCTACGGTCACCAGGACCTGTTTGCCAACGGCATCGGCGCTTTTGACCGGGTAGCAGATGACGTCAATCGGATTGAACCGGACACGCGCTGGAGCAGTCTGGGGGACATGGCGAAGCACCTTTATCTCGTTCGGTCGAGGGACGATGCCAACCACGATGTCCTCGCATTATCCAGCAACCTGGATCTGGATAATACTTCGGGACGGAATTCAGTTTTCTACATTCAGAAGCCGGAATCGGATTCTGCGGCTATCGCTTCCGTGAGTGTGGAGGGGCGACCGGTTCCTTTTCAATTCTACGGCCGAGCACTTCACCTAAGTGTGGCGATCCCCGCAGGGGAATCTCGTAACGTTCTAATCCGTTACAAGAATGATCTTGACCTGGCTTCAGTCAGCATTTCGAAGAGCTCTCCTCGCGTCTACCTACTCCGAATGATTTCGGATTTCCGGGACATAACATTATCCAAATACCGCATCGGACGCGCGGTCACGGAGTACTACTACAAAGACAAGATGTCACCGATGATTGTGATTCTGTGTGGATGCGCGGTAATAATATTGAGTCTATGCGGTATGTGCGTGCTTGTATTGGTGATGAAGAGGAAAAAAGAGATCGTGCTGACGCACGATCTCTGCGTCCGCTCCTAAGACAATCTGTTACATGGTGAAACTGTATCCCCAAACGCACGACGGAACTGAGGCGACAAGATTGGCTTCGCACCAAATCACTTTAGCCCGCCAGGCTGTGATGCGATACGTAATCGTCACCCCGATCCGCGATGAAGAGAAGTTTATCGAAGCTACCATTGCTTCCGTGCGGGCTCAAACCGTACCGCCAGCGGAATGGGTGATTGTGGATGACGGCTCTGTTGACAGGACAGGCGAAATTATCGATCGTTACGCCGCTCAAGTCCCGTGGATACGCGTGGTGCATCGAGAGAACAGAGGCTTCCGCAAATCAGGTGGGGGAGTGGTAGAGGCCTTTTATGATGGCTACCAGGCGCTGCGATCGAGCAGTTGGGATTTTATCGTCAAGCTTGATGGCGACTTGAGCTTGCCCCCAACCTATTTCGAAAAGTGCTTCGAACATTTTGAGCTCGACCCCAAACTCGGCATTGGCGGCGGCGATATCTATCACGAACTCGGTGGAGTACAGAAACTCGAAGCGACTCCTAAGTTCCACGTAAGAGGTGCCACCAAGATCTATCGAAGAGCCTGTTGGGAGGCGATCGATGGGTTGTGGCGAGCTCCAGGGTGGGACACCATCGACGAAGTAAAGGCCAACATGCTGGGCTGGAAGACTTACAGCTTCAACGAACTGCACATCGTTCATCATCGTTTCACGGGCACTGCGGAAAGCTTGTGGCGGGACAAGATTAAACGTGGAGTAGCTTGTTACGTCACGGGTTACCATCCCCTATTCGTTGCCGCCAGCTGCATGTCGAATCTGGTTCGCAAGCCTTACATCGGTGGTTCAGCCGCAATCGCCTACGGTTTTCTCAAAGGCTATTGGAATCACACGCCTCGGGTGAACGACAAACAACTGATCAAGTATGTACGCGCTCAGCAACTTCGGCGCCTTTGCGGCCTGAAAACGATTTGGAGATAAGCATTAGCGGGGAAGGGCTTTCGAATTTATATGTGCGGAATCTGCGGAAAATTCGAGTTTGACCGGATGGCGACTGTAAGCGCTCCGCTCATTCGTGCCATGCTGGATACGATCCGCCACCGCGGACCGGATGATCAAGGAGTTTATCTTTCGTCGCAAGTAGGATTTGGCCATGCGCGACTCTCGATCATCGACTTGAGCAGCGGCCACCAGCCTTTGTCCAACGAAGACGGCACGGTCTGGATCGTGTTCAACGGGGAAATTTACAACTATCGCGAGCTGCGCACCTTCCTTCTGGCGAAAGGCCATACGCTCAAAACGCAGTCCGATACGGAAGTAATTGTTCATTTGTACGAAGAACTCGGTCCGAAATGCGTGGAGAAATTGCGGGGAATGTTCGCCTTTGCCTTGTGGAACGAAACCACGAAGGAACTCTTCCTGGCGCGGGACCGAGTCGGAATCAAGCCGCTTTATTATTCGCTGAACGACCGGGGAATCGTCTTTGCTTCCGAGATTAAAGCGATTCTTGCCGATCCCGCAGTCAGCCGAAATCTTGCTCCAGAAATTGTTGACCGATTCTTGACCTTCCTCTATGTCCCGGGAGAAGAGACGCTTCTCAAAGGTATTCGCAAGCTGGCACCCGGCCATTATTTACTGGCTAAAAACGGCAAAACAGAAATAAGACAATACTGGGATCTTAGCTTCCGCAAGCCTGCCGATAATTTGAGCATCGACCAAGCGGAAGCCGAATTGTCCAACCTGTTGGCGGAAGCGGTCGAGCTGCACATGATCGCGGACGTGCCTGTTGGGATTCTGTTGAGTGGCGGAGTGGATTCGACTGCGGTCCTCAGCTGTGCTGCGGAGAGAACCGACAAACAAATCAGCACCTTCACGGTGGGTTTTTCCGATGCCGGATTTGCCGATGAACGACCTTACGCCCGGTTGGCTTCCGAGGCCTATGGCAGTCTTCACCATGAGATGACGATTACGGCTGAAGATTTCATCGACTTTCTTCCAAAATATGTCTGGCACATGGAAGAGCCAGTGTGTGAGCCTCCTGCCGTGGCCCTCTATTACGTCTCTAAGCTGGCAAGAAATCATGTGAAAGTTCTGCTTTCAGGCGAAGGTGGGGACGAGGCGTTCGCCGGGTATGACAATTACCGGAACATGGCTTGGCTCGAGCGCCTCAAACAGGTTTGGCCGGCGGGCAATGGAGCAGCTTCCTGGGGGCTGTCTCGGCTCAATTCATTGATCGGCTCTGGAAAAATCGCTAAGTACACGCCGTTAATGAACGCAACCTTTCCTGATTACTATTACAGCCGCACCTCAACTCCCTACCGGTACGCGGGCAACGGAATTGGCGAACTGTACTCGACCGATTTCGTGAAGTCGATCGACAAGGAATATACGATCGAGCCGGTGCGGCGGCTGTTTTCGAAGATAGAGAATCAGGGCGTGCTCGACCAGATGCTCTACATCGATACCAAAACTTGGCTCCCGGATGATTTGCTCATCAAAGCCGACAAGATGACCATGGCGAACTCACTCGAATTGCGAGTTCCTTTGCTGGATCATCGACTGCTGGAATTTGCCGCCTCTCTGCCAGCGAACTTCAAGCTGAAGGGATTTGCTTTGAAGTATATTTGGAAGAAAGCTTTGTCCAAGCGGGTTCCGACGAGCATTCTGAAACGAAAAAAGGCTGGTTTTCCAGTTCCATACGAATTTTGGCTGCGCAATAATTTCAAGGATCAGGTTCGCGATATCCTGACCGACCGAAAGACGATCGAGCGCGGATACTTTAAGAAGAGCGCCATTGAAAAGCTGATCCATGCCAACAGCGATTCCGGGACGTACTCCAAAGAAGTCTTCTCGCTGGTCGCCCTGGAATTATGGCATCGGATGTTCTTCGACGGCGAACCAGTGACGCTGAGCTGAAAGCCAACAGTACGCCGGCGTCGATCGATGCTCGCGAATTCTTCCTTCTTCGATAATGTCAACGCTTAACGCAAACACCGAAATCCAGATGGACGCCCGGCGGGCCACGCTGAATCTGGTGGCCGGAAGCCTCTGGTATGCTCCGGGATCTTTCGGCATCGCTCGGGCTCTGAGTTCGCAATACTCTCTTCGCAGCATTCTCTTCCACGAGATCGCGGATAGGGAATCGGTTTTCACCAAAGGGCTCGGAGTTACAGTCACGCGCAAACAATTCGAGGCGGCACTGAAGTTTATCGCCAAGCATTACACTCCGGTCAGCCTGCAAGATGTGCTTGCGGAGTCTGACGGCAACCCGCTTCCACCCAGGCCCGTGCTGCTGACTTTCGATGATGCCTACAGGTCCGTCAGGGAATTTGCGGCACCGATGTGCGCGGAACTGGGAGTGCCCGCAGTGTTTTTCGTCAATGGCAGTTGTCTCAACAATCAACAGTTAGCGCTCGAAAATCTGATCTGCTACGTGACGAACGTCCGGGGCCTCGATATCGTTAATGCCGCAATCCAATCGGTCGATGGTGCGGGGAATCTCGCGGTCGGCTCGTTGCTCGAAGTTTTTTCCCAGTTTCTACCCGCGACTTCTTTGCAGGGCAGACAAGCCTTCCGCTCTGCTCTGGTTCGGTTGGCTGGCGTTAACGAAAGCGAATTAGCGGCCGAAGCCGGCCTTTATTTGAGCAGCCAGCAACTCCGCGATCTGGCGAGCTTCAAGTTCGAGATCGGCAACCATACCTATTCGCATGCGAACTGCCGAATATTGTTCCCCGCAGATTTCGCCGCTGAGATCGACAGAAACAAGGCGATCCTGGAAGAAGTCTCCGGCACAAATGTGAGATCGTTCAGCGTGCCTTATGGATCTTCGGTCGACCTCACCAGTTCCTTGGCTGAGCACCTTCGCCACGAGGGATACAAGGCAGTCTTTCTGGCCGAGGGCCGAGCCAATTCGTCGCGAGTCCACTCATCGCGAATCCATGATCTTACCCCCGAAGATCTTACGCTGGACCGGGTCAGCATTAAGGCTCGCACGGACGCTGCCTTTTTTTCTGAAATTGAAATCCTGCCTCGGCTGCGCAGCCTTAGAAGCTCGCTGGCAAACTGAGGATTAAAGAAAGGAATGTGCAGTTTTTGTTCGATCTGAGATAAGCTTCTTGCAATATGCCTACACTGAACCGAAACGAATTTCTTTTACAAATGGATGAGATTCTCGACCTGCCCGCCGGTACGCTTCGCGGTGACGAAAAACTCGAGGAGCTGACGAACTGGGATTCCACTTCGCTGATCACTTTTATTGCCATGGCGGAAAGCAACAATGGGGCGAACATTTCTCCCGGACAGATCGTGACCTGTTCCACGGTTGCCGATCTTCTCCAGTTGGCTCAGGTCGGGCGGAGCGTTTAAACGATCCGCTGAACTTAGGCGGAGATTCGAATGGGATCAGAGAACAACAGCTCGGAGATTTTGAAGGCGCTCACGTTTCCCGTCGCCGTGGGAGAAATCCTGCGGAAGCGGCAGGCGCTGAAGAGGGAACTGCTGAAGCAGACGAATCTCATCCCCACGCGGATTGCGATTCTCGGCGGCTCTACGACCACCGAAGTCAAGAGCATGCTAGAGCTGTTTTTGCTGGCGCAGGGAATTCAGCCCGTTTTCTACGAGTCGGGATACAACCGTTACTTCGAGGACGTTGTTTTCGAGAATCCCGAGCTGTGGAATTTCAAACCGAATATCGTTTTCATTCACACCACCTGGCACAACCTCTCCGGGTTTCCCGAACTGCTGGAGTCAGAAGCCGAGGTCGAAGGCCGAGTGCGCCGGGAAATGGCGCGGTTCGAATCCTTGTGGGAAAAGATTCACACCGAACTCGGGGCGGTCATTATCCAGAACAACTTTGATCTTCCTTCGCTCAGGCCCCTGGGAAATTTGGAAGCTTCCGAATCGTTCGGAAGAGTGAATTTTGTGTTGCGGCTGAACGCTGAATTTGCACGTTATGCCCGCGCCCATTCGCATTTCCTGATCAGTGACATCCTTTATGTTTCCGCGCAGGTGGGCCAGGCCGTGTGGTTCCGGCAAAGCTATTGGTACAACTTTCATATGGCCCTGAGCCCGACGGCGAGCGTGGCTCTGGGTCAAAGCGTGGCTGCCATTATCAAATCGATTTATGGCAAGTCCAAGAAATGCCTGGTGCTGGATTTGGACAATACGCTTTGGGGCGGAGTGATTGGCGATGATGGCCTGCAAAATCTGGTTCTCGGCAAAGACCATCCCGTTGGCGAAGCTTATCTCGACTTCCAGCGCTATGTTAAGAATTTGCGACGTCGTGGCGTGATTCTGGCCGTGTGCTCGAAGAACGATCCCGAAAATGCGAAAGAGGGATTTTCCCATCCCGACGGTGTTCTGAAGCTGGAGGATTTCAGCGTCTTCAAGGCAAACTGGAGTACGAAACCGGAGAACATCCGGGAAATTGCCGCGGAGCTCAACCTTGGCCTGGACAGCATCGTATTCGTCGACGACAACCCGGCCGAGCGAGCGTTGGTTGAAGAGCAACTGCCGGAAGTCGCAGTGCCCAATGTCGGTTCAGACGTCTCCGGTTTCGCAGAAGTTCTCGAAAGCGAGCGCTACTTTGAGATCGACAAGGTCGTGGCGGACGATCTCAGTCGCGCTGCCTTCTACAGCGCCAATGCCGAGCGCAGCGCCGTGCAATCGAAGTTCGCAAGCTACGGCGATTTCCTGGCATCGCTTGCAATGACGGCGGAGATCGCCCCTTTCCGGCCTGTGTATCTGGAGCGAATTACGCAGCTGATTAACAAGACGAATCAATTCAACCTCACTACGAGACGATATACGGGCGGGGAAGTGGAAGCCATTGCTCAGGACCCCAGCTTTATCACGCTGTACGGGCGACTGACGGATAAATTCGGCGATAACGGTCTGGTGTCAGTCCTCATCGGTAAAATTTCCGATGAGAGTTTACATCTCGATCTTTGGCTGATGAGTTGTCGCGTGCTAAAGCGCGAAATGGAATTCGCCATGTTTGATGCGCTGATCGAACAATGTCAGGAGCGCGGAATCCGCAAAATTGTCGGCATGTATATTCCGTCAAAGAAGAACAGCATGGTAGCCGGTCACTATGCCGATCTCGGTTTCAAATCGACCGGGGCATCGGATGGTCGCGAGTTGTGGAGCTACGAAGTCCCAGCTACGTATTCGCCGAGAACCCGCTACATTCGCCGGACTGCGGAAGCGCTGCAGCCGGCTCCAATCGCGGATGGCGCATCCGTGGCGTCGGAGGTTTAAGTGCAATCCGTTTGTGACCAAAGCGCCGCCGTTGCTGAACAGACCACGCAGAACGCCAGGCGGGATCCGGTTTGGCAGGTCGAAGTGGATCGGGCAACCTCGGAGGAATGGTCCGGGATGCTGGATGGTTTCGAGGACGCGAATATCTATCAAACTTGGTCTTACGGCGCGGTCCGTTGGGGAAGAAAAAACCTCAGCCATTTGGTTTTGAAGCGCGACGGTGACGTCGTTGCCGTGGCGCAGCTTAGAATTGTTCGCCCTACCAAACTCAATTTCGGCATGGCGTATCTGCGATGGGGGCCCCTGTGCCATCGCCGCGGAAGAGGACTGGACGCCGAGGTTATCGTAGCCATGGCTCAGGCTCTGCGCGAAGAATATGTTGGCAAACGTCGACTCTTGCTGCGGATTCTTCCCAATGCATTCATGGGGACGCAGCGCGGGGCGCTATTTCAATCTGCTTTCAACGGCTTCACTCAGGAAGCGAGCACTCCGGCGAACTTGTATCGGACTTTTGTTGTCGATCTCACGCCTTCGCTGGATCAATTGCGGAAGAATCTAGATAAAAAATGGCGAAACCAGCTAACTCGGTCAGAAAAAAACGGCTTAACCGTGATTGCCGATATCGGCTCGGCGGCATATGAAATCTTCTGCCGCATGTATGCCCAGATGCTGAAGCGCAAGGCGTTCGAAACAACCGTTGACGTAGAAGAATTTGGACGTATACAGGAGAGCCTGCCAGAAGCTCAGCGCATGCGGATTTTGATCTGCGAGCAAAACGGAGTTCCGGTAGCGGGCATTGTTGCCTCGGCGATGGGCGATTCTGCGATCTATCTGCTGGGGGCGACCAGCGACGACGGCCTCAACTCAAAGGGCGCTTATCTGCTGCAATGGACGATGATGCAATGGCTCAAGGAGAATGGATTTAAGTCGTACGACCTGGGCGGCATCGATCCGGAAGGCAATCCCGGCGTGTACTCTTTCAAGAAAGGGTTCAGTGGCGCTGATGTGTCGCAATTGAGCCCATTCGTAGCCTGCGACAATGTGGTTTCTTCTACGATCGTCCGGGCAAGCCTGGTCGCCAAAGGCATCGTGCGAGGGATCGGCGCTTTGCGCCCCAGTCGTTAAACAATAGAGTGGTGATTTGAGATCATGGTACAAGGCGTCGAAACTCGAAGCGGGTCAACTCGAAGCGGATCACGGGAACAAGCAGAGCGCTCGGCTTCCAAGCAGGTTGAGCGGGCCGGATTCTTGCCCAACGGCAACTGCACACTCCATCATCTGGGTTTTGTGGTGGCGTCGATTTCAGCGGTAGCTGAGGACTTTGCGTTTTCCATCTCGGCGCAATGGGATGGCGAGATCACGCATGATCCTATACAGAGGGTTCGCGTCACTTTTCTTGCTCCGCTCGACGTACGGAACCCCGTCTATGAGCTAATCGAGCCCGCCAGCGATGCCTCGCCGGTTAGCAATTTCCTCAAGAAACGAGGCGGACTGCATCATGTCTGTTATGAAATCGACGATCTGGAGGCAGGGCTGCGCGATGCGCGCAGTGCCGGTCTGGTGATTGTGGCTGAACCCGTGCCGGCGGTGGCTTTTGCTGGCCGCAGAATCGCCTGGATCTGTTCCAAGCATCGTTTGTTGATCGAGCTGCTCGAACGCCATAAGAAGTAGGCTGCAAATATCCATGGACATCGATATCTCAGTTGTCATCGTCGGTTGGAATGCCAAGCACTATCTGGAACTCTGCCTGCAGAGTCTGGCCGATGCGCCGCCGCGCCGCAGCATGGAAGTGATCGTGGTCGATAACGCCTCGGTCGACGGCTCGGCGGAGATGATCGAGGCGCGATTCCCCAGCGTAAAAGTGATTCGCAGCAGTGAGAACCTGGGCTTCTCGAAGGGCAACAACCTGGGAATTCGCCAGTGCCAGGGCCGTTACATCGCGCTGGTGAATCCGGACGTGATTGTGTTTGAGGGCTGCCTGGATGCGCTGTCCGATTTTCTGGACGAAAATCCTAAGGTGGGGAATGTTGGTCCCCGCGTGTTTAACCCGGACATGACACAGCAGAGCACCTGTCGGCGGTCGCCAACGCTGTGGAACAACTTTTGTTCGGCCACGGGATTGGCCTCGGCATTCAAGAATTCCAAACTTTTCGCCGGCGAACACATGTTCTACTTTTCCCACGACCGCACATTGCCAGTGGATGTGATCGTGGGATGCTTCTCGATGATCCGCCGCGAGACCTTTGACGGAGTGGGCCTCCTCGATGAAAACCTCTTCATGTATGGCGACGACATCGATTGGTGCCGCCGCTGCTGGAAGGCAGGATGGCAGGTCGTCTTCTTCCCCGGCGCGCGAGCGATTCACGACCGGGGCAAAATCACCGCATCGTATCCGGTGCGGTTCGCGGTCGCACAGCAGAAATCCGTTCTGTATTACTGGCGGAAACATCACGGCTTCTGGGGCGAGTTGGGAATGCGGACGATTATCTTCTCTCGCCACCTTGTCCGCTACGTTCTTGCCTTAGTTCTAGGCCTTGTGCGTGCGAAGCGAGGCTCGGATGGCGAGGTACAAAAACAGGTTAGCGGCGCCTGTCTGCGGGAGCTATTTACTGACAACTTTCGTACAACGCTGAAGGGGCAGCCGGCGCAGTGAAATGGCAATATCTTCGTCCATCTCTCGGCTGACCGCTTATTTCAGACGTCATGGCTTCGGGGCAACGATTCGTCGAGCCGGCGTAGCGGGAAGGCGGGCACTGTTTTCAAACCGC
>JBAVQD010000002.1:0-13569 GCA_049693675.1 Candidatus Sulfotelmatobacter sp. | reverse complement strand
CGCGGTCTTATTGTTTTGGGCGTTGCGTCCTTAGCGACGCCCCTTCTTTGTCTTTTTCTTCGCGGTTTTCTTGGCCGCTTTCTTGGCTGGCTTCTTTTTCGCGGCCTTTTTCGCGCTTTTCTTCTTTGCCGGTTTCGGAGGCGCTTTTTTCTTGGCGGGCGCTTTTTTCTTGGCCGGCGCTTTTTTCTTGGCCGGCGCTTTCTTCTTGGCAGCCGGCTTCTTCGGACCACCGCCGCCGGGCGCGGCAGGCCTGGGTGCGGGTGGTGGTGGAGGAGCGGGAGCCGCCGGTTCGCTCATATCGGGTTCTGGAACTCCAGCTTCTTCTTCCTCCTCCTCTTCTTCTTCGAAATCCTCTTCGAGGGACTCGCTGTAGGCGCCGCTGTCGCCGAATTCTTCTTCGTCATCACGTCCGTAGAGTGTGGGATCGTAGAACGTCATTGCTCCTCCTGATCTTATTTTTGCCCCTTGCGCACGGATAACCACGCAAGGCGGCGGGTACGGGAAATTAAAAGACCACCAGAAACTCTGTGCTGGAACGGCGCGCGATTATAGCACGACGTTTGGTGCAGGCTGCAAGGACCATCATCACAACGTTGCTGATTTATCTGTTATCACAGTGTGCGAGCAAAAGAAAGAACAATTGGGTCTTTCCGGGGAAAAGGCCGCCGGACCTGAGGGCCCGGTTAGAACGCGGTTTGAGGAATCCTAGCGGGCGGGTTCAACGACCAGAATCATACCCGGGCGCAGGGTCGCGACATTCTGGTTATTACGCTTAAGGGCAGCCACTGTAGTTTTGTAGGTAGTAGCGATCGAGTAGAGTGTTTCGCCGGACTTTACCTTGTGGTGCAGCACGCTAGCCTGCTCAGCCGAGGCTTCATCCGAAGCTCCTGCAGATTTAGCCGAGCCAGTTTTGGCCAAAGTGGTGTGCACTGCCTTAGACGATCGCCTGCTCGACGCGGAGGAAGCAACTTCCCCGTTTGGGGAAACCGGCAGGTGCAACGCCAGCACAGTTCGTCCACGTAAACTGTCACCGCGCAAGCCGTTCCAGCGCCGCAGCATCCGCGCCGAAACCCCGAAGTTCTCCGCCACCGTTTGCACCGTATCGCCTCTGCGGACCTTGTAGCGCGTGATCCGGCGGGCATAGGTCGCTGTATCGCTGACGTGCTTGCTGGGAGCGACCGGGATTATCAGCTTGGCATTCGTCTGAAGCTCTGCACTGTCGAGTTGATTGGCTTCCTTGATCGACTTGGGCGTAGTCCGGTAGGTTCGCGCCAACGATGCCAGAGTGTCTCCGGAATGCACCGTAGGATAGCGCCACCAAACGCGCATGCCGGTCGGAATCGAAGCAATGGTCGTCTGATACTGTGTTTTCGTCCCTACTGGTAAGTGAAGCTCGAAAGTCCCGTCCTTGGGCGTGCTCAGACGCAGCAGGCCGGGGTTTAGTTGCTGCAATTGTTCCAGAGTCGCATCCACACAGTCGGCGACGAGACGCAAATCCACAGGATAATTGATAGTTACTGAATCAAACGCCGCAGGCTCATCCATCGACACATCATCAAAACCATAATGTGAAAGGTTCTTGGTCATGATGGTCACGGCCAGGATGATAGGAACGTAATTCCGCGTTTCCTTAGGAAGAACGTTGCGCCGGTAAAGTTCCCAGAAGTCGGCATATCCGGTACGCTTCACCGCCGCCTGCACGGTCCCCGGACCGGAGTTATAAGCGGCCATGGCCAGATACCAATCACCAAACTGAGCATAAAGATCTCTCAAGTGACGGGCGGCGGCGCGGGTGGACTTCTCGGGGTCCTGACGATCATCCACCCACATGCTGTGCTGCAAACCATAACCGCGTGCGCGGCTGCCCATGAACTGCCAAATGCCACGGGCACCGGCGCGGGAGACCGCCGTGGGCTGGAATCCAGATTCGGCCTGCGCCAAATAAATCAAGTCCTGCGGAACGCCCTCTTGCTTAAGGATTCGAACCATCATGTCGTGGTAGCGGCCGGAGCGGGCAAAGGCGCGCTCGAATGTTCCGCGTCCACGATTGGAAAAATAGCTGATATAGCCGGCGACCTGGTCCGTCATCATGAGCGGCAAGTCGGAGTGAGTCGATTTGATCTCCTCCTGAGCTTTTGCTCGTGTGTTGGCATCCGCGGAAGGCGTGATGCCATTGGTTTCGTCGATGGGAGCGGGTTCCGATTTCTCCGCCTCGGAGTCGGCGGCTGAATCACTTAGATTGAGCTGATTCACGCCTTCTGAAATCCGGTCAAATTCCTTTTGCAGCCGATCATCGGAACGTATATCCAGTTTGCTTTCGAGCAACGCATTAAAAGCGCTGTCAAAATCCTCTTTGGCTGCATCGGCCTGACCCGCCTGATACTTCGCGAGGCCTGCCTGATATTTATTCTCCACACTGGCAACCAGATCCCCCACCGGATCGGCAGCAGGTTTCGGCAACGTTTCAGGGCTAACTGCGCTGGCTGGCGCGAGATCGTGCGTCACGTCCTGCTTGGGCTGCGATGCCTCAGCTTCGGCTTGAGGAGAAGTTGTAGCGGACGCTTTGGCGCTGAGAGGCGGCGGTGTTCCAGGCGGCGCCACGGCAACCGGCTTCTGGGCCGTCTGACAGGACGAGGCTGCCAGGGCCGCTACCGCCAGCACCGCGATCCGCATTTGGAGTTTTGCAACTCTCATAGTTCTCTAGAAGATACGGATTGTCCCTGCTGTCGATGACCCGTGGATTCTATCAAAAATCGTACCCTGCGGTCGTCTTCGGGTCAACGCCGAAAAGGACCTGCGCTCGTTACTTTCGACACCGTCACCCATGGTTACCCCGTTCACCTCTATTCAGACGAAGGAAACCCGCTAAAGGTTTGAAAAGAGGATTTTCGGCAACCATCACTCCCCTTTTTCGGCTAGCCGCGAGCCTTAGACTCGCGAGTAATCCGGTCGCCAATTCTGGATTGCTTTCTTTATGTCCGCCCGCAACAGCTTTTCTGACAGCGCTCGCTCGGCCAGCCCGGGCGCTTCCGCATCGGAGGCGAAACGCAAAGCGATCAATTGCTCAACCATCAGATCAGGAATACGCGAGCGCAAGGGCTCGGAACACAAGGCCGTCAAACGCAACCGTTCCTCCAGACAAATGACGCGATCTTGCACTTTGAGTGCGTAAAGGCGAATCTTGTAGATCGCAATTAACGCCGCAACCGAGATCACGAAAAATGACGCCGAGTGGAAGCTGGGGTGCCAGAGAAAGTGAATGGTCCCACTGATGGCGGCGAGGATGAAGACCGGCCCCACTACAAAGTGAAAAAGCGGATCAAATTTGGCGTGGTTTGCCAGGTTCTGCGGCTTCTTTTCAGCCATGACAAAGAGCTCCTTAGAAGAACGGGCAAGTGTAGCAGAAGACCCAACTCGCATTTGCCGGTTCGCATTATGGATCACTTTGAACCGCCCGCTTTTCTAGCGACTCGAGCTGCGGACGAGCAAGTCACGAAATGGTATCCTTTGTGCTGCGAAACGAATCGAAGGCAAGCATGAAAGCTATCCAGGTTAAACAAGTGGGTGGACCGGAAGTGATGGAACTGGCGGAGCTCCCGGTACCGCAGCCGAAAGCGAGCGAGGCAGTGGTAAAGCTGGCCGCCTCTGGGGTCAATTTCATCGATGTTTACTTTCGCGAAGGCCGCTACAAGACCACGCTTCCTTTCGTCCCGGGACAAGAGGGCGCCGGCGTAGTAACGGAAGTCGGCGCGGAGGTGAAGTCATTCAAAGTCGGAGATCGTGTGGCTTGGTGTGGCGTCCAGGGCGCGTACGCGGAATATGCCGCGGTTCCAGCGGATCGCCTGGTTCCAGTTCCCCAGGCCGTGAGTGACCGACAAGCCGCGGCAGCCATGCTGCAGGGAATGACAGCTCACTATTTATCGCACGATACTTATCCGTTGAAGCAAGGCGAAACGGCGCTGATTCACGCCGGGGCCGGAGGCGTGGGGCTTCTCCTGGTGCAGATGGCACACAATATCGGCGCCCGCGTGATCGCCACGGTTTCGACCGAGGAAAAAGCTAAACTGGCGCGTGCTGCCGGTGCGCATGAAGTCATCCTGTACACCCAGTCCGACTTCGAAGCAGAGACCAAACGCTTGACGGGCGGCAAAGGAGTGGACGTTGTCTACGATTCAGTGGGAAAGACTACGTTCGAGAAGGGACTCAACGTCTTGCGGCCGCGCGGGATGATGGTGCTGTTCGGAGGCTCGAGCGGACCCGTGCCGCCATTCGATCTCATCGCGTTGTCGCAAAAAGGATCGCTCTACGTAACCCGGCCCACTCTTGTCAATTACATTGCCACCCGAGAAGAGTTGGTGGCGCGGTCAGCAGCCGTATTCACCATGATCGCCACCGGAAAGCTCAAACTGCGCATCGAGCATACTTACCCGCTGGCCGAAGCGCAGCGCGCTCATCGAGATCTGGAAGGCCGCAAAACGACCGGGAAACTGCTGCTGATCCCGTAAATTCTGGCCGATTTTCTCAATCGATTTTTTAGTGTAGCGTCGGCATCTTGCCGGCTGTCCTAAGGGCGTCTTGCCTCGCGCGCGAGAAAGATGCCCTCGAACGAACGGCGCTAGTTAAGGAAAAAATGAAAGCAATCCGCGTACAGAGAACGGGCGGCCCAGAGGTAATGGAACTGATGGAAGTTCCGGTTTCGCAGGCAAAAGCCGCCGAAGCAGTGGTGAAGGTCGCAGTTGCCGGCGTGAACTCAATCGATGGCTATTTCCGCGACGGCAGATTTCGCACGCCGTTGCCCTTCATCCCCGGACAAGAAGGTGCAGGCGTGGTCACTGCGGTTGGTTCGCAGGCCAAAACCGTGAAAGTCGGCGACCGAGTGGCATGGAGCGGAGTGTTGGGATCCTACGCCGAGTTCGTGGTATCCCCTGAAGAACATTTTGTGCCGGTGCCCACCGCCATCAGCGATGAGCAGGCTGCCGCGGCGATGGTTCACGGCTTGACAGCTCACTATTTAGTAAATGACGCGCACAAACTAAAGGCGGGTGAGACGGCGCTGGTCCATGCGGCGGCGGGAGGAGTCGGGCATCTGCTGGTACAGATGGCGCGCGCGATCGGCGCCCGCGTGATCGGCACGGTTTCAAGTGAGGAGAAGGCCCAGTTGGCGCGCGAGGCCGGAGCCGACGCTGTAATCGTCTTCACCAAGCAGGATTTTGAAACCGAAGTAAAGCACCTGACAGACGGCAAGGGCGTCGAAGTAGTCTACGACGGAGTGGGCAAAGCAACCTTCGACAAAAACCTGAATGTCATGCGTCTCCGCGGAATTCTCGTGCTTTACGGCATGTCGAGTGGGCCAGTTCTACCCGTAGATCCGGCGAAGTTGTCGGAAAAAGGATCGCTGTACATGGCCCGGACCACTCTAGCGCACTTCACCGCGACGCGCGAGGAACTGCTGGCCCGCACCAGCGCCCTGTTCGGCATGATCGCGGAAGGCAAACTTAAACTTCGGATTGCGAAGACCTATCCCCTGGCAGAGGCTCCGCAGTCACACCGGGACATGGAATCCCGTAAGATCGCGGGTAAGCTGCTGCTGATCCTGTAAAAGGCAATTTCACAGGATCAGTGGATCGATATAAGCCTTCTTCTCGAAAAGTTCGATGATCGCAACTACGAAATCGTGCTTATGCTTTCTGACTCCGGTTGCATGAATCATTTCGTGAAGCAGCGCTACCTTTGCTTCCGCAGGGAACTCTTGTAGCTTCTCGTTGATCCGTATGCCTGGTCCTATCCCGAGTCTTGACGCGTCCTCCTCCAGGTAGCAAATTCCGGAGGAGTCAAAGGGAAGTTTGCCAAAAGTGCATGAAAAACTCTGCGACAGCTCTGGTACTGAGTCATTGAAGTACTTAGCTTTGAACTCTTGGTACAGCGAAGTGAGATCGATGGGCGTTGGGGTCTTTCCCGCCCCGTCGCGAACAATTGCGGCATGAACGGACCAATAGACTATCTCCCCCTCGTAGTCAGTGGCTGATCCGCTACGGGCAGCCTCTGTCTGCAAGTCGGATTTTGCCTTTTTCAGAGCCTCGAGATATTTCCTTGCATAGGTCTCCCCTGGAACATCCGGTTTGACTGATGTGGCAAACGTGTTGACGACTCCTTCTTGGTTCGAAATCCCTTCCACAATGGCGCACAAACGGGAACCCCATGGCTCACCAGATTCGATCAACCGCGCTACCTGCTGCGCTATCCGTCCGTCAATCCAGTCTGAGTTGCTCATTTCGCTGGGTGTTCCTCAAATCCGCCGTAGGGTCGGAAAATCGAGTGCGTAGAGATTCATGTCGCGGGTCATAAGCCTGTCGGCCCTCAGCACCGCATGCGCGGCGATGACGAAGTCCGCAAGCAAACGTTTTGGCGAACCTCCGCCGGAGCGGCGCCGGCGAAAGGCATAAGCCGCAAAGCTCGTTGCAGCGAGCCGCCAGACATCTTCGCCGAGGTCGAAGTCGACTGCGATGTTCATGTCCTCGAGCAATTTTTCGACGCGCTGCGCACTGCCTGTAGGAATAGCCGTCAGCTCAACGAAGACCGGGGCGCTCACTACTAACGCTCCCTCGCTGCGCGCCATTGACAGCTGATCGGCAATCGCAGCCGCAGAAGGTTCTCCCGACCAAAATAAGGAGAGGATATTCGTGTCGAGCGCCGTCCTCATTCGTAGTCTTTATCGCCGCGCATATCGTCAATCCAGGCCGTTATTCCCTCTTCCCCTCCGGGGAAAGGGCCCAAAATTCCGATGAACTTCTCGAAGGGATTTGCTTCCGAACGGGCCGGCCGAATCACAGTGCGGTCTTTCTCCATCACAAACTCGACGCGGTCGCCAGTTTGCAGCCCCAGCCGTTTCCGGATTTCTTGAGGAACCGTCAGCTGACCCTTACTTGTAATTGTGCTAAATCTGCTCATCCTTACCAATCATCCTTACTGCAAGGATACGCTTCCTTAACCATCCTGGCAATAGGAAAACCCTATCTTTTTGCGCGAGTACCTTCGCGCGTATTCTGGCACCGTTTGGCCGGGCAATATTCGCGAATCATCAATCGGCGTCCCCGCAACCATCTTCAGCGGAACAACCCCCGCCCATGTCGGGAAAGAATAGTCCGCTTCGTCGTCAACCACGGGCCCACTGCGAACTTTGGCCGAGAACTCTTCAATTGGCAGCCGCAGCACGGATGTCGCTTTGAGCTCCGGCTCATTCGGCTGGCGCGAGTCCGCCCAGCGCCCGGGAATGATGTGTTCAGAAAGCAGACGCAGGGCTTCGAGCTTCTCCTTCGGATCATCCACCAGCGTAGCTTTACCCAGGATCACTACCGACCTGTAATTCATGGAGTGATTAAAAATAGACCGCGCGAGCACAAGCCCGTCGAGCAAAGTTACAGTCACACAAACCGGCACGCTCTCTTTCAACTGTCGCAACATACGGCTGGCGGCCGATCCGTGAATATAAAGGCTGTCATCCTTGCGTCCGTAAGACGTCGGAATCACAAAAGGCTGGCCATCCACCACGAAGCCGACGTGGCACAAGAAACCTTCGTCGAGGATGCGGTACGCGGCTTCACGATCATAAACAGCACGATCCGCCTCACGGACCAGACGGGTCCGCGGCGTAGGAACATGGGGCTGGGACATGGAAGAACGAACTCCGGGCAAGCGCCAAGGATGGGTGAAGAGGAAGTGTAACACCAGCCTTTGGCTGCGGGCGCTCTGGCCAGTCCTGGCCCAGTCCTGGCGAAGAAGTCCAGAACGGTTCGCGCCGCCCCGATCCAAATCGGCAACTTAGCGTGAAACGGACTACCAGTAAAGTTTTACCGCAAACTGAAACTGCCGAGGGTCGTAAGCGGCCGTTGCCTGGCCGGCATTGGTAAATAGCGGGCTGACCGCGGCCACATTATAACGGTTGGCAATATTAAACATGTCGGCAATCCATTCCGTGTTTAGGCGCTCGGCAAAGTAGATCCGCTTGGCGATGCGCAGGTCATCGAAGACGGTCCAGGGCTGGGCTCCGGCATTGCGGCCGAGATTGCCATCCAGCGAAAGTAGAGTCCCCTTGAAATCGGCACCACAAGGCTCCTGAAAAGCTCCAGTCGGCGAATACTTCGAGGAAACAGCCGGATAGCCAAGCGCCGTACACGCTGGGTTGACGAAGGTGTTCGGTCTTCCCGTCAGTGAGGACAATTGCAGGTTGTCGTCATTGCCCGTAATGATGTTGAACGGTCTTCCGGAGTCGAACTCAACCAGCGGAGCTACGGTCCAATTACTGAACACCTTGCTGGTAAAGCCACTGCCACCCAGTTTGCCTGACTGGTAGACACCGCTGAATACAAAGCGGTGGCGCTGATCGAAAAGAGAACTTGAACGATCGAGAGATGGATAGTAACTGTCCTGTGGCGTGAGTGTGGCCTGCAAGTCGGTAGAATCGTCGATCGTGTGCGACCAGGTGTAGGATGCGAGCAGCTCATAGTGCCGGTTGAAGCGCTTGCGGAGATTGGCAGTCAGCCCATGGTAGACAGAGCTGCCATTCGAGTAGTTGGCGTCCACGTCACCGAATGGAATGCAGTTCGCGAGAGTCGTAGGATCGCAGTTGGCATTGAAACCCTGCTTGGCCAATCCCTGCAAGATGGTCTGTGCCAACCCCACGCACGCAGATCCCCCGCTGGCAAGGTAAGCGCCGGCAATCGATGGGTTCAAACCAGAGGGCCGGAAGAAATTCAGGAGCGAGGAATCAACGTACGGTTTTCCTCCAGGACTGACGCCACAGCCGCTCACGGTGAACGGGCTAGCCGGAGTTTGGCCGGCGGCGAGTGCCGTTTCAAAATTCGAAATCATCAAATCGCCCCGAATCGTGTTTGCATTGATCGGGCGATTCAGATGCCGTCCGCCATTAAAGTTGTAGGCCAGATTGAAGGTATAGCCGCCTCCCAGATCCTTCTCGATGCTGAGGTTAGCCTGCTGCGAGTACGCGTAAACGAAGTTCTTGGCCTGCGGATAGCCGAACGGCTGAAAGGCCAGGGGCAGGAACGTTGATGGATTTAAATAGTTCTGGTTCAGGAAAATGGAATTCGGCTGAAACGAATTGAACTGCTGCTGGTTGGGCAAGTAACCGAGGTTGGCATTCGCCGCAGGAGACAATGATGGCGCGCATTGCGGTTGCCCTTGAAGTCCCTGGAAGATGGGGAACGCATTCAAATTCGCCGGGTTTCCCGCGCCAGTGCAAAAGCCGGTGCCGGCGAAAACGAGTTGGCCGCTCGTCGATCCGTCGGAAGCATCGCCCAGGAAATAGAGTCCCAACAGAGGATGGTCATAGAACAATCCGTAGGACGCTCGAATCACCGTCTTGCCATCGCCTTTGGGATCCCAGGCGATTCCGATGCGAGGTGCGATGTTATTGGTATCGGTCTGAATTCCTTTTTGCAATCCAAGGTAGTTGTAGCCCGCTAAAGCCAGCGCTGTCGGAGATTTGAACTGCGGCGGGAACTCGATGTCATAACGCACGCCGTAGTTCAAAGTGAAGTTCGGACGAACCCGCCACGAATCCTGCCAGAACACGCCCAAAGGCTTGTTGGGAAACGAATCTCGCGGGTTCCCGATTCCTTGAATGAAGTCCGAAGGCAATCCAGCACCATAAGCTTGTACGGGATTCAGCATGGGAAACGGCGAGGGGAAGGCCGCAATGGAGCCCACATCATAGACACCGCCATAGTTCACCGTGAAAGTGGCGGAGGTAGGAATGTAATTGAAGTCGACTCCGAACTTGGTATCGTGACGGCCGATCGTCCAGGAAAAATTGTCAGTGAATTGATAGCGTTGCTCAACGCGCTGAATGTAGGAGTAAGGTTCTCGGCCGAAATAAGCAAATCCCGGAATGTTCACCGCCGGGTCCGACCCGCCGGGAATCGCAGTGTTGTAAAAATACGAGAGGCCACGCCGCGCGTACTGAAAACGAAAGTCATTCACTTTGTTGTTTCCAATCGTCCAGGTTTCCTGAACAACGCCAGCAACATCACGGTAGGTCTGCTCGGAAGTTCGCGAATACGCGTTCTGTCCGAACGGTTGATCCTGACCGCTGACTTCAATCCCCGTCACTGTGCTGGGGCTTACGTTCGCGCGCAGCATCAGGCGATGATTCGTGCTGATGTTGTGATCGATGCGCAACGAGTAGAGACTCGTCCCCTCAAACACGGGAAAATTTCCCGACTGCGATCCCAACGTTTGATAAGAAGCAGGAACGAAGCAAGGTGGCGCGCTGCAAGTCGTAGCGAACCCGCTGATGCCTGGGAATCCTGTGAGTCCGGTCGGCCATACTCCATTCAAGGCCATCCCTGACGATGCTCCGAGAAGGAATTCGTATTGCGGCACGCTGAGTGCGATCTTTCCAAAAGCCGCGGGATTGGTCGCGGCGAGCTGGGCCAGTCCAGGCCCCAGGAACGCCGCCTGCGCGCCGGTCACCTGGATGTTTCCGAAAGGAACCGGAATCAATCCCCCGGCAGTTGTCGACGTATCGAAATTCTGCAGTTGGTAATATGACAAATTGTTCGCTGCACCAATATCGGAGAATCCCGTTTCATGCCGCCGTGTGGCTTCGTAAGCAAAATAAAAATATGTCTTGTCCTTCTTGATCGGTCCGCCGAATGCGATCCCGGGTTGCACCCGCGTATAAGCAGGATGCGGAACAGTACTGAACGGGTTCACTGCCTGAAAGCTCCGGTTACGTACAAAGGCATAGACGTCGCCGTGAAATTCATTCGACCCCGAACGAGTAATGATATTCACCACTCCACCCGAGGCGCGCCCGTATTCAGGAGCATAGTTATTGGTGATGATCTGAAACTCCTGCACATCTTCCTGAGAAACAGTGGAGCGGACTCCGTTCGTGGCGTTATCGGTGGCGTCGGCCCCGTCCACATTTACCAGGTTGGCGCGCGCACGCTGCCCGTTTATGTTCAATCCGGACGTGGGCGCGGCTCCCGTGTTCGGGGCGTTGTCCCGCTCCACCTGCGAATCTGTCAACGTGAAGTCGATATAGTTGCGGCCATTGATGGGAAGATTATCGATCCGGCGTTGCCCGATCGTGTCCGTCGATGAGGTGCGTGAGGTTTCCACCAACTCCGCTTGAGCATTGACCTCCACCACCTCTTTACCGGTAGCGACCGCCAGCGAGACGGGAAGGTCCACCACTCCGCCCACCGTGATGCTCACGTCGTTAGCCCGGGCCTTGGCGAACCCCGGAGCTTCCACGGTTGCGGTGTAAACACCGGGCGGTAACTGGCGAACAACATAGTTACCAAGTCCATTGCCAGTCGCAGTGCGCGCCAGACCTTTGGCAATATCGCTCACCGTGACTGTCGCATTACTCACACCGTTGCCCTTCGCATCCTTTACGGTTATCTGCAGGTCTCCGGTCGCCGCACCACCTTGACCGAAAGCGAACGAACAAAGCAACACAACAAACATTGAGACGAAGAAGAATTTCATGCTGCGGAACGTGATCATGCGGATCATAGAGTCTCCTTGCTTCCAGCGCTTTGATTGTGCCGGCCCAACAACTCCAATGTCAGCTGTGCGTGAATGCGACAAGATTTCTGTGAGGGGACAGGTTCCGCTGGTTTTTACACCAGAAGGGGTAGCGAAAACAAGGCATGAATATCGGAAGGTAGTGCGCAAGTAACCTCGCCAGTTTCGCGAAGCCCGCTACAGGTGTGTGAACTTCGAAGGTTTGTGAGTTAGATCACAAATGTTCGGTCAGATTCGCGCTGAAAGGCGAACGGCAGCACGCGGGTTCTGCAGCCGGCCCAGCAACATGGCCGACCCGCTTACTTGCTCATACCGCTCCACCACGCGCACGGCGGCGAAGTTGGAACTTGGCAACGCCAATGCCACATAAATCCGAGCCAGAGCCAGCGTGGTATTGCGACGAAGCAGGAGCGCGTGCTCTACCAGTTGCCGTGCAGCGTCGGCCACTCTTGGGTCCGGGCTGGCCAGTGCAGCTTCGCCCAAGCCCACCAAAACACCGGCATTGTTTCCCGCGACTTGGACATACGCCGCCATAGCCCGTAATCGCGCACGGCGCACTTGACGGAATTGCCGTGGAGGCAACCGGCGCCTAAGATATTCATCCTCGGCGGGGTTGATCAGATTACGGAATGCCTCCACATCGAGCGAACGAATCGCTGCCGCTGAATGGAGGCTTCGCTTGGCCTGCAGGCTTCGGGATACGGCCAGGCGCAAAATCACGCCCAGCGCAACCGCAGCTGAAATAACAAGGATGATGGCCAGATTCATGGTTGGAGTAAACGCTCCAGTTCCCGGTTCCAGATGTCGAGATTATGCTCAGGCAAAAGAACCGCAGACGTAATGGCATTTTTCTGGGGTACTAGGAGGTAGTAGCACCAAATAAGAACGCAAACGTGGTACGTGGCCATGTTAAGGAAATCTAGGAGGTAGCTCTTCTGGCCGAAGAGCCAATCGGTCATAAGAGCCCAATGAGCGAGGAAGACGGCAGCAGAAATGCCGAAACCGAATATGATCCCGAAGACAGACCGTTCCCACGTCAAGTGAAAGTGAGCGGCAAAAAGGAAGAGAAAAAGAATCAGCCCGCACTGCACCACGCTAACGCTTCGCCCCAGGACGCGGGTCGCCGAAATGAGCCAGAATGTCGAGGGATTCGAAAAGGCGGCAATGATCGTCGCGGTAAATACCAGAACGATACCAACACCGCTAATCAGAACTTTCGCCATTCTACCCAACGAAGGGTAACGACGCAGCAGGTGAGTAAGAACCTCGCCAATCACAATGAATTTTATGAATGCTTCAACTACCAGGAAAGCAAACGAACTCCGCCAATAAATCGCAGCCGAAACCGACGGACTAACGTCGATTACATAGGTGAAGACACCTCCTGCTGCCTCAATAATTGCGTAACAGAAGAACGCGGGAAACTCCCTGTGCAACCCACGTCTCCACATCTGGAGAGCAAGAAGCGCTAGGAACACACAGGGAGCAACCCACAAGTAGTGCCACAAGAATGAATGCGGCTGCAGCATGACCGTAAGTGGTCACTGTAGCGCGACGAGCGCCCCGCGGCAACTTAGTTGTCGGCCTGTTCGTTTTTTGTAACGCCCAGTTCGGGACTACGGCTTGCAGGCCTGCGATCCGGAACAAGTGCCGCCGTTGCCAGTCCCGCCATCGGCGTGGGCTACGGTTGGAACTACCAGTGTATTGAGGAAAAGTACAGCTGCTGCGACGATAAGTAATGTGCGTTTCACGATGGGGTTTCTCCTTGTATTTGAAAATTGAACCGTGATACTGTCATGGCTTCTGCCCTGGTGAAAAGAGCACTGTGGACCGCGAGTTGTTCGGAATTCGTAACATCCGCTGACGCGATATGACCTTGAAATCGGCTCTGCAGGATCTGCGAGAAACTACTCTGGCGGCCGTCGCCGGACTGCTCGCCAGATTGTCCTATTTAGCTTCCCTGCGCCGTCAAGAGGGTGGGTACAGGCATTGGGGTTTGTCGCTGACTTACGGAGA
>JBAVQD010000001.1:0-1921 GCA_049693675.1 Candidatus Sulfotelmatobacter sp. | reverse complement strand
CCGAAATTCCCTATCAGGTAAATAAGTCCGTTCTCGTCAAGCGCATCGCGCAACTGGTCAACGACAAAGAGATCGAAGACATCTCCGACGTGCGCGACGAAAGCGATCGCGACGGCATGCGCATCGTGGTCGAACTCAAGCGCGGCACCGAGCCGCAGATCGTTCTCAACCAGCTCTACAAGCACACTTCCATGCAGGAAGGTTTTTCCATGATCCTGCTGGCGGTGGTCAACGGACAGCCCCGCGAAATGGGCCTCATCCAGGCCATCAAGCACTTCATTAACCACCGCGTCGAAGTCGTCCGCCGCCGCACCGCATTCCTGCTGCAAAAAGCCAAAGACCGCGAGCACATTCTCGAAGGCTATCTCAACGCGCTAGATCATCTTGACAACGTCATCACTATCATCCGCGCCAGCTCCAATCGCGCCGACGCTCGTGAAAACTTAGTCGCCTACTTCGGCGGCAAGAAAATCGATATCAATACCACCGGCCGCGCTCCCAAGCTCGATCCCGAAAAACCCTTCACCGCGCGCCAGGCCGAAGCCATCCTCGAACTGCAACTGCATCGCCTCACCAAACTTTCGATCGACGAAATTTCCAACGAACTGAAAGAGGTTCGCGAGCGCATCGAAGACTACGAAGCCATCCTGGCCTCCGAGAAAAAACTTCGCAGCGTCATCATCAAAGAACTCGAAGAAGTGAAAGAACTCTACGGAGACGAGCGCCGCACCCGCATCGAAGACGAAGCCGCCGAAATCGTCCTCGAAGATTTAATCGCCGATGAGCAAGTCGCCGTCACCTTCAGCCACTCCGGCTACATGAAGCGCACGCCGATTTCCACCTACCGCATGCAGCGTCGCGGCGGCAGCGGACGCACCGGCATGAAGACTCGCGAAGAAGATTTCGTCGAGCACCTCTTCATCGCCTCCACCCACGCCTACATTCTCATCTTCACCAACAAAGGCCGAGTCTACTGGCTCAAGGTCTATGAAATTCCCGACGTAAGCGCCGCCGGCCGAGGCAAGCACATCGGCAATCTGATCGGACTGCAACCCGGCGAAACCGTCCGTACCATGCTCGCCGTGCGCAATCTCGAAGAAGAAAACAAATACATTTTCTTCGCCACCCGCAACGGCCTGGTAAAAAAATCCGAGCTGCGCGAGTTCATGCACGTGCGCTCTAACGGCATCAACGCCATCAACATCGAAACCGGAGACGAACTCGTAGCCGCCCGCATCACCAACGGCGATCAAATCGTCTTCATCGCCTCGCACGAAGGCATGGCCGTGCGCTTCGACGAAAGCCACGTTCGCCCCATGGGTCGCGCCGCCTATGGCGTCAACGGCATCAACCTCGACGAAGGCGATTACGTAGTAGGAATGACGGTAACGCCGAAACCCGGCACGGAACATGGAGGGACGGGCGCCTCCGCCCGTCCAGCGAGCGAAGCGAGCCTCGAAACAGAAATCCCGCCAGGCGAAGTCGTCGACCTAACTCAGAAAGGAAATCTAATCCTCTCCGTCACCGAAAACGGCTACGGCAAGCGCACTCCCGCCGACGAATACCGTCTCACCAACCGCGCCGGCAAAGGCGTAATCAATGTCAAAACCACCGAGCGTGTCGGCAAAGTAGTCGCCATCGCCCTGGTCGATGAAAACTCGCAAGTCATGCTGATCAGCCACTACGGCAAAATCATCCGCATGGATTCGAAAACCATCCGCGAATCCGGCCGCAACGCCCAAGGCGTAAGGCTTCTGAACATGGAACCAGGCGACCGCGTAGCCGCCGCAGTAGTCTTAGCGCCCGAAGAAGAGCCACCCACCAACGGAGGGTTACTGCAGTAGTGAAATTTGAGAGGTGTGGAGCAGGTGTGGAGCGGGCGCCCTCGCCCGCTTGCTTTTGACTTTGATCGGGAAGGGCA